>DAIOGO010000021.1:1809-24896 GCA_036745195.1 Actinomycetota bacterium | reverse complement strand
TTCTTCGTTCTTCGTTCTTCGTTCTTCGTTCTTCGTTCTTCGTTCTTCGTTCTTCCTTCTTCCTTCTTTCGCCTTTTCCCCCTAGGTTCACCCGGACATGTCCATCCCTGGCCCGTCACACGAACTCTTTCAGCGTCGGGCCACCGGGCTGCTGCTGGTGGCGGCCGCCGCCGCGGTGTGGAGCACTGGCGGGCTGATCGTGCGGCTTCTGGATGTCACCGACTCCTGGACCATCAGCTTCTGGCGCTCGTTGTTCGCCACCATCTTCCTGCTGGGTTACGTCCTGGCCCAAGGTCGCCGGCAGTCATTGTCGTGGGTGCGCCAGATCGGGCTGCCGGGGGTGCTGGTCGGCGCCTGCCTGGCCGCCGCTTCGCTGGGCTTTGTCCTGGCGCTGGGCCTGACCAGCGTGGCCAACACGGTCATCATCCTGGCGTCTGGCCCGCTGATCGCCGCGGTCCTCGCCTGGCTGTTGCTCGGCGAGAAGATCAACGCCCGCACCGGGCTGGCGATGCTGCTGAGCATGGTGGGCGTCGGGGTGATGGTGCGAGGCTCGGCAGGTGGCGGCTCGAGGCTCGGCGATCTGATTGCCCTCGGCATCGCCGGTGCGTTCGCCCTGGCGACGGTGATCATCCGCCGTCAGCGTCACATCCGGATGACCCCCGCCATGCTGGTAGGAACCCTGATCGGTGTCAGCGTTTCGTCTGTGCTGGCCGCCGATCTGACCGTGTCGGCTCGGGACCTCGGATTGCTCGTGGTTTTCGGCGGCTTCCAGCTCGGAACGGGGTGGGCGCTGTTTGCGGTGGGGGCGAGAATGGCACCGGCCGCCGAGGTCACCCTGGTCTCGCTCCTGGAGACCGTCCTCGGTCCGCTCTGGGTATGGCTCTTCGTCAGCGAGGACCCGGGCGGGTCGGCATTGCTCGGTGGCGCCCTGGTGCTCGTGGCGCTGGTGTTCAACGCCGGGTTGGATCTGCGCCGGGCCTGATCCGGCTCCTGTCAGCCGTACTCGATGGAGGAGATCGTCCGGAGCTTGGTCAGGTTGTGGTGGGCATCCATGTACCTGATCGATCCGGTCTTGGAGCGCATCATCACCGAATGGGTGATGGCGCCGTCCCCGTGGAACTGGACCCCCCGCAGGAACTCACCCCCGGTCACTCCGGTGGCGGCGAAGGAGACGTTGGTCCCGCCGACCAGATCGGTGATGCCCATGATCCGGCCGAGGTCGAACCCGTGTTCGTGGGCGTATGCCCGGTCGGCGTCATCCCTGGCCCACAACCTCCCCTGGATCTCTCCCCCCATGCAGCGAAGGGCGGCGGCGGCCAGCACCCCCTCCGGTGATCCGCCGATCCCGACCAGCAGGTCGATCCCCGATCCGGCCGCGGCGGCGGCGATCGCCCCCTGGACATCGCCGTCGCGGATCAAGCGGATCCTGGCCCCGGCCTCCCGCACCGCCTGGATGTAGTGGGCGTTGCGGGGCCGATCCAGGATGATGACCGTGAGGTCGTTGACATCCCCCTCCTTGGCCTTGGCCACCTTTCGAAGGTTGTGTTCGATGGGGGCATCGAGGTCGATCAGGCCCTTCGCTTCGGGCCCCACCGCGATCTTGTCCATGTAGACCATCGATCCGGGGAAGAACATCGTCCCGCGCTCGGACACGGCGATGACCGAGAGGGCTCCCGGCATCCCGGCGGCCGTGAGGCTGGTCCCGTCGATCGGGTCCACCGCCACATCGACCGGGCTGCCCTCGCCGTTGCCGACATGCTCCCCGTTGTGGAGCATGGGAGCCTCGTCCTTCTCGCCCTCTCCGATGACGACGATCCCGTCGAGGTTGAGCGTTCCCAGGTGGGCCCGCATCCCATCCACCGCTGCCTGGTCGGCGGCCTCCTTGTCGCCCCGGCCCTGCCAGCGCGCCCCGGCCATGGCGGCGGTTTCCGTGACTCTGGCCAGGTCGAGACCCAGATTGCGATCGGGTATCTCCGCCATCAGCCGGTCACCCGGATCACGAGGGCATCACCCTGGCCGCCCCCGCCACACAACGACACGGCTCCCACCCCACCACCCCGGGCGTGCAGGGCCTCGATCAGGGTGACCACCAGTCGGGCGCCGCTGGCGCCGATGGGATGACCGAGGGCCACCGCCCCGCCACGAACGTTGACCTTGGCAGGGTCGAGGTCGAGCATCCTGGTCGACCACAGGGCGACCGCGGCGAAGGCCTCGTTGATCTCAACCAGGTCGAGGTCCGACGGTTCGAGGCCGGCGTTCTTGACCGCCACCCGGATCGCCTCGGCCGGTCTCTCATGGAGGGTGGCGTCGCTCCCGCCGATCTGGCCGTAGGACAGGATCTCGGCCAGGATGGGGGAACCCGCCAGTTCGGCCGCCGCCCGGTCGGCCACGATCACCGCCGCCGCCCCGTCCGAGATCTGTGAGGCGTTCCCGGCGGTGATGGTGCCGTCGGCGGCGAATGCCGGGCGCAGTCCGGTGAGGGAGTCCATCGTCAGGGTGTCGCGAATGCCCTCGTCCCTGGTCACGAGGACCGGATCACCCTTGCGCTGGGGGACGGGGACCGGCACGATCTCGTTCGCGAAGTTGCCCGACTCGGTGGCGGCCTGGGCCAGTTGGTGGGAACGAAGTGACCACTCGTCTTGCTCGGCGCGGCCGATCCCCAGGGCGCGGTTCTTGTGGTCCGACGACTCGCCCATGGTGCAGTGGTCGAAGGCGCAGTACAGCCCGTCGTGGGTCATCACGTCCACCATCGTCACATCGCCCATCTTTACGCCCCAGCGCACTTCGCGGACCACGTGGGGGGCGTTGGACATCGACTCCATCCCTCCCGCCAGCACCTGACCGGCGTCACCGACCCGGATCGCCCGCGCCGCCAGGCCGATGGCGGCCAGGCCCGACAGACACACCTTGTTGATTGTCACGGCCGGAACCGTCATCGGGAGGCCGGCGCGGACGGCAGCCTGGCGGGCGGTGATCTGGCCTTCGCCCGCCTGCAGGACCTGACCGAAGACGATCTCGTCGATGGCGGATGGTTCGGTGCCCGAGCGCTCGACGGCTGCGGTCATGGCGATCGCACCCAGTTCTACGGCTCTCAGGTTGCTGAGGGCGCCGCCCAGCTTTCCGATCGGAGTTCTGGCCACGCCCGTGATCACTGGGATGTTCATGACCAGAGCCTATCGCGCGACCGATCCCCACCTGCGGGCGGTTCAAGCGGTCCGCTCGCCCACGATCCCTTGGATGCGCCTCTCCAGATCGGGTGGGATCACGGTGTCGGGGTCACGCAACTCGGTCATCCGCTGGTGGGTTCCGACCAGGGCGGCGTAGAGGGGAGGGCAGGTGGGGCAGATCTCGAGGTGGGCCTCCACCACCCTTGCGAGCGAGGTCTCGAGAGTGCCGTCGAGGTAGTCGGATACGTGTTGGCGGGCATCCCAGCAGCGCATGGGAACTCCTTCCAGGATGTGGCGGCGATCGTGTCCTTCGGCGAGGGCGCTGACCAGCGCCATCCGCCCGCGGCGGAGGCGTTGTTTGGCGGCAGGGATACCGACGTTCTGGAGTTCGGCTATCTCGCGCACGGTCCAGCCTTCGGCGTCGTGAAGGACCACGGACACCCGGTAGATGTAGGGAAGCCGTGCCAGGGCATCCTCCAGTTCCTCCCGGGTCTGGGTACGCTCTGCCACCGCCGCCGGATCCACGGTGTAGGCGTCGTCGCGCCAGTTGTCTTCGACCTCCTCGACCACCACCTCCCGGCTCGAGCGGCGCGCCCCGTCGATGGCCAGGTTGTGGAGGATGCGCCGCAACCAGGCACCGAGCGGTGCATCCCCCCGGTACTGCTCCTGCCGCTCGATTGCCCTGATCAGGGTCTCCTGCACCAGGTCGGCTGCCCGGTGCGGGTCGCGGACCGTGCTCAGGGCGAAGCGATAGAGGGTGTCGGTGTGTTCGGCGAGGTCGGGGCGGATGTCGGTCATCGGCGTCGCCGCCATCCAACCAGGCCCCAGCCTACAGTCGCCGCTCCCAGGCCGAGCGGGATCCAGGCCGAGGCGATCAGCCCGAGAGCGATGAGAAAGGAGCCGGCAGCGAGACGGATGAGCGCATCGGAGCCCTTGCCCACCGTGGCGGGCCGGCCGGTGGACAGATCGGCGACCAGGCGGTCGAGCTCGGCCGGGCCGATCCAGCCGGTATGACGAAACACCTCCTCACCGCGGCGCAGGCCGATGAGGGTTGGCGTCCCCCGCACACCGAGGGACGCCACCCTCTCCCCATCGATGCTCGCATCGACGACCTGAAGGCTCACCTTCCCCCGGTAGGCGGCCGCCACCCGATCGAGATCGGGTTGCATCGCCCGGCACACGTGGCACCACGGAGCGGTGACCTCGATCAAGACGGGCTGGTCGGTGATGGTTGAGTGGTCGAGCATCGTCACCTTCGGGTCGGGTTGTCAGACGGCGGCCGGACTGGCGTTGCGTCCGTTGGTGCGGAATCGGAAGATGGCATAGAGCGGGCACCAACCCAGCAGCCCGGTGGCCAGTGGGACGAATCCGAGGAACTTCAGAACCGATCCCGCCGTCCCGGTGACCACTTCCGCCCACCCGAGGGCGAGCATGACCAGTCCGAGCGCCACGCGGATGATCCGATCCCATCCTGCTTCGTTGATGTACTTCATGAGAACCTCCTTGGTCCGGGTTTGTACGAGCAAGAGACGGATGAGCGGCTGAAATGGATACAAGGGCCGTCGCCCGGGCCGGTACGATCGGCCCGGTGAAACTGGTCAACCTCGATCACGTCGGGATCGCGGTTCATGATCTCGATGCCGCCATCCTCGGGTTCGAAGAGCGGTACGGGGTGAAACCGCTCCATCGGGAGGTGGTGGCGGAGCAGGGCGTGGAGGAGGCGATGCTCGCCGTGGGAGGCAGCCATGTGCAACTGCTCATGCCCTTGTCGTCCGACTCTCCAGTCGGACGTTTCCTCGCCCAGCGCGGTGAGGGCCTCCACCACGTGGCCTTCGCCGTCGCGGACATCGATCTGGCCCTCGCCCATCTGGCCTCCGAGGGCGCCCGGCTGATCGACGCCGTGCCGCGGACAGGGGGTAGGGGCGCCAGGATCGCCTTCGTGCATCCGCGGGATCTGCTGGGAACGCTGATCGAACTCGTCGAACTGCCTCCGGATTGACCTCCTCAAGCCCCGGTTCTCCGCTGCCGATATGTACCCCGGCACGAGGGAGACATGACCTACGCATTGTTCGATCAGTGGCGCAGTACGCCCAGCAGCAGCCGTCCACGGCTCTCGGTGGTGATTCCCACCTACAACGAAGCGGAACGCATCCTTCCCACGCTCGCCGCGATCGCCGTTCACATCTCTCGTTCGGGATTGGACTGGGAGTGCATCGTCTCGGACGACGGATCCACCGATGGAACCGTCGGTCTGGTCGAGGACCTCGACCTGGCCAACTTGAAGGTCATCCGGGCACCCCACAACCAGGGCAAAGGGGCAGCGGTCCGGAATGGCATGCTGGCGGCCCGGGGCGACCTGATTCTCTTCTGCGACGCCGACAACTCGACCCCGATCGATGAGCTCGATCATCTGCTGGCCAGGATCGAGCAAGGGCCCTGCGACGTGGTGGTCGGCTCGCGGGCCTCGGCCGGGGCGACGGTGGCGAATCGATCGAATCTGCGGGAAGGACTGAGCCGCGGTCTGCAGTGGCTGGTTCGGGTCGTGATCCGTACGACCGTGCGTGACACCCAGTGCGGCTTCAAGCTGTTCACGCGCACCGCCGCCCACTCCATCTTCTCTCGCCAGCGTCTCGACGGGTTCGCCTTCGACCTCGAGGTGCTGTATCTCGCCAAGCGCCTTGGCTTCTCGGTCGGGGAAGAGCCGGTCCGCTGGTTCGACGCCCCCTTCTCCAAGGTGAACCCGCTCGTCGAGCCGTTTCGCTTCCTGCGTGACGTGGTTCGAATCAGGGGAATGGCGATGTTTGGCGCCTACCGTGAGCCCGTATGTCCCCCCCTGACGCCGGAATCACCGCTGCTCCAGCAGACGGCCTGACGGCATCCGCCCGGAGAAGGTCAACCGCCGATCTCGGGGGCCGGGGACCGTATCTGCTGGCGCTGGTCCTGGGCGGCGTGTTCCACGGCGGCCTGCTGTTTGGTGGCTCTTGGCGCGGCACCTATGACGCCTGGGTGCACATCTTCTTCGCCGATCATTACCAACGGTCCTGGTTCGAGATGTTCGAGCCTCGCTGGTACACGGGCTTTTCGGTGGCGAGCTACCCGCCCGCCGCCCACCAACTGCTGGCCGCCGTCGGGGGGGTGGTGGGGCTGGAAGCGGCCTATGCGGTGGTGCAGGTCGCCGCCGTGCTGCTCTTGATCGGGGGTGTCCATCGCTTCGCCTCGCTGTGGGTGGGAGAGCGGAGTGCCGGTTTCGCCGCCCTGGGAATGGTCTTGTCGACCTCGCTCGTCCAGACGGTCCATGTCTTCGGTCAGTTGCCGACCATCCTCTCGATGGCGATCCTGCTGCACGCCTCGGCGGCCGTGGTCAGCTGGCTCCGCTCCGGCGACGTCCGGGCGCTGGGTCAGTCCGTGCTGCTGGTGGCGGCGTCGGCGGCGGTCCACCACGTCACCATCATCTTCGGGGCGGTCTTCATCCTCGGTTCGCTCGGGCTCAAGGTTCTCGTCGAGGGCGAGAAGGACGCCGAAGGTCGGGCCCGTTTTGCGGCGGTGCTCGGTCGGGGCCTTCTTCTGGCGCTCCTGGCGTTCGTGACCATCGGCGCCGTACTCCTTCCCTACTGGATCTGGAGTGCCGTCGATCCGATCCGCCAGGTGCCGATCCCGCATGGCAGCCGCGACGCCTTCTTCTCGGCGGCCTCTTCGGCCCTCATGTTCTTCGTGATTCCTTGGGGGGCTGCCGTCCTCGGATGGGGTTATGTCTTGGCGAAGGGACTGCGGCGTGACCGGTGGCCGCTCACCATCTCGATGGTGATGCTGACGCTGCTCGGACTGGGGGGAACCACCCCGGTGGCCCGGGCAATCCTCGGCGGAGCTTTCGACGTACTCGCCCTCGATCGGTTCACCTTTTGGGCGATCGTCGTCGCTTCCCCCTTGTTGGGCGACTTGTTCAGGCGGGCCTGGGACCACGGGATCGGCCGGGGAGAGGTCGACCGGCGCGGGAAGGTGGCCCTGCGAACCCTCATCGCCGTCGTGCTGGTGGTACCGGCGTTCGTGGTCGCCAATCTCTCCCAACTCTGGCGCCTGCAACCCGATCCGATCGATTTCCGTCCGGTGGTCGAGTTCCTCGCCAAGGATCGCCACTGGCAGTGGAGATATCTCACCCTGGGGATGGGGGACCAGTTGGCGGGGCTTGCGGCCGGGACCGAGGCCGGCAACGTCGAAGGCGACTACCACAGTGCCCGCCGGTTGCCGGTGCTGGTGGCGGCTCCGATCGAGCGTCTCGACGGAGCCAAGTTCGCCGGACAGGAAGGAATCGACGCCCTCCGGCAGGTGCTGACCGATCCCGACGATTTCGGGCTCAAGTTCGTGTTCAGCAACGACCGCTTCTACGACCCATTGCTCCACTTCACCGGTTGGACGTCGGCGGCCCGGTTGCGCAACGGCGTCGTGGTCTGGGAGAGGGCCGGAGTGGCTCTGCCGGCGCCGCCCGCCCCGGCCGCCACGGACTGGCAGGACCTGTGGTGGGGGATCGTGCCACCGGTGATGGTACTGACGGGGCTGGGCGCGCTCGGTCAGAGTCGCTGGAGGGCCCGGCACCTACGCCGGTCGACCATCGCCGACACCGCCTTGATCCGGATGTTGAAGGACACCGACCCCGCCACCCGACCGGTCGATGTCCCCGCCCCGGAGGCGGCCACCTCGGTTGGGCAGCCCCACTTCTGGCTGCTGGCCTCGTCGGGTGCGATGGGTCTGGCGGTGGTGGCCGCCATGGTCCTGCCTCTGCTCCAGAGCCTGATGGTCGATCAACCCGAGGAGGTCGCCGAGCAGTACCTGCGGGCCGTCATCGAAGGTCGCTTCGACGACGCCTTCCGGTCGGTGGATCCGGAGGCAGAGGTCACCTTCGAGCAGTTCCTATCGGATCAGAGTCTCGAGGTGGGTCTGGACCGCTCCTTTTCTCGTGTGCTGAACGTCACCCCGGTGAGCATCGGGGCCGGAGAGGTCCAACTGGATCTGGAGACACTCGACGGGTTCGGACGGCGCACCGGCACGGTGTCGGTGCCGGTGGTGGAGCGGAGCGGGGACTGGTTCGTGGAGGCCCCGCTCCGGCCGAGACTGCCAGGAGCAGGCGAAGTCGCCTCCCGGGCGGTGGAGGCGGCCCCCTGGTTGGTGTTGCCGGAGGATCTGGAGGACACACGGCGACTGCGGCCCGATGCCCAGGCTCCGACCATCCGCCTCGTCGACGCCCGGGCGGTGATGAGCGGGGGCCTGGTGCATGTGGTGGGCAGCCTGGTGAATGGATCGGGTCTTCCGGCCGACGTGAGCGTGTCGGCGCTGATTCGTGATCTGCTCGGATCCCCGCTGACCGAACACGCCGCCGGTGAGGTGATGACCCACCAACTGCTCCCGGGGGAGGAGACCGTCTTCCGGATCACGTTCGAGGGTGTCGCCGGCCGGGTGGGGACCCGGCAACTGGCGGAAGAGGACATCGGCCGGATCGACCTGACGATCGGCTCGGTCGTCAGTGATCAGAACACCACCCGACCTCTCGTCGTCGAAGGTCTCGGTTTCGACGGCGCCCGGCTACAGGGCTCCGTTGCCAATGTCGGCCCGGTACCGGTCGTGGTGCCGGCATTGCTGGTGGGGTGGTTTCAGGGCGACCGGTTGGTGTGGGCCGAGCGCACCTATCTCTCGGAGGGAGTGCGGCCAGCCGCCCGGCGCTCCTTCGACCTGGCACCCCCCGGGAACCTGCTCCCGCTGTCGGTTTCCGTCGTGCGGGTGGGGGTGGACGGCGATCTCGAATTGGCCGGGTCGCTCGGTTCTGGCCCGGTGGGTGGCCTCGCCGGTGGTGACTGGCGGGTAACGGTGCGGGCGGACGGGCTCTTGGGGGAACCATGAGGAAGAAGATTCCCTTCCTGGTGCCGTTGACCATGCTCGCTCTCGCCATCCCCGCCACCGCCCAGAACGCCCTCACCGTCACCATCCCAGGAGGCACCGCCATCGCCGGCGAGCCCTTCGAGGTGCGAATTGGGGGAGGGTCGGATGGATCAGGGATCGTGAGACTCATCACGGCTTACGGCGGCACCAGCCGGCCTTTCGAACTTGCCGGTGGTTCGGCCGTCATCGAATTGAGCACCGATGTCGCCGGGACGGCGACGGTCGTGGCCCAACTCGGCACCGACTCGGCCCTCGCCCATGTCGAGGTGTCGCCTGCCGCCGATCTTCGGGTCGAGAGCACCACCGTCGCCCCCGAGCGGGCGCATGTCGGCCCGGGCGAGCTGACCCTGCTCGCCTTCGTGGCGGACCGGTTTGGCAACCCTGCCTCCGACCAGACGCCCGTCGAGCTGTCCATCCGCTACCCGGACGGCTCCGTCGAGAGGGTCGAGGTCGGTTCGGAATTCGGTTTGGCGGTGGGAGTGCTCCCGGTGGGCGGTTTGGAGGGGACGGGGGAGGCTTCGGCGACGTTGGGCCAGACCGCGGCCGGCGCTTCGATCCAGTTCTACCCGGCCGAACCGGTTCCCTTCTCGTTCGAGGCGACCGGTCTGGTGCCACCCGCCGACGGACGCTCGCGCTTGAGCGTCACTACCGCGGACCTGGTCGACCGACTCGGCAATCCGATTCCCGACGGGACGTCGGTGGTGGTGGTGGTCGAGCACGAGGATCAGCGTCGCGACCTCATCCCGGCGGTCGTCACGGCCCGACGGCTCACGGTCTCGATATTGGCCCCCAACCGCCCAGAGCGCCTCGTGGTCTCGACCGTGCTCCTCGGTCGTCGATCCGATCCCCTCGTGATCGAGTTCGGAGTGCAGTGATGGGCAACCTGCGACCCCGGCAGTTGTTGGCGCTGGCGATCCTGCTGGCGCTCGGTTCGGGTTTGGCGCTGGCCACCGCCAGAACTGCCGGGTTGGTGTTCGGCGCCGGATCCGCGGTGACGCTGGAGGCGCCGGCCGATCTCGGACTCCCTCCCGACCTGGCCTTGCCTTCGGTCGAATGGACCGACCCCGGTGGGCTCTCACCGCTCGTGCAGGACGCCGTCGCCCAGGCCTATGAGGGTGCCTGGCTGGAACTGGGCAGGGCCCAATCCAGCGGACAGGTCGATCGACTCGACCGGTACTTCACCGGCCCGGCGCTCGAGTTTGCCCGATCACAGCCGGTGGGAGCAGCTTCCGTGGTCGAGACCGGTTTCCACCGCTTGTCGGCCGGGTACCTCCACCCCGAAGAGTGGCTGGTAGAGATCTCCGATCGGGATCTCGAGGTGGCGAGAACGGTCGGTGAGGCGCAGCTGGAGACGGTGGAGACGTACCGGGTGGTCATGGTCATCGAGCGGGGGCGGTGGATGGTGTATTCCATGGTGAGGGCAGTCGAGTCATGAGCGGTATCGACCTCGTACTCGTCTCGGCCCACCCGCCGAGCCGTTCGAGCCTCACCGAATACGGCTTTCATCTCGCCGAGGCACTCCGCCGGCATCCGGGGGTCGGCCGCCTGACGGTTCTCTCCGACGAATTGGACGAAGGCGTCTATCCGCCTGGAGTCGAGGCGGGGTGGGGGTTGGACCGTATGGACAATCCCCTCCGGCTGGTGGCCCGGATACGGCGCACGCCGCCACAGGCTGTGATTTTCAACCTGCAGAACGCCAGCTTCGGGCGGCACCCGGTGCCCGCCGCCGTCGGGCTGGCGACCCCGGCCTTGTGCCGTCTGGCCGGCGTCCCCTCGGTTGTGATCCTCCACAACCTGGCCGACATGATCGCCCCGGAGCAGGTCGGCTTCGGTGGCAATCGGGTGTGGAGGCTGGCCTACCGATTGGGCGGGAGGTTTCTGACCTGGTTGCTGCTCCGGGCGAACCTGGTCACCGTCACCGTTCCCCGTTATGTCGAGTTCCTCGTTGCCCGGTATCGGGCGGGCAACGTCGAGCACGTCCCCCACGGATCGTTCGGGCCGGTGGTGAGGGATCCGGGAGTCCCGGACGTGGTCCGGCTGTTGGCCTTCGGCAAGTTCGGGACCTACAAACGGGTCGAGGTACTGCTGGAGGCAGCCGAGATACTGGCCAAACGGGGCGTGGAGTTGGAGGTGGTGGTGGCGGGGACCGACAACCCGAATGCGACCGGGTACCTGCAGGGAGTCGCCGGCCGCTTCTCCCATCTGAGCAATGTCCGTTTCACCGGCTATGTCGAGGAGGAGGACCTTCCCGACCTGTTCGCCTCCTGTTGGGCGGTGGTGATGCCATACACCTCGACCACCGGCGCCTCGGGGGTGTTGCACCAAGCCGGGGAACATGCCCGGGCGGTGATCATGCCTGCAATCGGCGACTTCCTGGATCTGATGCACGAGCAGGGGTTCGAGGGCGAGCAGTTTCAACCCGACGACGCCGACTCCCTGGCCGGGGCGGTTCAGCGCCTGATCGATGAACCGGACAGACACCGGGCGATCGGGGAGGCCAATCGCCGCGCTGCCGGGGCCGTGTCGATGGACGACGTGGCCGAGTCGTTGGTGAACTTGGTCACTCGGGCGACGAACGGTCGCGGAAGAAGAGCCGGGTCTGGTTGAGCCGGCGGCGGACGTAGACCACCTCGTCGCTGAGGTGGTGGATGATTCCCAATCCATACCCGTGAACGGTCGGTTCGTCCGGCACCTTCACCGGAGCCGAGGGGTCGAAAGTGATCCCGTCGTATGCCACCTCTACCACCGTCCGCCCGGCGTCGCCCCACACCATGATGGCGATTGGCGAGCGACACTCCCCGTGAGTGATGGCGTTGACACACAACTCGTGCACCGCCAGCTCCACCCTGGAACGAGTCGTCGCCTCCGGGATCGCCGGCGCCAGATGGCCCGGGAGGGCGCGTAGCGCTTCGAGGTCTGGGGGCAATTCGAATCTGAGGATGCCTTCCGCGGTGGCTCGAATGGCGAGCAGGGTCTGGTCGTCGTCCTGCTCGCGGCCGTCGGCGTGGGCGTCCACCGCCGCCAGGATCCGATCCACCCAGGCCGACGCCTCCTTGTCGTCCCCATCGTCGATCAGGCCCTTCAGCCGCTCCAGCCCGAACAGGTCACCGACGGGTGATCGCTGGTCGGTGATGCCATCGGAGGCAACCAGCACCAGATCGCCGGGGTCGAGCACGACTTCGGTCGTGTCCCCGCTGGTCAACTGGAGCACACCGATCGGGGCGTCGGTCGGAGTGACGAGACGGGGAGGCCTCCCCCACGGCCGGTGGATCACGAGCCCGTGCCCGGCGTTGGCAGTCACCATGCGACGCGGCTCGATTCGGGCCACAACCGCGGTGGTGAACATGCCTACATCGGTGAAAGGTTGGTAGAGGTCCTCGGCGGCTCGGGCCATGATCAGCTCAGGCGTGGGGGTGGGCAGGAACTCCACCTTGGCGGAGATGGTGGAGAGGGTGAGTGAGGTGAGGATGGCTGCCGGGAGACCTTTGCCGGAGACATCACCGACCACGACCAGCGTGGCGTCGGGACCGGCCGGTAGGAATTCGTAGAAGTCCCCGCCCACGATGCGGGCCGGCCGGCTGGTGGCGTCGAGGTCGAGCCCCTCGATGGATGGAACCGGGCGGCGGGTGAGTACCGCCTGCTGGACCCGCGAGGCGATTTCGTACTCCTCCTCGATCCGCGCCTGATGGAGGGACTGTTCGTGAGCGAGGGCGTTCTCGATGGCCGTCGCCAGGTGGGCGGCCACCAGTTGGATCAGGTCGATCAGATCCTCGTCGAGGAGGGCGGGGATCGTCATCGTGGAATGGGCGGTCAGGGTGGGAATGGTGACGAGGCGCTCGGCCTCGGACTTGGGCGCTCCACTCTCGGCACGGTGGATGGCCTCGGCGGTCCGGATCTCCAGCGAGATCCGGGAGACGGCCATCGCCTTTCGCGCCCGGTCTGTGATCGCCTGGATCGCTTCGGAGCTGGTGAGACCGGCCGGCATGGATGTGATGTCGGCCAGGCGCTCGAGGAGCGATCGCTGGAAGTCGATCCTCCGCATCCCATCGGCAACGGCCGCGATCGTCTCGAGTTCGCTTTCGACCGCGACCCGGCGCAACGGTCCCAGCCACTCGATCACGATCCCCGCCGAATCGATCTGCTGTGGTTCGGCGGAGCGAACTCCGTGAATCCACTCCTCATCGACTGCCTTCAGGTGGAGAAAGGTGGCGCCGGCTTCGACCAGCCGCTGCCCGGCCCGTTCCACGACCCGGGTCAGCGTGCTCTGGGCGTTCACGGCTCGATGGCGAAGGCGCGATCGAGTCGCGTCAGTTCGAGGATGACGCGGACTGCGTCGGTGGGTGATCGCAGGATCAGATCGCCCTTGCTCGCCTGCTGCAGTTTCAGGGCCTGAACCAGGGTGGCCAGCCCGGTGGAATCGATGAACTCCACCGCCGAGAGGTCGACCACCACGGTTGCCCCCGGGGCCGCCACCCGGGTGAGGGCCTCCGACACGGCGGGAGCGGCGAAGGCGTCGAAGCGACCGTTGAGGTGGAGTTGGTTCAGTTCCGGGCGTTCGAGAAGATGCATGGGTGAAGGGCTCGGTTGTCGATGCTATCGACCCTGGCTACTTCTTGGGGGTCTTCGTCGCCTTGGCCTGGGCGGCTCCGTTGTCCACCGAGGGATTGCCAACGGTCGAACGGCTGAAGTCCACCTCGTCGAGGTACATCGAGAATGCCTCGCCACCGGTCCCGACGATCGTGGTGGCTACGGCCAGTTGGTCGGGCCATCCGGGGTAGGCCACCGGGTTCGTCTCGAGCCGGATCTGCGACGTGTGGCCGTCCACCTTGAACGAGGTGTAGCGGACCTGGCCGGTCGTGGTGATGGTTCCCACCAGTTCCACCTTGTGCCACACCCCCGGGCTGAGGTCGCGGCTGACACCGAGGTCCACGAACTTGGTCCCGTCCCAGAACCGCCAGGTGTTGGTCGTACCCTGGTTGATCCACTCGACGGCCCACTCGTACCGGGTCTGGTTCCGCCAGGCGCTCATGCTGAACTGGACGGCGTCGGCCGTGGCACTGCCTCCACCCGGTTGGTAGTTGAAGTCGAGATTCAGCTTGAAGGTGTTGGCAGTGAGGTCGGGAAGCAGGTTGCGGTAGACATGGGCAAACTCCGAGGAGTCGCCTCCCGAGTGCCGGTAGTCCACGAGGAGGCTCTGGGCGGAGGCGGTCAGGCCGGTGATCGGGGCACCCCCGCACCACACCCCCCACTGGGCAACGTCATCGTCGAGATCGACGGTGGCGGCGGTCGGGAGAGCACTGGGGCCACCACAGGCCCATGCCGGAGCGGCGCCCCAGGACAGCATGAGCACGAGGACGGACAGGAACAAACGATTCGAACGCGATGCCAAGCGCTTCATGTCCGGATGATCGGCATTCGGCGTTCAGAACTTGAACGGGCGCGGGAACAAATCAGCGACCGGCGATCGGACCCTGCCGCTCGATCGTCACCCAGACGTCGCGGAGCCGGAGGCGGCGGATCACTGCGACCCGGTCTCCCGGCTGGAACGTGAACACGGTGCCTCTGGACGGATTGAGGGTCACCTGGCCGGCGAGGATGACACCGATCGGGACCATCTGATCGGCGACCAGTCCGGCTACGACCGACCCGTAGGGGGTGGTGCATGGCCCCACCTCGACGGTGTCGACGATCGGCCCATCCGCATCGAAGAGTTCGCCATACACCGGGCTCAGCTCCCGGTCACGTGAGGCGTGGACGAGCATTCGACTGGCGAGGGTGTCGGTGATGACGAAATCACCCTTGGCCCTGGCCCGGGCCAGCGGAGCCAGTTCGCTGTCGAAGAGATGGGTGACAATCCGTCCTGCCCCCATCTGGCCGTTGTCCCTGGCCCGATCGAGGGTCAGAAGCGTCAGAAGCGTCATGGCGTCGGCCTCGTCGTTGGTCAGACCGTGCGAGTAGCCGAGCACGGCCACCACATCGGCCCCCAGGTCGGAGATCATGCCGAGGATCTGGGCCGGGTCGTGTTTGGTGTGTGTGAAGCCGCCTTTCACCGACCACGACCAGGTGGGCAGGCCGTCACGCAACAACGTCGAGTCGGCCATGACCTGGACCCGGGAACCTTCCGGCAGATAGGCCGAGAGTCGATCGAGGACACCCGGCGCCATGTCGTTCCAACCGATCATCACGATCCGGCTTGGTTCGGGCACCACCGGAAGGGCGGTCACCGCCTCGTACACCTCGCTACTCCGGGTGGGGCGTGACCCGGCACGTTCTGCGATCACGACCAGGCGGTCCCGGGGGGTGATCACCCGATCGGGGAGCGGGAGCAGTTCGGGAACCGAGTCGGGGCCAACCACTCCCAGTACCGCCATCCCGTCGCCGGCCAGCATCGATTCGTAGAAGGGAAAGCCGACCAGGTCCCCGGGCGGGACCACATACAGCTCGTGTCCACCGAACGAGAGGAGGTCGTCGAACACCTGTGCCATTCCCGGCGCCCTGACCGCCTGGGCGAACATGTCGGACACCACCTCGCCCACGATCACCGTGGCGATGCCGCCGCCGGTGGACGCCACCAACGACTTGGCGACCCTGGCATTGACCAGTTCGGCCACCACGTGCGCCTCATCCGGCTCCACCTCGTTGGCCGCCAGCGCCCTGCGAACCGCCACTGCGTCGACATAGCTGCCCTCCGAGAGGACGATCACCGAGCGAGCGCCGTCGACGCCGACCAGTTCGAGGTCGGACCGCAGCGACGGATTCCCGGTACGAAACAGCACCCGGCGGCGGTCACGACCGGGATGGCGGGCCCTGAACTCGTCCTCCATCTCTTGCTTGTCCCGATCGGCCAGCACCACCACCGATACCTTCCGACCCGGGCCACCGTCGGCCAGCAACTCGTCGATCACGGCCATGAGCCGGGGCGACCACCCCACCACCACCGTGTGATCATTCTCCAGCACCCGGCTGCGACCCCGGCGCAGCTCGTCTAACCGTTTGGTGACGGCGGCGACCAGGACACCGATCAGGGAACCCGTCAGGAACACGCCTGCGAACACGAAGAGGAAGGTGGCGGCCCGGGCCACCCAGCCGCCGTCGACGATCCCGCCGGCGCCGATGGCGATCAGGAATGCCTGCCAGAACGACTCGACCGGGCCGGATCGACCATCGAACTCGATCCCGAGTGCCCAAAAGACCAATCCCCCCGCCACGGCCAGCAGCACCGCGATCCACACCACCCACCCGATGGCGGCGGCGGAGCCGCGTGACAACAGCCGGTCGAACCAGTACCGGAACCGATCCTGCCACGTCACCGCCTGCCCCATGTCAGAAAGGTACCCCGTTCGGGGGAACGATGAACGATGAACGATGAACGAGGAACAGGAACGAGGAACGATGAACGATGAACGAGGAACGGAAGATGGTGTTGAAGGTTGAAAGTTCAAGGTTGAACGTGAACTTCGAACCGACCGATGAACGAGGAACGATGAACGATGAACGAAAGACGGGGTGAGGGTCGAACGTTCAAGGTTGAACGCGAACTTTGAACTTTGAACTTTGAACCTGGCCGCCGACTGCCGACTGCCGATTGCCGATTGCTGATGGCTGACTGCTGATCTTCTGATCCGCCTAGGCTGGCGGTATGGACGATCTGACCATCCGGGGTGGTGCCGGTCTCTACGAGGCGGCGGCGGTGGCGGCGGTGGTCACCGAGTTGCTGGCGGAAGAGGAGATGGCGCGGGCGTTGCCGCCCCGTCAGCCGATCCCGCCGGCCTGGGTGAGGTCGGGACAGCCGCCACCGTTTGGCCGCTTCGCCCCGCCGGTGATGCCCGAATGAGCATCTCGGCCTGCAGTTGTACGCATAGGGCACAACAGGAGGAACGATGACAACGCCTTCAGCGTCACCGGCGCCGTTTGGCACGGCTTTTGGCCCGATGATCTCGGTCGCCCGCTGGAACGGCGAGAACTGGGATGGCCCCGGGCTCGAGCCGACGGCCCCCTTGTCCTTTCACCCGGCCACCCACGCCCTTCACTACGGCAGTGCCTGCTTCGAGGGTCTCAAAGCCCACCTCGGGGTCGACGGGAGGGTCCGGATCTTTCGGAGCGCGGCCCATGTCGACCGCATGCGCCATTCGGCCTCGATCATCTACCTGCCGGAGCCCCCGGCTGAGATGTTGTCCGAGATGATCCAGATGGCGGTCGAGGCGAATCTCGCCCAGGTTCCGCCGGCGCCCGGATCCCTCTATCTGCGACCCACCCTGCTCGGAACCGAGCCCAACATCGGTGCCGCCGCCTCACCCTCGAAGACCGCTCTGCTCTATGTGTTGACCAGCCCGGTGGGCGATTACTTCTCCGGTGGGGTGCGACCGCTCAAGCTTCTGATCGAAACCGAGCGGCTGAGGACCACTCCCCAGTTCGGGATGGTCAAGTCGGGCGCAAACTACGCCATGGCTCTGGGGCCGACGCTGGCCGCCAAGCGTCATTTCGGAGTGGATCAGGTGCTGTTTGCCCCCAACGGGCAGGTTCAAGAGACCGGTGCCGCCAATTTCATGCTCATCGATGGCGAGCGGGTGGTGACGCCGGCGCTCACCGACTCGTTCCTGCACGGCGTGACCCGGGCGTCGCTGCTCCAGCTTGCCTCCGATCTCGGATACCGGGTGGAGGAGCGAACCGTGTCAGTGCAGGAGGTGGTCGAGTGGGCCGCCCGGCCCGATGGCGAGGCCGCGTTGTCGGGCACTGCCGCCGTGCTCTCGCCGGTGGGGACCTTCTTTCACGATGGCGAGGAGCTGCTGGTGGGCTCGGGGGAGGTGGGCTCCCACAGCCTGCGTCTGCGCAAGGCGCTGACCGACATCCACGGTGGGATCGCCCCTGACCCCTACGGATGGACCACTCTGGTCGAGTGACCGGTCATCACCCCGGGGTCAGGCCCGGTCGGTGGCGCGTCGCACCAACAGGTTGATCTCGTCCAGGCCGAGAACCCGCGCCGTCAGCAGGTACACGGCCAGGACCGCCAGGGAGCCCGCCGCCAGTTGACCCAGCGTGGCGGCGGTGGTCGAACCCGGAACCAGCCGCATCACCAGCCACCCGGCCCCGCCGGCCAGCCCCGCACCCACCACCGTCTTCCCCATGCTCAGCAGGGTGGCGCGGTCAGACCCCTCCCGGTACCACATGAGTGCGATGGCCGCCGTGTAGGCCAGCATCCCCACCACCGAAACCGTGGCGATCCCGGGCCCTCCCCAGCGGGGCGTCACCACGAAGAGGGCCGGGACGGTGACGGCGGTCACCCCGGTCCCGATCAACACCGGCAGCCACATGCGGCGCTGGGAGTAGAACGCCCGGCTGAACACCTGGTGAGCGCTCCACAACGGTATCGACAGGGCATAGATGGCGAGGAGCGAGGCCACGAAGACGGTGTCCTCCGGTCCGAACCGCCCCCGCTGGTAGGCGAGGCGGACGAGGGGAGTGGCGAGGGCGATCACGGCCGCCATGGCCAGCCCCGAAACCGCCACCGCCGAACGAACCGAACGTTCGACCGTTTGGCGGAAGTCGGCGGGGCGGTTCTCGGAGAAGAGGCGGGCGAGGAACGGGTAGGCCGCCACTCCCGCCGCCTGGGCGATGACCCCGACCGGGAGCATGTTGAGCTGGCGGGCCGCCACCAGTCCCGACACCGTTCCGCTGTCTGCCAGTTGACCGAACCACCGGGGCCACTGTTCGTCGAGGGCCACCGCCGATTGTCCGATCATCAGTGGGAGGGCGAGTCCGAAGTATTCGCGTACCGCCGGGTGGCGGAGCCGGGAACCGTCGAGCAGCCGCACTCCGAGCCTCGCCGCCCCCCACCACTGGAGGGCGAAGTTCCCCACCACCGCTCCGGCCAGACCCCCCCACATGAAGGCCTCCGGGGTGGGGTCGCCGGCCCACCAGCCGATCAGACCACCGAGGATGATGCCGGCGTTGTAGATCAGCGGGGCGAGGGTGGGGACCAGAAATCGCCGGTGGGTGTACTGGACCGCCATCAGCAGCGTCCCGGCTGCGAAGAACACCTGTGAGGCGAGGGCGATCCGCATCATCGCCGCCAGCCGGTCGACGTCTCCCGAGAAGCGCGGGAAGAAGAAGAGGCTGATGGGGCGGGCCGCCGCCATCGTCACCAGCGTCAGCGCCAGCATGGCCCCGGTGACGAGGGTGAAGACGGAGGCGAAGGACTCCTGGATCCCCCGGCGGTCGTCAGCGGCGAGGTGACGGGCCAGGATCGGGACCAGCGTTATCGACAGATAACCGCCCGCCATCATGAAGAAGATCCAGTCGGGGATGGTGAAGGCCGCCTGGTAGAGGTCGTTGTCGGGCCCGAGTCCGAACAACCCGTTGATGAGGACACTGCGCCCGAAGCCGAGCAATCGGGAGACCAGAACGCCGGCTGCCACGATGGAAGCAGCCTTGGCGATCGTCACGGTCTCGCTCATCCGCCGCCCCGGCGACCGGCCAGTTCCTCGAGGATGTGATCGGGGACGCTCAGCCCGACCTTGCCCGATCCGAGCATGACGTCGGGTTTGTAGCTCCCGTGGTAGTCCGACCCACCGGAGGGCACGAGCCCGAACCGCCGGGCCATCGCCGTGAGCCCCGAGCGACCGTCGGCCTCGTAGGTCCCGTAGTGGCACTCGATCCCCACCAGACCCGCCGCCACCAACCGCTCCATCAGGTCGGCGAACTCGAAGCGGTTGTCGACGCCAAGGGTGTGGGGGTGGGCCAGGATGGGCACGCCGCCCGCCTCGACGGCCAGGGAGATCCCTTCCTCGGGGGTGAGCCGGTCCCGACCGAAATAGGCAGGCGCCCCCTTGGCCAGGTAGAGGTTGAAGGCCTCCTGGATGTCACCGACGTATCCCTTGCGGACGAGGATGGCGGCTATGTGGGGGCGACCCACCGATCCCGTTCCCGCCTCCGCCAGCAACTCCTCCAGCGAGACGTCCATGTCGAGTTCGTGGAGCCTGGCCAGGATCCGATCGTTGCGCGATGAGCGTGCCTCCTGCAACGCCGCCAGCCGGTCTTGGAGCGGGCCCGGTCCTGGTTCGAGCCACAACACCACCAGGTGCATTCCCCCCTTGTCCCATTCGAGGGACAACTCGACCCCGGGTATCAGTTCGACCCCCACCCGGTTGGCCGCCTCCGCCGCCTCCTCTATGCCTTCCAGCGTGTCGTGGTCGGTGAGGGCAATCGTCGTGAGGCGCGCCTCGACCGCCTCGGCCATCAGTCCAGCCGGGCTGCTGGAGCCGTCCGAGGCCGTTGAGTGGGTGTGGAGATCGACCGCCATCGAGGGGGCAGGCTACCGCCGGGTCCGAGCGGCCGCCGCCGCCTCAGCCGCCGATGGTTATCCGCTCGATGTATACGGTCTCGACCGGCAGGCTCAGCTCACCCTGGCCGGGACGCGCCACCGTCGGCAAGGCCGCAATCGTCTTGACCACGTCCATCCCCTCCGTGACCCGTCCGATCACGGTGAAGGAGTTGGGAAGGGCGGCGGCGTCGGGCCCGCTGACGATGAAGAACTGGCTCCCGGTGGTCCCCCGCCCGGCGTTGGCCATTGCCACCACTCCTTCCTCGTAGACGAAGTCGTCGGGTGGGAACTCGTCGGGGAGGTTGTAGCCGGGTCCGCCGAATCCGGAGGAGAGCGGGTCACCGCCCTGGATCATGAAGCCATCCACGACCCTGTGGAACACGGTTCCGTCGTAGAAGCCTTCCCGCGCCAGGAACACGAAAGAACTGACCGTCTGCGGCGCCATCGCCGGATCGAGCGCCACGGTGATGTCTCCGCATGAGGTGGTGAGCACCGCCTCGACCGGGCCTTCCAGGCTCTGATCTTCCGGTTCGCCGAAGGTGTCCTGGGCGGCCGGGGGTGGAAGGGCGCCCTCACAGGCTGTGGGCTGTCCCCGGTACTTCTCGTAGTCGGGTGGGAGCGTGGAGTCTTCTTCGCCGAGGTTGGCGGTCAGCAACAACACCACCGCCACCGCCGCCCCGACCCCGAGGGCGGTCCACACCCGGCGGAAGGTCTCGCGCTTGGCCTGCTGCTTCGCCTTGATCTGCCGCTGGGCGACCCTGGCCTCTTTCTGGCGTTGGCGTTTGTCCGTCATGCGGACGGGGATGATAGGGAGTCGCCGGCGTCAACCGGTCGGCGAGCCGTTGCGGGGTTGGATTGAGACCTCCAGGGCCCGGGGTAGACTCGTCGAGTCCCCCAGATAGGTCAGAGTTGGCGCTGGTCGTCCAGAAATACGGTGGCACCTCGGTTGGCACTCCCGAGCGGATCGGCCGGGTGGCCGATCGCGTCGTCGGCACCCGCCGGGAGGGGAACGACGTGGTAGTGGTCGTCTCCGCCATGGGTCACAGCACCGACGAGCTCATCGAACTCGCCCAAGCCGTCTCCCCGCATCCGCCGGCCCGCGAGATGGACATGCTGCTCACGGCCGGAGAGCGCATCTCCATGGCGTTGGTGGCGATGGCCATCATCGACCGGGGAGTCGATGCCGTCTCGTTCACCGGATCGCAGGCCGGGATCCTGACCGAGGGCGAACACGGCTCGGCCAAAATCGCCGAGATCCGTGGTCAGCGGGTCCGTGAGAGCCTCGACCAGGGCAAGGTGGTCATCGTTGCCGGATTCCAGGGGGTCGACCCGGTCACCAAGGAGATCACCACGATCGGCCGGGGTGGTTCGGATGCCACCGCAGTGGCGCTCGCTGCCGCCCTCGGTGCCGACGTGTGCGAGATCTACACCGACGTGGACGGCGTCTACACCGCCGACCCGCGCATCGTTCCTTCGGCCCGCAAACTCGACGAGATCGGCTTCGAGGAGATGCTCGAACTGTCGGCCTCGGGGGCAGGGGTCCTCATGAGTCGTTCGGTCGAGTTCGGCCGCCGCTTCAACATCCCGATTCACGTTCGCTCTTCGTTCAATGATCACCAGGGCACCTGGGTGAAGGAGACCACCATGGAAGAGGCCATCATCAGCGGAATCGCCCACGACACCTCCGAGGCCAAGGTGACCGTGCGCGGCGTCCCCGACCAGCCGGGGGTGGCGGCGGCACTCTTCGAGCCGATGGCCGCCCAGGGGATCAATGTCGACATGATCGTTCAGAACGTGTCGCAGGAGGGAAGCACCGACATCAGCTTCACGGTGTCGAAAGCTGCGGTCGAGAGTGCCCGTGCCATCGCCACCCGGGTGGCGGCCGATGTGTCGGCGGCGGGGGTCGAGATCGACGCCGGCATCGCCAAGGTCTCGCTGGTGGGGGCGGGAATGAAGTCACATCCGGGGGTGGCGGCCAAGGTGTTCCGGGTGCTGGCCGATGCCGGGATCAACATCGGCATGATCTCGACGTCCACCATTCGGATCTCTTGCGTGGTGGCGGGCGAAGACGTCGAGGCGGCGGTACAGACCCTGCACAAGGCATTCGAACCACCCATGATCGAGTCGGAGGAGGGAGCATGAGACTGGCAATCGTCGGCGCCACCGGTGCAGTGGGTCGCACCATGCTCGAGATCGTCGTCGAGCGGGGATTCCCGGCCGACGATCTCCGCCTCTTCGCCTCGGAGCGCTCGGCCGGCACCAAGGTGGACACCCCGTGGGGGAAGATCGAGGTCGAGGACCTGGCCGTGTCCGACCCGGCGGGAGTAGACATCGCCCTCTTCTCGGCCGGCGGTGATCGTTCCCGGCGCTTTGCCCCGGCGTTTGCGGCGGCGGGTGCGGTGGTGGTCGACAACTCCTCGGCCTTTCGGATGGAGCCCGATGTGCCGCTCGTCGTCGCCCAGGTGAACGACCACGCCGTCAGTGACCGGCCCCGGGGGATCATCGCCAATCCCAACTGCACCACGATGGATCTGATGATGGCGGCCGGTCCCTTGCACCGATTGGCCGGCCTGTCCTCGCTGGTGGCCACCTCCTACCAGTCCGTGTCCGGTTCCGGTATGCGGGGCATGGACGAATTGCTCCGTCAGACCGACGCCTTGCGGGTCGATCCA
>DAIOGO010000021.1:0-1709 GCA_036745195.1 Actinomycetota bacterium | reverse complement strand
GACAGGTCGCGCCGGTCGAATCTCCATCCGGAGGCGAACGCCGCCAGCACCCCCACGAACGGCATCCACACGAACACGGCCCTCCACCCGCCTCCCAGCGGCCCCCCGGCCAGCGCCTGCTGGAACGGCGAGACGATGCGCCACGTCTCGAGCTCCTCGATGAAGACACCCGCCACGTACAGGAGGTAGGAGGCGGTCGCCAGGGCCGAGGCAGTGCCGAGGGCGAGGCCCCGGTGCCCGCTGAAGGCGCCGACCGCCAGCGCGATCAACCCGAACTCGATTCCCAGGAAGGCCATCACCGCCGAGGCCATCAGCGCCTCACCGGTCGGGACGCCCATGCCGAACAGTGCCGAGGTCATCCAGGTGGCCAGGAAGGTGACCAGCCCCAGTCCGCTCACCGTGGTGACGAGGGCGAGAGCCTTGTCGAGGAGGATGCGGTACCGCGGCACCGAGACGCTGGCCAGCACTTCCAGAGTGCCGACCTCCTCCTCACCCGCCACCAGACGGGCGCCCCGCGAGATTCCGAACACCAGGAAGATGATCGGAAGCATCAGCGAGAAGAGTTCGACGTTGAAGAAGCCGGCGCCCGACGTCATCGCCTCGATCTGGAAGAGCTTGCGCATTGCCTCCGGATAGGCATCGACGAAGGCGGCGATGTCGGGCATGTCCTTCATGAAAGGCCAGAAGGCGCCCATGATCCCTACGGTGAGGATGACTCCGATCGACCAGCCGATGAACCCTCTCCGTTGGTCCCGGAGATCCTTGAAATAGATGGTCGTTCGCATCATGACTCCTGGTAGTGGCTGAGGAAGATGTCCTCGAGGTCGGCCTCGTGCGTCCTGACCCGCTCGATCCCCATCGGGCCGAGTAGCCGGAACAGGCCGGCGGCGGATCCTTCGACGGTGATCAGGGCGGTCCGTCCATCCATGAGCACGTCCCGGATTCCCGGAGCGGCGATCACCGTCTCGGTGGTCACGGGTTGGGAGAACTCAATCTCGATGCGGTGGGTGGCGCGTTGTTTGAGCGTCTCCAGCCGTTCCGTGAGGACGAGACGTCCCCTCCGCAGGATCGCCACCGTGTCGGCCACGGCTTCGACCTCGGCCAGGATGTGGCTCGACAGGAACACCGTCCGGGCCGCATCCTTCGCCTCCCGCACCAAGGCGAGGAACTCCTGTTGGACGAGTGGGTCGAGACCGCTGGTCGGCTCGTCGAGGATGAGGAGCTCGGGCTCGTGCATGAAGGCCTGGATCAGACCCACCTTCTGGCGGTTCCCATGCGAGAGGTCACCGATGTGCCGGTCGAGCGGCAGGTCCAACCGGTCGGCGAGGGCGAGCATCACGTTCTGGTCGTCGTGTCGTCTCAGATCGAGCAGGAACCGGAGATATTCGGCTCCTGTCAGGTTCTTGTAGCCGACGAAATCTCCCGGCAGATAGCCGACCCGGCGCTGAACGGCCTGGCGCTGGGACACGCTGTCCAGACCCAGCACCCGGGCGGAGCCGGCGGTGGGCCGGAGCAACCCCATCAGCAGGCGGATGGTGGTGGTCTTGCCGGCCCCGTTCGGACCCAGGTAGCCGAAGACGGAACCGGCCGGAACCTGCAAGTCGAGAGCCTCGAGCGCGAGGTTCTTCCCATAGTGTTTGGTCAGCCCCTCGGTTGAGATGGTCGCCGTCAGGGCGACATCGTCAAGCGGGGAGCGTTCGACGGTGGCT
>DAIOGO010000020.1:1212-26151 GCA_036745195.1 Actinomycetota bacterium | reverse complement strand
GGCGCATGGCGCATGGCGCATGGCGCATGGCGCATGGCGCATGGCGCATGGCGCACGGCTTTGCCCGGGGGGTCATCCCCCTGTGGTCATGCCAGGTCTCAGTTCGCGTGTGGGACAATCGGGGGCATGACCCGGACTCATCGCCGTCAGATCCTCGAGATAGCGGTGCCGGTGAGCATCGAGTCGAGCTTCCAGTTGTTCGTCGGTTTCGTCAACCAGGTCATCATCGCCTCATTGGGCACGGTTGCCATC
This sequence comes from Actinomycetota bacterium, assembly GCA_036745195.1. Classification (GTDB taxonomy): domain Bacteria; phylum Actinomycetota; class Acidimicrobiia; order Spongiisociales; family ZC4RG35; genus JBFHRE01. Next base: position 25,899 of record DAIOGO010000020.1, on the reverse strand, counting down.
GCCGCGGTCGGGCTGGCCAACAACCTGCTGTTCATCGGTGTCCTGACGCTGTCCGCCCTCGGCTCGGGAACCGGCATCCTGGTCTCGCAGGCGCGGGGCCGCGACGATCAGCGCGCCATCACCCGGCTGGCCTGGGTGGGGGTCTTGCTGGCGACGGTGCTGGGCACCGTGGTGGCCGCCCCCCTGGTCATCTCATCCTCGGGCTTTCTGACGGCGATCGGAACCGACCCGGAGGTGGTGGCGTCGGCCTCCGGTTACCTGGCGCTGGTGGCCGGGACGCTGCCCTTCATCGCCATCTCATCGGTGGCGACCATGGTGTTCCGCTCGATCGGACAGGTTCGCCTCCCGATGGTCGTCGCCATCGCCACCGGCCTGCTCTCTCCCGGGTTCTCGTGGGGGTTCGTGCACGTCGCCGACCTGGGCGAACCCGGGGCGGGGATCGGCCTGCTGGTGGCGCAGGTGCTCAAGGCGGTGATCCTGGTCGGCTTTCTGGCCGGACGCCGGCGCGGGATCGGGTTCGCCGCCCCGACATTTGCCGTTGCCAGGGCCGAGAGCCGGGCGATGGTCCCGCTCGTCATGCCGTTGTTCATCACGGAGATCGTCTTCAGCAGCGGCGTGTTCTTGTATGCGCTCCTCTTCGGGCGAATCGGAACCGAGGCTCTGGCCGTCTTTCAGATCGTCACGACGATCGAGGGTGTGTTCATCGTCGGTGCCCTCGGCTTTCACTCGGCGGCGACCGTTCTCGTCGCCAGGGCGGTAGGGGGAGGGGTGGAGGCGGACGTCTGGTTCTGGGCGAGGTCGATCTGGCGACTGGCCTTCAAGTCTGCGCTCGGGCTGGGCCTGCTCTATGTCGCGATGATTCCTCTTCTCGGACTCCTCTACCCGAACACCTCCGATCAAGTACGAACCTGGACCGCCATCGGGATCCTTCTCAACGCCCTGTTCCTCCCGGTGAAGGTGTCCAACATCTTCTGCTTCGGGACGTTGTCCAGTGGTGGTGACACCCGCTACCTGCTCCTGTCGGACGTCGTCACCGTCGGGATGGTCGGTCTCCCGCTCGCCTACCTGCTCGGGGTGACACTCGGATTCGGATTGTGGGGGGTGTTTGCCGCCCGCCTCCTCGGGGAGGAGCTCTCCCGGATCATCATGCTGGGGCTGCGCTTTCGGAGTGGGCGGTGGTTCGACCTGTCATCCGCCGACATCGAGCCAGCGCCCGCTCTCCCAGCGTAGGGAGAGGTCCTCGGCGACGAAGAAGTCCTCGACGAAGGTCAGTTTGATGTTGCGAGGGTCGCCGGCAACGACGACGGTGGTGAGGTGGGCGAAGCGCTCGACGGTCTCGGCGGTGTCGATGCCTTCGAAGCCGGCGGCAGCGGCGCGGCGGTAGGCCTCCAGCAGCGGTCGCGCCCGAAACGCCTGTGGGGTCTGGACCCGGCGCAGACCGGCGGACGGCAACGGCTCGATCCGGCTGCCCTCCCGCCGGTAGACCGGCCCGTCGAGCATCAGACCGGGAATGGCGCCGCCCTCGGCCCGGGCCCGGGCCAGCACCGACTCCAGGAGGGCATTGGTGGCAAACGGCCTGGCTCCGTCGTGGATCGCCACCAACTCGATCTCTCCCGACTCGATCGAAGGAGCGATCGCCTCCAGCCCGGCCAGTTCGGACCGCTGCCGGCTCGACCCTCCGGTCACCGTGTGCAACGGCTTGGTGACGGGCACGGCGGTGGCCGCCTCGAGGGCGGATGTTCGGTCCTCGTCTCGCACCACCAGCACGATCTCGTCCACCAGACTCGCCCGCTGCAACGTCTCGAGTGAGTAGGTCAACGTGGCCCTTCGCCGGATCGGCAGGTAGACCTTGTTGACCTCCTGTCCGACCCGCGTCCCCGAACCCCCGGCAACGACGATGACGGCAACCGACATGGGCTGGAACCATACCGATGGTTACGGTGTGAGCCGGTTCCCCGTTAGTGTTTCCGGTGACGACGATGTCTCCCCACCTGCTCCGCCCCTACTCCCCGCGCCAGCTCAGCCTCGTGGAAGGCGGCGATGCCGTTGCCCTCTTTGCCGTCATGGGAGGGCGCTACGCCGGGCCGTCGGTCGAGGTGCATGCTCCCACACTGGCACGGCGGGTGGCCGACCTGGGAGAGTCGATCGAGACGGTGGTGTTCTTCGACCAACCGGTGCCCGATGGCGCCATGGTCTCGACCATCGACGACATGCTCGGCCACTTCGAAGCCGTCGAGGCGGATGCCCTCGTCCAGTTCGTCCCGGTGACCGAGGCGGTCAAGCGGGTCGAGCGAGAAGTCGTGCTGGAAGGGATGGACCGCACCTCACTGGTGGCGGTTCGTTGTCCCGAGGTGATAGATCGGGCCGTTCTGACGGCGGCCATGAGCCGGATCGGCGATGAGCAGTGGGTCAACCCGACCGCCCTGATCGCTTCCGCCGGAGCGACCATCGCTCTCTACGACGGCCAACTCGCCGTCACCCGCTGACCGATTCAGCCGGTTCTGCGGCGGGCCTTGATCGCCCACACCGTGAGAGCTACGGCCACCCCGCTCGCCACCGCCGCTCCCGAGATGACCGGTACGGCCTTGGGCATCGAATCGAGCCGGGTCCGGATCGTCACCGGTCGCTCGAACTCGACGATCAGCCAGTCTCGGCTTTCGGCGACCTGGCGAAGGTCGTTGTCGGGATTGACGGCCACCGGGTGGCCGACCACCTCGAGCATCGGCAGATCGGTGGCCGAATCCGAGTAGGCGTAACACTCCCTCAGATCGAGACCGTCTCGTTCCGCCATCTGTCGTATCGCCACCGCTTTGCCTTCGGCATAGGCGTAGAAGTCGACCTCACCGGTGTACTTGCCGTCGGCATCGACGGCCGGGCGCGTTCCGATCACCTCGTCCACCCCCAGGTAGACCCCCAACGGCGCGACGATCTCCTGCGGACTGGAGGAGATCACCACCACCTTGCGACCCGATCGGCGGTGCTCGTCGATGATGGCGAGGGCCTCGGCAAAAACGAGCGGTGACACCACTTCGTCGACGGTCTCCTTGACGAGTTGCTCCACTTCGTCGCGGTCCCAACCCTTGGTCAGTTGACCCAGTTCCTCCCTGACCTTCTCCATCTGGTCGTGGTCGGCGCCGAACATCGAGTAGTAGGCCTGGGCCAGCCCCGCCTTGAGCATCGCCCGCCGTGAAAGCATGCCGGCCCGGGAGAGTTGCCCGGCAAAGGCCAGTGTCGACGACTTGGCGATGATCGTCTTGTCCAGGTCGAAGAATGCGGCGCTCGAGGTCATGACTCCAGTGTAGGAAGGGCACCTGACAAGCCGGACGGCCACAGACCCCTTGTGCGATGCGTAGCGATTGTCTACGTTCGACTTCATGCCCTTTTCGAGACATGTCGTTCTGGCGGTTCGGGGACTTCACGATCCCGTACTGCATCACATCGCTCCGCTAGGCCTGGCCGCCTCGGTGGGCACGGCGGTGGTCCTCGATCTCGATCCGGATGCCCCCGCCTATCCCGGCGGTGAGACCTCGGTCTTCGACCTCATCGATCGAGGACCACGGCTGGCCGAACTCGACCCGGTACCGGGCCGGGTGGCGCTCTTTGCCAACGGGGGAGCCCGGAGCATCGAGGCCTGGTCGCTGGTGGAGGCCATGGCGGAACGATGGCCGGCGGTGGTGGTGCGGATCGGGGCGGCAGCGACCGCCGGGGTTCCCTGCGTTCCGGTGATCCCGCTTCTCCCGGGGCCGTTGCTCACCCCCAACCGCGGCCCGGCCGTGTACCAGTCGATGACGGCGGTCGACCGCCTCCCCGGCCCGGGGTTGCGGTTGCCTCCTCTGCGACGGGGACGGATCGCTGCTCTGGTCGGTGGTCGGATCGAGCCGCGCTGGCGGTGGGTGAGGGCATTCCAGCCGGCCTGGAGCCTGCCGTGGCCGTGATCGAACGTCTGGCGAGGGCGCTGGTCGAGTCCGAGACCCCGCTCGACCGGGCCCACCTGGAAGCCGAGGTGCGCCGTCTGGCCCGGCGGGAGGCGCCGCTCGCCAAACCGGATGAGCTCAGGCGGGTGGTGGACGAACTGGTGGGTCTGGGGCCGGTGGAGTCTTTGCTCGGAGACCCCGAGGTGGCCGACATCCTCATCAACGGCCCCGACGAGATCTGGGTCGAACGGCGGGGCCGGTTGGAGCGGGCACCGGTGGCGTTTCGATCCGCCGAGGCGGTGGTGGCGGCTGTCGAGCGAGTCATCGCCCCGCTCGGGCTGAGGCTGGATCGGGCCGCTCCCACCGTCGACGCCCGCTTGCCCGACGGATCACGGTTGCACGCGGTGATACCTCCGGCGGCGGTCGACGGGCCGGTGGTCGCCATCCGGCGGTTCACCCAGGCCGTGCCCGATGTGGCGGCGTTCGTGGCGAGCGGTGGCGCCGACCTCGAGACGATGGAACGGCTCACCAACCTGGTGGCGACTCGGAAGAACATCATCGTCTCGGGGGGAACCGGGACCGGCAAGACGACCCTGCTCAACCTGCTCTCCCGCTCGATCTCGCCCGAAGAGCGGGTTGTCGTGATCGAAGACGCCGCCGAGTTGAGTCTCGGTGGTCACGTGGTCCGCCTCGAGGCACGGCCTGCCAATTCGGAGGGGGGCGGTGAGATCACCCTCAACCGTTTGGTGCGCTCGGCACTGCGGCTGCGGCCGGATCGGATCATCCTCGGCGAGGTGCGAGGCCCCGAGGCGCTCGACCTGATCTCCGCCCTCAACACCGGTCACGCCGGCTCGATGTCGACCGTCCACGCCAACAGCCCGGCCGAGGCGCGCTGGCGGCTCGAGACGCTCGCCCTCTCCGGCTCGGCCCGGCTCCCCACCAGAGCGATCCGTCGCCAGCTCGGCGCCGCCATCCAGGTGTTCGTGCAACTCGAGCGGGTGGGGACGGTGCGCCGCATCTCCTCTCTGGAGGAGGCCGGCGGATGATCGAGCCCGCAATGCTCGCCTGGGCGCTGGTGGCGGGTGTCCCGTGGCCGATGGTGGCGGCGGTGGCGGCGGCCTGGATGATGCCCTGGCCTTCGCTGGCGGTGACGGCGGTCGTGGTGGCCGCCTCCCTGCGAGGCCGCCACGGCCTTTCCGACGGAGAGGCGGCGGTGATGGTGGGAATCGCCGGCGAGCTGAAGGCCGGCCAGAGCCTGCGCGGCGCCATCGTGGCGGCCGCCACCGGGGCGTCGCTGTCACCGGTTCGGCGTCTGGCGCTGGCCGGGGTTCCCATGGCCGATGTGGCCGAGTTGTTGGCGGAGAGGATCGGGGGCGACCGCTGGATGACACGGGCGGTCCTCACGGTGGCCGACCGGACTGGCGGTTCCACCGCGGCGGCGTTCGAACAGTTGGCGGCCCACTCGCTCGCCCGTCAACAACTTCGTCGCGAGCGCCGTTCCGCCGCCGCCCCCGCCTTGCTCGAAGCGCTGCTGGTTGGCGGCATCCCATTGGCAATCGTCATCTCCCGGCTGGTGCGGGGTGAGTTGTTCGGGCAGGGCGGTGCCGAGGTGCTCGTCATCGCCGCCGGTGCGGTGATGGTGACCGCCGGGTCGCTACTGGTGGCCTGGATGGTGTGGAGGGCGGTTCGGTGAAGTGGTGGTTGGTGTGCTCGTATCTCCTGCTCGGATGGAGGGGTCTGGGGGTGGTGGCGGTGGTGACTGGGGTTCGTCGGGCAGGTCGAGCCAGGCCACTCTCACCCGGTCCGGCCGACCTGGTCGGCGTCGCCCGGATCCTGGCGGTGGCGGTGGCGGGAGGAACCAACCTGGTCGGTGGGTTCGAACTGGCCTCGCGGCTGGCGGCACCGGGGATGCGACCAGAGATCGACGGCCTGCTGCGGCGGGCCCGAACCCAGGGGCTGGCGGTGGCGCTGGCCTCCAGCACAGGTCGATTGAGCCCTCTGGCGACTCGCCTGGCCCGCGCCCAACTGACCGGGGCGTCGCTCGGGCCCGTGCTCGATACGTTCATCGCCAACACGGAGGAAGAGGAGCGGGCTCGCGTGCTCGAGCGGATCCGGACACTCCCGGTCCGGCTGATCATCCCCCTCGCCCTCCTCCTGCTTCCCGGGTTCGTCCTGGTGGTGGTGGCGCCCGGGGTCGTCGAGACCCTGGGTGGCCTGCTGGAGGGGCTCCGTCGATGAGTGGACTCACTTCCCCCCGTCGCCGGCCGGATGCCGGCTCGAGGAAAGGAGGGCGTATGCAACGGTTGTGCGCCTGGTGGCTGTCCCGTCCGGTGAACCGGGAGGACGGCCAGGGAACGGTCGAGTACGTGCTGATCATGGTGGCGGTGGCGGCGATCGCAGTCATTCTGATCAGCTGGGCCCGATCCGGATCGGGCAAGTCGACGCTGACGTCGCTGTTCGAATCCGTCATGGGTCTCGTGGGCCGGTTCGTCAGGTCATGAACCAGCGCGGGTCGTTCACGGTCGAGGCGGCGCTGGTGATTCCTGTCGTCTTGCTGATGGCACTGGCAGGGCTGGAGGCGTTGACTGCCGTGATCACCCACCAGGAGATGGTGGCCGCCGCCCGGGAGGGAGCCCGGGTGGCGGCAACCGTCCCGGACCCGGCCCGGGCGGTGGCGGCGGTGCGCAACGCCCTGGGACCCGACCTCGGCAACGAGGTGAGAGTCACGGTTCGCCGGCCGGCGGTGGTGGGGCGCCCGGCCGAGGTGGTCGTGCAGTACGCCAAGCCATTGGGCACGCCGTTGCTGGGTGGCTTCTCGATCGAACTGCGGGCCAGGGCCGTGATGAGGGTGGAGCTGTGAGCGAGGGGGGCTCCGCCTCGTTGCTGGCGGTGTCGCTCACGGCGGTGCTGGCGCTGGTCTTCGGGGTGGGTCTCGACGCGCTGCGCGTGATCGACATCCACACCCAGGCCCGAACCGCGGCCGATGCCGCCGCACTGGCGGCGGCGGTTGCGACCCACCATGGTCCTTCCCCCACCGGCGAGGCACACCGGTTGGCGGGGTTGAACGGAGCGTCGATGCTGTCGTGTCGGTGCCCGCCCGACCGCTCGTTGCGGCCGCGGTCGGTGACGGTGGTGGTCGAGATGCGGGTAGAACGGTGGCTGCTGCCGGTCCGGCGGGTGCTGGCCGAGGCGTCGGCGGAGTACGACCCGCTAGCTTGAACGCAATGACTGGCAGCGCTTCGGCAGGGACGCCCGCCACCAAGTTCCTGACCGAGCGCGGGGTGGACTTCCGCCTCCATTCCTATGTGCTCGATGTGGCGGCCGACACCTATGGGGAAGCAGTGGCTGCCTCGCTGGGGATCGCCCCCGAGCGGCTCTTCAAGACGCTGATCGCAGAGGTGGACGGAAGCCCGGTGGTGGCGATCGTCCCCGTGTCCGCCCGTCTGTCGCTCAAGCACCTGGCCAGGGCCGCCGGAGGGAAACGGGCGGCGATGGCGAAACCGGAGGTGGCCGAGCGAAACACCGGGTATGTCACCGGCGGGATCAGCCCCTTTGGCCAGCGGCGGCCGATGCCGGTCTTCGTCGACGAGACGGTGGTGCTGTTCGACACCGTCCTGGCGAGCGGGGGACGCCGCGGGCTCCAGATCGAGGTTGCAGCAGCGGATCTGGTGACGCTGCTGGATGCCTCGCTCGCCGACCTGACGGAATGAGAGAAGGGGCGGATGTCCGCCCCTTCTCACCAGCTCTCAGACGGATCGGATCAGAGATCCCCGTCGAAGGTCCCGCACACGGTCTCGGTCACCAGGCGGGTGACGACGTACGGGTCCATGTTGGCGTTGGGCCGGCGGTCCTCGATGTACCCCATGCCCTCCTTGGCCACCTGCCAGGGAATCCGAACCGAGGCTCCCCGATCGGAGACGCCGTACGAGTAGTGGGTCCACGCCGCCGTCTCGTGCAGTCCGGTCAGGCGGTGCTCGATCTCGGCCCCGTAGTTCTGGATGTGGAGGTCGTGACGCTTGCCCAGCGCCTCGGCCGCCCCGATCACGGCGTCGTAGTTGGAGCGCATCTCCTTGGTGGAGAAGTTGGTGTGGGCGCCTGCCCCGTTCCAGTCACCCTTGACCGGCTTGGGGTCGAGATGGGCCGAGATCCCGTAGTCCTCGGCGGTCCGATACAGGAGCCAGCGGGCCAGCCAGATCTGATCGGAGGCTTCGACCGGGCCTTCGGGACCGATCTGGAACTCCCATTGCCCGATCATCACCTCGGCGTTGGTGCCCGAGATGGTCAGACCGGCCTTGAGACAGTTGGTGGTGTGGGCCTCGACCACGTCCCGGCCGAAGATCTCGTCGAAGCCGATGCCGCAGTAGTAACCACCCTGCGGGGCCGGGTAGCCGCCGGCCGGGAACCCGAAGGGCCGGCCGTCCTTGAAGAAGGTGTACTCCTGCTCGATCCCGAACCAGGGCTCATGGGAGGCGTACTGCTGTTCGGCGGCCACACACGCAGCTCTGGTGTTGCTCGGATGGGGCTCCATGTCGACCGTCAACACCTCGCACAGCACCAGCACGTCGTCGCCACCCCGGATCGGATCACTCACGATCTTGACGGGATGGAGGACGCAGTCTGAGCTGTTTCCCGGCGCCTGGTTGGTGGACGAACCGTCGAAACCCCACACCGGTGGCTCCTGGCCGTCGAGGACGATCTTGGTCTTGGATCGCAGCTTCTTGGTCGGCTCGGATCCGTCGATCCATATGTACTCGGCTCTATAGGGCACTGTCGCTCCATTCGTTGCTGGGCACTCGCGTTCGGTATGGCCGAACCGTCTCAGGTGGTCGTTTCTCTTCTATCACGCAATTGTGAACAACGTGTTTCAGACCGGGCCGGGCGGCTCCAGCCCCAACGCCTCTTCGATCAGGGCGATCCGCGCCTCCAGCCGGGCGAGGCGCTCCTCCGTCTGCTGGTGGGGGCGGGCCGGTGGCGAGTGTCCCTGGTCGATCAGGAGTGTCCGGAACCGGTCTTCCCGCCGCCCCGGCCCCCGCTCCAGGCGGGCGACGAGCGGCACCTCCCGGTCGACGAGCCCCTCGAGCACTTCTTCGACCTGGGCGACATCGCCGAACTCGACGTACCGGTCGGTCCGGCTTCTCAGCTCACCCGGAGTCTGCGGACCCCGCAGCAGCAGCACTGCGAGCAGCGCCAGTTGCTGGTCGTCCACCTGGAGGACATCCGGCGCCTTGTGGACGTACTTGAGCGACCTGGCACCGGCGGTGCGGGTGAACTTGGCCAGGCCGTCACGCTCGTTGAGGTCGCGCAACGCCTGCTCGACAGTCGCCTCGTCGTAGTGGACGACCGGCTCCCGGTTGGTTTTCTGGTTGCAGGCGTCGACGAGGGCGTTGACGGTCATCGGGTAGTACTCGGGGGTGGTCATCTGCTTCTCGATGAGGCAGCCCAGGACCCGGGCCTCCTCGGCGCTGAGCACCATGCTCACGATGGGTCGGGCTCCTCGATTCCGGCCTCGGGATCCCAGGCGTACTGGAGTTGACGGGCGGTGGCGACCGCCAGCTTGCGACCCATCAACCGGTCGACCAGATGGAGGGCCATCGAGATCCCGGCACTGAGGCCGCCGGCAGTGACGACGGAACCGGTGTCGACCCAGTCCTCCCACGGGCGGCCCAGTTCGGAGGCCACCCGGTCGGCCAGGTAGGCGACATCCTCCCAGTGAGTCGTCCAGTGGCGTCCATCGAGAAGCCCCAGGTCACCCAGCAACACCGCGCCGGTGCACACGCTCGCCACCAGATCGGAGTTGGTGCGGAGTCGATCGACCGCCTCCCGGATTGCCGGGTTGGCGGCCACGTCGTCGATGGCGATCGCCCCGGGGACGATCAGGACATCGAGATGACCTGCCTCCTCGACCGAACAGTGCGGGGTGAGGCCGAGGCCGCCGTAGGCGGTCACAGTCGCCCGGGTGAGGCCGACCGTGACGACATCGAATGGCGCCTCCTCTCCCATCCGCTCGGCCAGTCGCCCGGCGGTGAGGAAGACCTCGTAGGGCCCCCCGGCATCGAGGAGGTCGACCTGGTCGAAGAGGAAGATGCCGATTCGCATGTCCCGATTGTGTCACGTCGGGCCGGCCGGAGTCGATTCGCTCTCGAGGATCACATCCAGCAGCCGTATCGCCCCCTCTTTGTCGAGTGGCTCGTTGAAGTTGCCGCACTTGGGAGATTGCACACAACTCGGGCAACCCGTAAGGCACGGGCATCCCCGGATCGCCTCGACGGTGGCACTCAGGTGCTCGACGCCGCGGGCGAAGGCCACCCCGGAGATGCCGGCTCCCCCCGGGTATCCCTCGTAGATGAAGATGGTGGCGTTCCCCGTCTGAGGATGCCAGTTGGTGGAGAGCCCACCGATGTCCCAGCGGTCGCACACGGCCAGCAGCGGCATCATCCCGATCCCGGCGTGCTCGGCGGCGTGGAGTGCCCCCGGGGTCGAGTGGTGATCGAGACCGGCCGCCTCCAGGACCGGAGGCGGAATGGTCAGCCAGATGGCGTCGGTCTCGAAGGTGGTGGGGGGGAAGTCGAGCGGAATCGTGTCGAGAACCTGGCTGGTGCCCAACCGGCGCTTCTGGTAGCCGAGCACGTGCGATTCCACCCGCACCACCCCCACTGTGTGGCGGACCGGGCCGATCCGGCGACTCGATCGCTCATCGATGATCTCGAGGTACTTCTCGGTCTTGGGCTGGGTGTAGTAGTCCACCGCGGCGGGTCGAACCCTGACCTCGCGGCGGTCGAGGTCGAGGGAATCGACCACGTAGGTGTCGCCCTGCTGGAGATAGACCGCTCCCTCGTGTCCTTCCCGATACACCCGGTCGGAGTCGAGGGTTCCGAGCGCCTCACCTCCGGCGAGGATCACGAAGGTCCCGCCCCCGCCGGAACGAAGGTCGATCATGCTCGCCGGGCGGCGTCTCCCCACCCAGTAGAGCGCTCCTTCCTTCACCTTGACCAGACCCTGCTCGACCAGTCGGGCGGCCGCCTCCTCCAGTCCCGGGCCGAACCAGCGGGCGTCATCGGGGCCGAGGGGGATCTCGTGGGCGGCGCAGGCGGCGTGTGCCTCCAGGATCATCGGGTTGGAGGGGTTGATCATCACCGCCTCGGGCGGCCGATCGAAGAGCTGGCGGGGGTGGGTCATGAAATACTGGTCGAGGGCGTCTTCGCCTCCCACCAGCACCACCAGCGACTCGGATTGCCTCCGGCCGGCCCTGCCCGACTGCTGGCGGAACGAGGAGATCGTCCCGGGGAAGGTCGTGAGGACCGCCGCCTCCAGCCCACCGACGTCGATTCCCAGTTCGAGGGCGTTGGTGGCGATGACCCCGCGCAACGTCCCGGCGAAGAGCCGTTGCTCGATCTGGCGGCGTTGTTCGGGCAGGTAGCCGGCCCGGTAGGGGGCAACCGAGTCCCGGTCGGGCAGGCGGTCGGTCGCCCACCGGAACATCAATTCGACCCCCTTGCGGCTGCGGGTGAAGGCGATGGTGTTGTGGCCACCACCCACCAGGTCGCAGAAGAGGTCGGTGGATTCGGAGAGGGCCGAGCGCCGCCGGTTGAGGTCGGGATCGGTGACAGGCGGGTTCCACAACACCACCGACTGCGCGCCCCGGGGGGAGGTGTCCTCGTCGATCACGTGAACCGGCTTGCCGCTCAGGGCGAGGGCCAGTTGCTCGGGGTTGCCGATGGTGGCGGAGCCGAACACGAACACGGGGTCGGACCCGTAGTTGGCGCACAGCCGTCGCAGCCGGCGCAGGACCATCGCCACGTGGGTCCCGAAGATCCCGCGCAGGGTGTGCATCTCGTCGACCACCACGAAGCGAAGCCGGTGGAGGAAATCCCCCCACTGGTCGTGGCCGGGGAGGATCCCGACATGGAGCATGTCGGGATTGGTGAGGATCACGTTGGCCTTGCGGCGAGCGCGGAGCCGTTCGTCGTTGGGGGTGTCACCGTCGTAGGTGGTGGCCACGATCTCGGGCAGCCGGAAGTCCCGGAGTGAACGGAGTTGGTCCTGGGCGAGCGCCTTGGTGGGGTAGATGAGAAGGGCGGAGTTGCGGGTGTCGGCCAGGAGCGACTCGATGATCGGCACCTGGAATCCGAGCGTCTTCCCGGCCGAGGTGCCCGCCACGATCACGGTGTCGTCACCCTGGCGGATGGAACGGATCATCCTGACCTGGTGCCGGTAGAGCCGGTCGATCCCTCGCTCGGCCAGCCGGGCCTGGAGCAGCGGGTGGAGGGGAGGATCGAGGGGGGCGTGGATCGCTCCCCGTTCGGGCTGGCGCTCGAGATGGACCAGGTCACCTTCGCGGTCGGGTGATTCCCACTCGCCCAGCACCTGCTCGAACGTCATCCGCGGGGGCCGGGATCGGCGCGCATCGTGTGCTCGGCGACGGTTTTGCTCACGACGGAGACGGTAGCCCCGGAGCGATCGTTCGCATCCGTCCCTTGCCCCTGCCGATAGGGTGTCGGCGTGCGCGGAGATCGACGGGTGATGGTGGCGGTGGGCGGGTTCGCGGCCATGGGGATGCCGGGGGCGGCCTTCGCGGTGGCCTGGCCCTCGGTGGCGCGAGAACTCGATCGATCACTCGGTGATCTGGGGGTGGTGTTGCTGATCGGGGCGGGCTTGGGGCTGCTGGCGGCCTCCTTCACCGGGCGTCTGATCGAACGGGTGGGAGCGGGGGTGACGTTGCTGGTGGCCGCCTGGATCGAGGTGACGGCGGTGGCAGCACTCGCCTCCGCCAGGTCCTGGCCGGCGGTGCTGATGGCGGTGGCGGCGCTCGGCATCGCCGGGGGGACGCTGGATTCCGCCTTCAACACGTTCGCGGCCCTCGAGTTGAGTCCGTCCGCCATGAACCTGATCCACGCCGGCTTCGGTGTGGGCGCAACCCTCGGTCCGTGGGTGATGGCCGGCTTTCTCGCCCGGGACCTCGGGTGGAGACCGGCGATGATGGCGGTGGCGGGCTTCGTGGCGGTCATCGCCATGGCTCTCGGCGCCACCCGGCGGCGGTGGTCGATCCATCCGGCCGGTCATCTGGCGGAGGAGGGGCCGGCTCCTGCCTGGGGTGTTCGGCACCTCGTGATCCTGGCGCTCTTCTTCCTCATCGCCGGCGTCGAGATAGCCACCGGCCAGTGGGCCTTCACCCTCCTGCAGGAGGGCAGGGGAATCGATCCAGGATTGGCCGGGTTGGCGGCAGGAGGCTTCTTTGCGGGTCTAACCGGGTCGCGGCTCCTGTTGGGTCTGGGGGGAGCGGCCGCCCCGGTACGGCGGGTGCTGGCGACGAGCCTAATGACGGCGGTGCTGGCGCTGGCCCTGCTCGTCTGGTCGCCGTTCATCTGGGTCGGCCCGGTGGCATTGGTCGTGGCCGGGGCGGGGATCGGACCGCTGTTCCCGCTGCACACCACCTTGACCCCGGTCCGGTTCGGGCGAACGGTGGCCGCCCGTCTCGTCTCCTACCAGGTGGGGGCGGCCGGGGCGGGGGTGGCGATCGTGCCCTGGGCGGTGGGTCGCCTGGTCGATTTGAGCGGGGTGGGGGCGATCGAGGTCGCCCTGTTGGTGGCGGCGCTCACCATGGGGGCGGTCGGGTTGGCAGTGCATCGAGGCGACCGATTGGTGGCCGGTTGAGATCGCGCCCGCCCTGCCCGATCAGGGGATGACGGGTTTCTCCGGTCGAGGGATCCCTGCGGCCTCGTAGGCCTCTGCCTCCTCCAGCGTCTCCTTGGCCAGGAGCGCCTCGGTCAGGCCGTCGAGCTTCTCCCGGTGCTCTTTGAGCTGTTCGAGGGCGGCCGAATAGCAGGTGTCGATGATTCTGCGAACCTCCGAGTCCATCAACTTGAGCGTCTCTTCGGCCACCATCGGGCGTCCCAAGCCATCGACCAGGCGGTCATCGAGGATCGTCACCGGCCCGATCTCGGGGGACATCCCCCAGCGGGCCACCATGTTGCGAGCCAGGTTGGTGGCCTGCACCATGTCATTCTCGGCCCCGGTGGAGACTGCGCCGTACACCACGTCTTCGGCCGCCCGGCCGCCCAACATCCCGATGATCCGGCCCCGGAGGTATTCCTCGCTGTAGCTGTACTTGTCGGCATCGGGGGATTGGAAGGTCACGCCGAGCGCCCGTCCCCGGGGGATGATGGAGATCTTCCTGACCGGATCGGCCCCGGGTTGCAGCATGCCCAGCACGGCGTGACCCGACTCGTGGTATGCGGTCCGCTCCTTCTCCTCCTGGCTCATCATGATCCGCCGCTCGGTACCCAGCACCACCTTCTCCAGGGCATCGGTCAGGTCTCCCTGCATCACCTTGGCGTGGTTGCGGCGGGCCGCCATCAGCGCCCCCTCGTTGACCAGGTTGGCGAGGTCGGCGCCGACCATTCCCGGGGTGGTGGAGGCGATCCCTTCGAGGTCGACATCGTCGCCCAACGGGACCTTGCGGGTGTGGACCCGGAGGATCTCCGCCCGCCCCCGCTGGTCGGGGGGGCTGACCGGAACCTGGCGGTCGAAGCGACCGGGGCGGAGCAGGGCAGGGTCGAGGATCTCGGGGCGGTTGGTGGCGGCGATGACGATCACGCCTTCTGAGCCGGTGAATCCGTCCATCTCGGTGAGGATCTGATTGAGCGTCTGCTCGCGTTCGTCGTGGCCTCCCATGCTCACCGAACCGCCACGCTGGCGGCCGATGGCGTCGAGTTCGTCGATGAAGATGATTGCGGGGGCGACTGCCTTGGCCTGGGCGAACAGGTCACGCACCCGGCTGGCGCCGACGCCCACCACCATCTCGATGAACTCCGAGGCAGACATCGAGAAGAAGGGAACGTTGGCTTCGCCCGCCACCGCCCGGGCGAGAAGGGTCTTGCCGGTCCCGGGAAGTCCCGACAGGAGGACACCTTTGGGGATCCTTCCCCCGAGCGAGGTGTACTTCTGGGGGGTCTTGAGGAAGTCGACGATCTCGATCAGTTCTTCCTCGGCATCCTCGATTCCGGCCACGTCGGCAAACGTGGTCCTGGTCCCGGTGTCGTCGTAGCGCTTGGCCTTGGACCTGCCGATGCTCGTCAACCCTCCCATCATCCCGGCCGCCCTCCGATTGAGGGCGACGATCAACCAGATGAAGATCACCCACGGGAGCAGGTTGAAGAGGGCTGCCTGCCAGAAGGGGGTGGGAGCATTGGGGTCGACGGCACTGAGGGTCACCCCCTTGGCACGGAGTTTGTTGAACAGGCCGTCGTCGGCGAACGAGGGTCGGACCGTCGTGAACCGGGTGCTGGTCACCTTCTCGTTCTCGGGATCGATAACCGGTTCCTTGAAGATGCCGGCGATGGTCTCACCGGTCGAATTGACCGAATCGACGTTGCCCTTGTCTACCTCCTCGAGGAAGCCGTCATAGCTGAGCGTGATCTCGGGCTCGCCGCGGAAGAACGTGTTGGAGAGGACGACGTTGAAGAGCAACAGGCCGGCCATCACCACCCAGATCCAGCGGTTGGGCGGGGTGGGGAACAACCCCTGCGGCCGCCGCTCCTTGTTGGGAGCGTCCTTGGGCATCCCTTCAACCCGCCACCCGGGGGGCGTTTCCTTGGTGTCCTTCTGTGGGGTTCGAGTCGTCATTCCCGGTCAACTCTACCGATGACCTCGGTCAATGGGCCCCCGATCGAGTCCTCCCACTGTCGGCGGCCGGAGGCGTACCCTGTCGGGACATGCCCACCAACCGCGACATCCAGGCGATGCTCTCCGAGTTGATCGAATTGTCCATCCTCGAGGAGGAGAGCCCGCAATCGTTCAAGGTGCGCGCCTACGAGAATGCCCTCCTCGGTATCCAGGGCCACCAGGGTGACCTCGCCGACTTGAGCACCTCGGAGCTGTCCGGGATCAAGGGTGTCGGCAAGTCGACCGCCGACAAGATCAGGGAGTTCGTCGAGACGGGTTCGGTTCGGAAGTTGACCGAGCTGCGCGACAAGTATCCGCCGGCCTTCGTGCAGCTGACCAAGATCCCCGGGTTGGGGCCAAAGACCCTCAAACTGATTCGCCGCGAGCTGGGGGTGGAGGATCTCGAAGGTCTGCGGCGGGCGATCGCCGAACAGCGGCTCCGTTCCCTACCCGGCCTCGGGCCGACCCGGGAGGAGAAGATCGCCAAGTCGATCGAGCGGCTCGGGCTCCACGGCAAGGATCGCCGTACCCCGATCGCCGAGGCCATGCCGGTTGCTCTCCAGTTCGCCGACGAACTGCGGCGGGTGCCGGGTGTCGAGCATGTCGTCTACTGCGGAAGCCTGCGCCGGCATGCCGAGACGATCGGTGATGTCGACATCACCGTCGCCTCGTCCGCCCCCGAGCCGGTCATGGCAGCGGTGGCCGGTCATCCCGCCGCCGGCGAGGTGATCGGGCACGGGGTCACGAAGACATCGGTGGTCACCCATTCGGGCCTCCAGGTCGACGTGCGGGTGGTGGAACCGGGGCAACTGGGGGCGGCCCTGCTCTACTTCACGGGCTCCAAAGCCCACAACATCGCTCTCCGCCAGCGTGCGATCGAACGCGGCCGGCTGCTCAACGAGTACGGCCTCTTCGACGGCGAGGATCTGATCGCCGCCGCCACCGAGGAAGAGATCTACGCCGCGCTCGACCTGGCGTTCATCCCTCCGCCGCTTCGTGAGAACACGGGTGAGATCGAGGCGGCGGCCGCAGGCGAGTTGCCCGACCTCGTCCATCTGAGCGACATCAAGGGCGACCTTCACTATCACACCGACCGTTCCGGGGACGGGCGCTCGTCACTGCGGGAGATGGTGGAGGTGGCCGCCGCTCGTGGCTATGAGTACCTGGCCATCACCGACCACGGTGAGGACCTGGCGATCAATGGTTCGAGCCGGGAGGAGTTGCTGGCCCATCGGGAGGCGATCGGCCGTATTGCCCCCGACTTCGCCGGGATGAGGCTGTTGTTCGGATGCGAACTGAACATCGGGCCCGACGGCGGCCTCGACTACGACCCGGACTTTCGTCGCAACTTCGAGTGGGCGGTGGCGTCGATCCACTCCCACTTCGATCTTCCCGAGGCCAAGCAGACGGAGCGGATCATCCGGGCGGCGGCCGATCCGGCGGTCACCGCCATCGGCCATCTCACCGGTCGATACATCGGGCGGCGGCCCGGCGTCGACCTCGATCTCGACGTGGTCTTCGACGCCCTCAGTTCGTTCGACACCGCCCTCGAGGTGAACGGCGCCCTCGATCGCCTCGACGCCTCGTCAGAGGTCATCCGCAGGGCCCTCGCCGCCGGCGTCACTCTCGTGATCTCGACGGACTCGCACCACACCTCGGAGCTGGGACGCATGGAGTACGGCGTCCGCAACGCCCAACGGGGTTGGGCGCCCAAGGCGTCGGTGCTCAACACCCTTCCCGCTGCCGAATTCCTGCGCAGGCTGGAGGAGCGGTGGTGAGGGCGATCCAGGTCGACCCGTGAGAAAGCAGGCTCGCCCGGCCCGGCCCAACTTCCGTCGCCGTCGTCTGCGGCTACCGGTCGGGAGGCGGGCCCGGCCGATGACTCCGAGGATTGCCCCCCGGAGGCGTCGGGGGCGCCCTCTCCGCATCGGTGCGGTGATCGTCGGGTTGATCGGATTGGTGGCGGTCGTCGGCTCCGTCATCGGCGGCGAAAGGGATTGCGACCTCGGTTACCGGCCATCCTTCGACGACGCCGCCACCGATCGGACGGTGGTGGCCGTGGTCGAACGTGAGGTGATCGCCGACAGCGTGCTGCCGTGGGGTTCCTCCCTGGCCGTGACCACCAGGGTGTGGGGGGAGCGGCGGGTCGATCGGTGGGCGGTCACCGAGCGGGCGTTCGTGGACTGCACCTTCGCCCAATCCCGACCGGTGGGGGCGACCGTCTACGACTTCGAGGCGCGGGGTGGGATCACCCCGCCGTATCTGCACTGGTTCGACCGTGACAATCCGGTCGAGGAGGCGACGTCCGCGGCCTGGGCAGATCGCTTCGGGAGTGTTCGATCCTTCGAGACCACCACGACGGATCGCGTGGTTGCCTGGCTTCGCGTCTACCCGGAGCTGTTGGTGCTTCTTCCCGTCGCCGGGCTGATCGGGTGGGTGCGGCGCCGGGAAGGCGAGAGCCGTCTGCGCTGATCCCCGTCAGCCGGCCCCGGGCAGGCCGGCGAGGATTCCGGCGGTCTCCTCGCCGAGTATGACCACGCTGGCCGCCCCCCGGGTGTCCGACCGACCGGGCAGCACCTCGTTGGATACGGACAGCGGATCGATCAAGTGGACTGCCAGCGACAGCTCCAGCAATTGGGCGGGAGACAGATTGGTGTATAGCCATGGTTCGCTGGCGGCGAGCAGGCCGGGAACCGACAGTGGCCCCCGCAGCTTGGCCGTCACGACCCCGGCCACGAGCATCAATCCCCCGTTGCGCTGGCGACCGAAGTCGCCGTCGGCCAGACCCTTGCGGTTGCGGCTGAAGGCGAGGGCATCGATCCCGTTCATGGTCATCTCGCCCACCGAGAAAAGCGCCCCCGAGGCCCGATCGTTCATCGGCGTCTCCACGGTGATGAGGACCCCGCCGAGGATGTTGCCGACCATCTCCTGGAAGCCATCGAAACCGGTCAGCACGTAGCCATCGATCGGATATCCCGTCATGCCCTGGATGGTCGTGATGAGCGCGTCTGGCCCCCCGGCGGCGAGGGTGCCGTTGATCTTGCCGGTGCGACCGTCGGGACCCGGCACCCACGAATCACGGGGGATGCCGACCAGCCTGGCGCCTCCCAACCCGTCGATCCCGACCAGATGGAGAGAATCGGCCCTCGCCCGGGTTGGGTCTTCGCCGCTGCGGGCATCCGAGCCGATCACCGCGTAGACCCCCGGGAGCGAAGGCAGCACCGCCGTCCCCCCGATCCTCCCGCCCACCCAGCGCCAGCCGGAACCGTCGTCGACCGCCGCCAGGGTGTCTCGGTCGGTCTCGACGACGGCCACACCCACACCCCGAAAGTTGGCGAAGGAGGCCTGGGCAGAAGGCAGGCCAGGCTCGCCGGCGGCGGCGATCTCGGCTGCCACGATCCCGCCGCTCTCACCCACCTGCAGGTAGGTGTCGTGGACGAGGGCGGTCAATTCCACAGGGGCGCCGGACACCTCATAGGGGGGAGCGCTGGTGGTCGCCGGGGTGGTCACCGGTGGCAACGTGGTGGTCGTCGTTGCGGGTGTGGCGGGTGTGACCTGACTGGTGCAGGCAGCGAGCATCGCGGTCAGGGCAAGCAGGCGTGTGGTGGTTGGCCGCACGTGGCACCTTCGGATGTAGAGCTCGGGGACCTTAGGCGCGCACCTGTCCGGGGGCCAAGCCGGGGCCATATACTGCCGCCAACTTCCCCCTCTCGAGAGGTCCTCACCGATGACGAACGCGGTACTGACGATGGCGCTCGCCGCAGGGTTGGCGGCGCTGGCCCTGGCGGTCTACTACACGCGGGCGGTTCTGGCCCACAGCCAGGGCAATGCTCGCATGATCGAGATCTCCACCGCCATCCGGGAAGGGGCGATGGCCTTCCTCCGGGCCGAGTACACCTGGGTCGCCGGTTTCATGGCGGTGATGGCGATCCTGATCCTGGTGTTCCTCGACTGGGGAAGACCATGGGGAGCGATCGCCTATGTCTTCGGCGGGCTGCTGTCGGGTGGTGCCGGGTTCGTCGGGATGCGGGTCGCCACCGCCGCCAACGCTCGGACGACCGAGGCGGCCCGTACCGGCGGCATCTCGGCGGCGTTGCCGGTCGCCTTCCGGGGCGGCGCCGTCATGGGTTTCACCGTTGCGGGGTTCGGGCTGCTCGGGGTTGGTGCCAGTTACTTCCTCTTCAATCGGGTGATGGAGGATCAGTCGTGGCCTGAACTCGTCGCCGCGGTCGGTCTGGGGGCTTCCTCGATTGCTCTCTTCGCCAGGGTGGGCGGTGGCATCTTCACGAAGGCGGCCGATGTCGGAGCGGATCTGGTGGGCAAAGTCGAGGCCGGTATCCCGGAGGACGATCCCCGCAACCCGGCCGTGATCGCCGACAACGTCGGAGACAACGTCGGCGACGTCGCCGGCATGGGCGCCGACCTCTTCGAGTCGTATGTCGGATCGCTGGTCGCTCCCATCACCTTTGCCGCCATCGTCTTCAAGGATCAACCTTTCCTCGAGGAGGCGATCATCTTCCCGCTGGCGGTGGCGGCGATCGGGATGCTGGCATCCATCGTCGGGTCGTTCCTGGTCAAGACCCGCGACGAGGACCATCTCGCCGCCGCCCTGCATCGCGGCACCAACTTCGCCCTCGTCGCCACCGCTTTGGGGTTGGTTGGCCTGGTCACCTGGATCTTCCCGGCGGGCTCCATCGCCAATCCGATGGGCCTGGCGCTGGCCGTAGTCGGTGGCCTGGTGGTGGGCTGGATGGTCGGCAAGTTGTCGGAGGTGTTCACCTCGGATGAGTACCGGACCGTCAAAGAGATCGCCCGGCAGGCACAGACCGGGCCGGCGACCGTCATCATCACCGGTCTCGCCGACGGCATGCGCTCGGCCGCCTTCTCGGTGGTGGTGGTGGTCGGCGGGATCGGGGTGTCGTTCTATGCCGGCGACTGGGCTTTCGGGGATGTGACCGGGGGCGGCATCTACGGGGTGGCGATCGCCGCCGTCGGCGTGCTGGCCACCCTCGGGATCACGATCGCCGTCGACGCCTACGGGCCGATCGCCGACAACGCCGGCGGCATCGCCGAGATGGCTCATCTCCCGGCCGAGGTTCGCCACGCCACCGATGCGCTCGATTCGCTCGGCAACACCACCGCCGCGGTTGCCAAGGGTTTTGCGATTGCCTCGGCCGCAGTGACCGCACTGGCTCTGTTTGCGACCTTCATCCAGGCCGTCAACGCTGCCGCCATCGCAAAGGGCGTGGCGGCCCCGCTCGAGGTGATCGACCTGGCATCGGTCGGCACGGTGATGGGTCTCTTCCTGGGTGCCGCCTTCCCCTTCCTGTTCGCGGCGCTGACCATGAGCGCAGTCGGGCGGGCAGCCAACAAGATGATCGACGAGGTGCGCAGGCAGTTCCGTGACATCCCCGGATTGCGCGAAGGCCGGGAAGGGGTCAGGGCCGAATATGCCCACACCGTCGAGATCGCCACCACCTCGGCGTTGCGACAGATGATCCTGCCTGGCTCACTCGCCATCGTCCTGCCGTTGATCATCGGATTGATCGACGTCGAGATGCTGGGTGGTTTCCTTGCCGGGGCTCTCGTCACCGGATTCCTACTGGCGATCTTCATGGCCAATGCCGGTGGGGCGTGGGACAACGCCAAGAAGCTGATCGAAGCCGGCGCCTACGGCGGCAAGGGATCGGACGAGCACAAGGCGGCGGTGATCGGTGACACCGTGGGAGACCCGTTCAAGGACACTTCGGGACCGTCGATGAACATCGTCATCAAGGTGATGACGATCGTCTCACTGATCTTCGCCTCGCTCTTCGTGTGAGGACCCGGCAGGTTTCGCGTTAGGGGCCAGGCCCCTCGTAACCTTCCCTTGCCATGTCGCTCTCCGTCACCCTCATCCGTCACGGGCGGTCGGTCGCCAATGACGCCAACCTCTGGCAGGGTCAGGGTGACTCGCCGCTTTCGGCCGAGGGAAGGAAACAGGTCGAACTGCTCGCCCGCCGGTTGGAGTGGGCGGAATTCGACCTCGTGATCTCGTCGGATCTGGAGCGGGCGGCCGACACCGCCGCCGCCCTCGGTCGGGACGTCGAATTCGACCCTCAGTGGCGCGAGATGGACCTCGGCGCCTGGGAGGGGCGCGGCTTCGACGAGGTCGCCAACCTCCACTCCGACCTGCTCGAGGCGATACGCCGGGGTGAGGCGATTGCCTTTGGCGAGTTCGGCGAGAGCCTCCCGCAGTTCGAGGGCCGGATCCTCGACGCTCTCGATCGCCTGGTCGAAAGGGTCGGGGAGGGGCGGGTGGCGGTGGCCACCCATGGCGGGGTCATCGACGCCATCGTCGGGCGGTTCCTGGGTCGGTCCAACGGGCGGAGGACGTTCCCGATCGTCACCAACACCTCCCTCACCGTGCTCGAGACCGGTGGTCTCCGGCTCAACCAGGAGACACTGCGCCTCGCCCGTTTCAACGACTCCGCCCATCTCGGACACGACGCCGGATATCTGGGTCGGGTGCGGTCGGAGGGGGTGCCGGTGGTTGGTCTCCTCCGTCACGGCGTGACCGCCGCTAACAAGGAGGGCCGGATCCAGGGTTCGTCGTGCTGGGGGCTCGACTCCGAGGGCCGGGCCCAGGCGGAGCGTTTCGCCTCGTGGTACGGACCGGTCGATCACCTGGTCAGCTCACCGCTGGATCGGGCCAGGCAGACGGCCGAGGCGATCTCGCCCGTCTTCACCGTCGAGGAGGCGGTGGCCGAGATGTCCTTCGGCCAGTGGGAGGGTCAGTCGTTCCGGGAGCTGGTCGACGCCGGCGACGAGCAACTGATGGCCGTGTACCGCGACGGGTTGGATCTGCCCCGGGGTGACACCGGTGAGCGCTTCGCCGACGTGATCGAGCGGATGGCCCGTTTTCTCGGGAGTTTCCAGCCATCCGGCCGCACGCTGGTCGTCTCGCACGGTGCTGCGATCCGGGCGCTGGTGGGTGTTGTCAGCGGACGCGGGGTCGACATCCCCGACCACCTCGGGGTCTCGGACAACACCGGGGTCAGCCACATCGCCCTCCACGAGGAGGGCCCGCTGCTGGTGGACTATTCCGTTGCCCCTCACCTGGAGCCGAGATGACCTACGACTCCCGCCGGTATGCCCTCGTCAATCGCTGGGACAAGCGCCACGAGACCACCGTGCGCCGGTTGCTCGATCCCCGCCCCGGCGAAACCTGTCTCGAGATCGGCTGTGGGAGGGGTCACCTGACCAAGCGCCTCCTCGACTGGGGGGTGGCGGCGGTGGGCATCGATGCCAACCCGCAGGCACCAGATGTGGCCGTGGTCGATGGGGTCCGTCACATGTTTGCCGAGGACCTCGACTTCCCCGACGCCAGCTTCGACCTGATCGTCTCGGTCCACGCCATCGAGCACATCCCCCCGCTCGAAGGTGCCTTCGACGAGATGGCCCGGGTCCTCAGGCCGGGTGGACGGGCCTTGTTCATCTATCCGGCCGAGCCCATTCAGGGGATTTTCGCGATTCCCACCTCGGTGATCCTTCATCGCAACCCCTTCAAGGCGCGCCAGGTCCACTGTCAGTGGTTGTGGCCGTCGAAGGTGCGGCGCATGCTCGAGCCGCGCGGCTTCACACCCGTTCACGACGAGTTCAACCTCCTCTCCAGCCCCCAGTTCGTGAGCCTCTACCGGCGCGACTGAGGCGAGCCCCAACGCTCGGGCCTCAACCAATCCTTGGTTTTGCCGATAGGAAACACGACGATGTCGGGAACGCCGAATCTTCGAGACGAGGAGTGGAACCCGGTGGGACGAACCTACGTGCTTGACACCTGCGTCCTGTTGGCGGATCCCCACTCGATCGAACGGTTTGATGAGCACCAGGTTGTGTTGCCACTCGTCGTGGTAGAAGAACTAGACCGCAAGAAGACCCGGATGGACGAGGTGGGCAGCAATGCCCGCATGGCGATCCGGTTGCTCGAGTCCCTCGGCGCCTCCCGATCGGGCGGGCTCAAGGCCCCGGTGGTGTTGCCTTCCGGCGGAACCATGCGCATCGAGCTCAACGGGATCGCCTCCGAACGGCTCCCCAAGATCCTCGACCCGACCACCCCCGACCATCGGATTCTCGCCTGCTGTCTCAACCTCTCCGACGAGGGGGTCGACCCGGTGCTGGTCACCAAAGACGCCTCGCTCCGGATCAAGGCCGCCCAACTCGGGGTCGAGACCGAGGACTACCGGGCCGACACAGTGCCGGTCGACGAGGTGTGGTCGGGAGTGCAGGAGGTGCCGACCTCGGGCGAGACGATCGACGCCCTGTTCGAGCACGGCAAACTCCAGATCGAGGAGGTCGACGCCAGGGTCAACGAGTTCGTGGTGCTCCGTTCGGGGGTGTCACGTTCGGCCATCGCCCGGGTGATCGAGTCGGGCGAGACGACCACCCTGGAGCGGGTGTCGAACACGCCCCGCGCCTTCGGGATCGAGGCCAAGAACCTCCGTCAGACGATCGCCCTCCATCATCTGCTCGACCCCGACATCCCGGCGGTGTCGCTGATGGGGATGGCCGGTTCGGGCAAGACCTTCCTGGCGCTGGCCGCCGGGTTGGAGCAGGTGCTGGAACTGGGTCGATACCGCAAGGTGTCGGTCTACCGACCGCTGGTGGCGGTGGGGCGACAGGAGGTCGGATACCTGCCCGGTGACCTCAATGAGAAGCTGGCCCCGTGGATGGCGGCCGTCCACGACAACCTCCATGCTCTCTTCCAGGACGCCGGAGCGGAGGGCGCCAAGTCGGCCATCAACGAACTCATCCTCCGGGGAGAGCTGGAGATGGCCGCCGTCACCTATCTCCGCGGCCGCTCCATCACCGGAGAGTTCGTCATCATCGACGAGGCCCAGAACCTGGAGCTGTCCACCTTGAAGGTGATCCTGACCCGGTTGGGCAAGGACTCGAAGGTGGTCTTCTGCGGCGACCTCAGCCAGGTCGACAACCCCTACATCTCGCCCTACGGGGGGATGGCCGCCCTCATCGAGAAGTTCCGGGGCTCCGCCCTCTTCGGTCACGTCGTCCTGGAGAAGTCGATCCGCAGCCCCCTGGCCGAAATGGCCGCGAGGGTGCTGTAGGCCTTCGGCCG
>DAIOGO010000020.1:0-1112 GCA_036745195.1 Actinomycetota bacterium | reverse complement strand
CCGTTGCCACCGAGGCATCATCGAGTGCCGTGAAGAGGGCGGCGTAACCAAGGCCAAAGAGCACCGTGCCCATCATGAGGTAGTGGATCACCGCCCCGAACCTGGTGGCGGTGACTCGGTCGCCGGTCACCATCGATCCCATCAGCAACGGCATGGCCGGCATCTTGGTGAGACCCATCGAAGCGGCCATCCGCATCATCGCCGACATCACCACCGTGCCGACCAGACCGGCCACCAGCGCCGGGAACACTTCGAACTCCATCGCAACCTCCTCGTTTCGAATCGAGCCGGGGCGACTCGCTGTTCGGTGCAACCCACGGTCTGGACCGCAGCGGGCCCCAACAGTCGGAGAGGCGACAAGGTTCCGAGGGGCTCGGGGGCGCCGGCGACTCGCCGCCAGGCGGACACTTCTGAACGAGTCTCCCGCTGCAGCTCGATACTCGTTACTCTGACCGATACGGCGCCCGGTCTCGGCCGGTACAACCTCCTGACGAAGCTCTCCGCCTTTCCAGACGCGGGTCGAGCTTGCGCCCTTTCCACCGCTCATTTGGAGGATTTCTCATGCCCGTGACACTCGCCGAGATCACTGCCGAAAACGTGGCAGCCGTGTACGACCTCGAACTCGCCCCCGGCCAGGACGAATTCGTCGCATCCAATCCGTGGTCGCTCGCCCAGGCCCTGGCCGAACACCACATCGCCTGGCCACGCGCCATCGTCGACGGTGAAGGGGAGGTCGTCGGTTTTCTCATGCTCGAGATCGACCCGGAAGAGTCGAACGGGAGGCACTTCTGGGTGTGGAGACTGATGGTGGCCGCCCGACATCAGCGCAAGGGTCACGGCACCGCCGCCCTCGCCCTCGCCTTCGACGAGATCCGGCGGCGTGGAGGCGGCGAGGTCTACACGAGTTGGGTCGAGGGCGACGGTGGTCCCGGCCCGTTCTATCTCCGGCTCGGGTTCCTCCCGACCGGTGAGTTGGACGACGACGAGATCGTCGCCCGCCTGACGCTGTGATGATCGCAGGGGGGGTGACCCCCCGGCACCCCCGATGATGATTGCAGGGGATGACCCCCCGGCACCCCCCAGTGATGATTGCAGGGGGATGACCCCCCGGC
>DAIOGO010000019.1:21126-29030 GCA_036745195.1 Actinomycetota bacterium | reverse complement strand
GTCCCCAGTTGGGCCATCCGCTCGCTCTGGCGCAGTCTCGACTGGGTGTCCTTCCACCGCTGGAGCATGGCTTCGAAGATGGTTCTGACCGCGCTCGGGCTGGTGATGAGCAGCTCGTCCAGGGTCGACTTGGGGATGGCGATGAGTGTGGCGGCCGTCTGTGCTCTGGCCGTCGCCGCCCGGGGAGCAGATTGGACGAGGGCCATCTCCCCGATCACCTCGTCGATGGATCGAACCGCCAGCAGCACCGGGTCACCACCGGCGGAACGCTGCGTGATCTCGATCTTCCCCTCGATGATCACGTAGGCGGCATTGCCCTCCTCGCCTTCCTCGAACAGGCTTGCTCCCGGTTCGAGCACGATCTCGTGGACGCCGGCGCACAGCCGCTCCAGGTCCTCTTGCGGGAGGTCGGCGAACAGCGGCACCGATCGGAGCCGCTCCTCGTACATGTCAAACCGTCTCGAGGTAGCGATGCACGAACGAAACGCACACCGCCCCCTGGCCGACGGCGGATGCCACCCGCCGCACCACGTCCGCTCGCACGTCCCCGGCCGCAAAGACCCCGGGAACGCTGGTCTCGAGCAAGAAGGGATCACGTTCGAGCGGCCACTTCGGCTCGACGTCAGGGGCAAGGAGGTCGGGTCCGGTGATGATGAAGCCCTGGCGATTGCGCGCCACCACCCCGGCCAGGAAGTCGGAGTGCGGTCTCGCACCGATGAAGATGAACAACCCGCCCGCCTCCTTGACGGTTTCGGTTCCGTCGTTCGAGCGGAGCGTCACCGACTCCAGATGGTCTTCTCCCCCGACCGCGGTGACCTCGACGCCGAGCATGACGTCGATGTTGTCGGTGGCCCGGATCTGGTCGACCAGGTACTGGGACATGCCCGCCTCGAGGGAGTCACCCCTGACCAGGATGGTCACCTGACCGGCGAAGCGGGACAGCATCATCGATGCCTGGCCGGCGGAGTTCGCCCCTCCCACGACGATCACCGGTTCTCCCCGGTAGAGGACGGCCTCGGAGGGGGCCGCCCCGTAATACACCCCTGCGCCGACCAGCCGTTCGTGCCCCTCCACCGGGAGCCGGCGAATGGTCATGCCGGTGGCGATCACCAGGGCCCGACACCCGAGTTCGGTCCCGTCGGAGAGGCGTACCCGTTTTGCCGACTCGTCGGCCGTGATCGAATCCACCCCCACCGCGGTCAGGATCTCTGCCCCGAACTTGCGGGCCTGGGCGGTGGCCCGGCGGGCGAGATCGACCCCGGCGATGCCGGCCGGGAAGCCGAGGTAGTTCTCGATCCGGGAACTGGTGCCGGCCTGGCCGCCGGTGGCCTCCCGTTCGATCACCGCGGTGCGAAGCCCTTCGGAGGCGCCGTACACCGCCGCTCCCAGGCCGGCCGGGCCTGCTCCGATCACAATGAGGTCATAGAAGGGGAGGGTGGCCTCCACCTGGAGCCCGGCTTTGGACGCCAATAGCCTCGTGTCGGGGCGGACCAGATGACCCCCATCGGGAAAGAAGACCATCGGAAGGGTCATCTCGCCGCCGGAGGCGGCTTCGACCATCGCCCTGGCGGCTGGGTCGGCCTCGACATCCAGGAACCGGTAGGGAATCTGGTTGCGGGCGAGGAAGTCCTTGATGGTGTGGCTGTGGGGGGACCACCGGGTGCCTGCCACCCGGATGCCCTCGTAGGGAGCCGGGACCGACGCCCGCCAGTCTTCGAGGAGTTCGTCCAGCACCGGGTAGAGGTGGTCTTCGGGCGGATGCCACGGCTTGAGCAGGTAATGGTCCAGGCCGACTTCGTTGATGGCCGAGATCGCCGCTTCGGTGTCCGCATAGGCGGTGAGAAGGACCTTCTTGGCGTCGGGAAAGGACTGGCGGGCGGCGAGCAGAAACTCGGTGCCCGTCATCGCCGGCATCCGCTGGTCGACCAGGAAGACCGCCACCACATCGCCCCGCCCCACCAGTTGTTCCACCGCGGCCAGTGCCTCCGCCCCTGACGATGCCTGGAGGATGCGGTAGTCGCCGCCATATCGGGCCCTCAGGTCGGCGGCCACTGCCTCGAGGACCTGAGGATCGTCGTCGACCGCCAGGATCGTCGGTTTTGCCATGTTCGGTCCTACAGGTCTCGGGATCGGCGCTACCGGCGGCAGCATAGGTGGCGGATGCAGGCGTTTGCCTGCCCAGGGGCTAGGTGCATTCAGGTGGCCCGGAGCGGTTAGGGCCTTTTTGCCCTGGCGACAGAATCCGGCTGATATAATCCTTGACTTTATGAGTCAAGGATTATGGGCATGCGGCTGGAACTGACCCGGAGCACCGATCTGGCCATCAAGGCATTGACAGAGGTGGCCGGCCGGGATGAACCGGTGAAGCTGGCCGACCTCGCTGCGCTGGTGGGGACGACCCCGGCCTTCCTGGCCAAGATCGCCCGGCCGCTGGTGGCTCGGGGCTGGCTGGAATCGACCCCGGGTCCGCGGGGCGGGTACACACCGGGGCATCTCGCCGAAGCCACCGTGCTCGACGTCATCGAGGCGGTCGAGGGTCCCACCGAAACAGGCAAGTGCGTCCTCCGGGGCGGGCCGTGTGGGGGAGACGACACCTGCTCGCTCCACGATCCGTGGACCGAGGCGCGCACGGCTCTGATCAAGGCATTGGCACGTCAGGCAGCAGTGAACACGACGGAACGACAAGGAGCGACGAGATGAGAAGTGGAGATCAGGCGACGTTCAAAGCGATGACGATGGCGGGCCTTGCCTTCGCAACCGTGTTGTCGGCGGCGGCCTTGATGGTGGCCGTCAACCGCCCCGCCAATGCGGAGTCGGTCGACACCAGCACCACCACGACGGTGGCCGCCGAGGAGAGCGGCGAGCCGTTGGGGGTGATCGAGGTGGTGGCCAGCGACTTTGCATTCTCCCCGGCGGAGATCTCGGTGGAGGCGGCAGGGACATATGAAGTGGTACTGGACAACGAGGGGGCGGTTCTCCACGACCTGACCATCGGCACGTCCAAGATCGTCGCCGAACCGGGCCAGAAGGCGTCGGCGATGGTGCGCCTGACCGAAGGCACCACCGAGATCATCTGCTCGGTGCCGGGTCACAAGGAAGCCGGGATGGTCGGCCACGTCATGGTGGGTACCACCACCGAGACGACGGTGGCCGATGACCACGGAGCGGCTCCCGCCCAAGGCCCCAGTGTGACGGCCGATGAGAATGCCCCTGGCTACGAGCTGCGCGATCCACGCGTCCCGGGCCGGGGTGAGGGACCGGGCGTCACCCTGGTGCCTGGTGGCGCCGCCGGCGGGGGCGACCTGATCGAGGTCGAACTGGTCATCGAGGAGAAGCTGATGACGGTGGCCGAGGGTTACCAGCAGAAGGTGTGGACCTTTGGTGGGCAACTTCCCGGCCCGGTGATCAGAACGAGGGTGGGGGACACGGTGCGCGTGCGCCTGATCAACCCGCCCGAGGCCGAACTGTCCCACTCGATCGACTTCCACGCCTCACAGGTGGCATGGAACGACGAGATGACGTCGATCGCCCCCGGAGAGGAGAAGATCTACGAGTTCACCACCGACTACGCCGGGGTGTGGATGTATCACTGTGGCACCGGCCCGGTGCTCCATCACATCGCCAACGGCATGTACGGGATGGTGATCACCGAACCGGCAGAAGGGTTGGAGCCGCTCGCCAACGAGTTCTTCTTCGTCCAGTCGGAGTGGTACCTCGGCGAACAAGGCCAGATCTCGAGTCTGGCCAAGGCGGACAAGGGGGCGCCCTCGCCCGACCTGGTGATGTTCAACGGCATCGCCAAGCAGTATCTCGACAACCCGGTGCAGATCCCGATGGGCGAAGAGGTCCGGCTGTTCGTCCTCAACGTCGGGCCGTCGATCGACTCGTCGTTCCATGTGGTGGGAACGATCTTCGACACCGTGATCAAGGAGGGATACGCCCTGGTGCGGGGCAATCTCGGGAACTATGGCGCCCAGGCGGTCGACCTCTCGCCTGCCCAGGGTGCGATCATCGAGATGAAGGCGATGGAAGATGGGCTCTACCCGATCGTGACCCACGCCTTCAACTTCCCCGGCCGCGGGGCGATCGGTCTCTTCCAGGCCGGCGACGGCGATCCGCTCAACTGAAACGCCGGGCGGGTCGAGGTTTGGGGCCGTCCACCGGGCGGCCCCAAACCGTTGGCCCCGATACGATCAGTGCCCTCTGAGTTCGGAGGCACATGTCGGGCACCATCGTCGAGGTGATCGGGTACGTCGGTTCGGCGCTGGTCGTCCTCTCGGTGACGCGCACCTCGATCCTCAAGCTGCGGCTGCTCGGGCTGGCCGGATCGACCGGCTTCATCGTGTACGGCTATCTGATCGACAGTCTTCCGATCGTGCTCACCAATCTCACCATCGCCGGAGTTCATCTCTACTTCCTCAACCAGTTCCGGTCACCCAAACGCTCCTTCTTCCGGGTGCTCGAGGTCGACGCCGACTCCCGGTATCTGCGCGACTTCCTCCGGTTCTACCGCCAGGAGATCGACCGTTTTCAGCCGCAGTTCCAATTCGAACCGGCGGAAGACCAACTCAGGGTCTTTGTCCTGCGCGACATGGTGCCGGCCGGGCTGCTGGTGGGCCGGATCGTCCCCGGGGGCCGTCTGGTCGTCGACCTCGACTTCGTCATCCCGCAATACCGCGACCTGCAGGTGGCCCGGTTCCTCTACCGGCGGTCCCATCTGTTCGACGGGCGCGGCATCCACATCGTCGAAACCCGGGCCGGGACTCCGGATCACAACCGTTATCTGGAAGGCCTCGGGTTCGTCGCCACCGGCAACGGTGTCTACGAGATGGCACTGGGGAACGGATGAGCCGCCCCGTCACTCCTCGACGGTGAGGCGGCCGCCCATCGAGTCGGGATGGAAGGCGCAGAAGAAGGAGTAGACGCCGGGCGCCAGATCGGGCGGAGCGGTGAAGGTCGTGGTGGTCCCGGCGGGGAGGTCGACCTGGGTCCAGGCTCCGTCTTTGGAGGTGAAGGTGTGGGCGCCGGCGTCACGATTGACGATGTCGAAGGAGCCGCCCGGGCTCACTCGGGGCGTCTGGCCGAAGGCCCGGCCTTCCACGATCAGCTCCGCTCCGCCGGCGGTGTCGGGCGGGCCGGCAGATCCGGAGGTGCTACCGGTTTGGGTGCCGCACCCGGTGAGCAGCAGCACGACCAGGGCGAGGAAGGATCCGAGTGAGGCAGAGCGTCGCATGGTGCGAGTCTATGCCGGTCCGGCCTGTCGACTCGCCCTACGCTCAGTCCATGGAAGGCCGCACCGTCTCAGCCAGCACGGTTCAATTCGTCCGGACGATGACCCAGCTCGACGCCAACCTGGCCGGCAACGTCCACGGCGGCGTGATCATGCGCGAGGTCGACTCGGCGGCGGGGACGGCCGCCGTTCGCCATGCCGGGAGACTGTGTGTCACGGCCTCCATCGACGAGTTGAGCTTCCACGAACCGGTGTTTGTCGGAGACATCCTGATCGTGTCGGCCAGCATCAACGATGTCGGTCGCAGCTCGCTCGAGGTCGGAGTCAAGGTGGAAGCAGAGCCCTGGCGGGGGGGTGAGCGACGCCACACCACCACCGCCTATCTGGTCATGGTGGCCCTCGACGACGAGGGCCATCCGGTCGAGGTGCCCCCGCTCATTCTGGAGACCGAGGAGGAGCGGCGGCGTCAGGAGCAGGCGAGGCTACGAAGGCAGATCCGCAACGAGCGGCGGGTTCGGCTGGGCGGCTGACGGTCCGGTTCAGAGGGGGAGGGCCCACACCGACGACGGGCGCAGCGTGAATCCGTACTGCTCGAGTACTTCGCCCAGCCAGGGGGCGGCGGGCGCCATCACCTCGACCTTCTCGGCCCCGAGGGAGTCGGCGACGTCGATGACCGCCTTGACCAACCGGGGGGCGTCTACATCGGTGGTCTGCACCCAGGGGACGGCGAAGACCCCGTCCTCGTCGACGCCTCCCATGATCAGACCCGACGGGCATTGCCACAACCGCCCCGATCTGACCGCCAGTTCCAGGTCGTTGGGGGTCATCAGGCGGAACAGCCAGCCCTCCGGGAACAGCAGGCGGCCGTGGTAGGCGAGATCCCCGTTGCTCCATGTCATCCAGGCCAGGTCGACCTCGGTCCGTCGGGCCGGCGTGAGGCGTTCGTCACCGCTCACCCGTCGGCTCCCGTTGGTGAGGGGCTCCATTGCCAGGTTCTTGCGGGCGAAGACCCAGCGGCCGGTCTCGTGGTACCCGAGTTTGGACACCTGGTTGCGGGCCGGCTCGTTCCAGGTCTCGATGAGCAGGCGCGCCACCCGTCCACCCAGCCGGCGGGCCTGCCGGCAGCAAGCCTCGTTGAGCGACGTTCCGATGCCGCTCCGCCGGTGGTCGGGGTGGACCCTGGCGGCATGGAGCCAGACCTCGTCGGGCGAGAGCTCCACCATCCGGGCCACCCCGATGGCGGTGTCATCGTCGTCGACCGCCACCAGCAGGTGACTGCCGGGCTGGTCGATCCATTCGAGAAAGGAGTCGGCGACGTAATCGCCCCATTCGAACGTGCCGTCGGTGAAGGCGGCGACCGCCGGCAGGTCTTCGGGGCGGGCAGCACGAATCCGGTGGCTCACATCCGATCCGGGATCTCGATGGTGAGGAGATCGAGCAGCAACTCCATCGAGCGGAGGGTGGTGGCGACCAGCGTCAACCACGATCCGCGCAGCGCCACATCGGTCTCGGAGAGGATGTGGCAGTCGTCGTAGAAGCGGTTGAAGGCCCCGGTGAGCTCGAAGCAGAACTCGGCGAGGTGGTTGGGGGCACGTTGCTCGGCGGTCCGCCGGACGACGTCTGGCAGCCGGATCAGCTCCAGGATGAGGGCCCGCTCGGTATCCGTCACCGGTGGGCGGGGCGGACCTGCCACCACCCCCGCCTGCTCGGCGTTGCGGAGGATGGAGCGAATCCGGGTGGCCCCATACTGGACATAGGGCCCGGTCTTGCCCGAGAGCCGGGTGAACTTGTCGATGTCGAACGAATAGTTCGAGCTGCGGTGGTTGGAGAGTTCGCCGTACTTGAGGGCCGCCAGCCCCACCAGGCGGGCGATCTCCCGCCGCTCGGCGGGATCGTATCCGGTGGCGAGGGAGTTCTCGTCGAGCCGTTCCATCGCCTTGTCGATGGTCTCGGCGATGATGTCGCGGAGCCGAGGAAGGTCGCCATGGCGGGTCTTGAACGGCCGGCCGTCGGGCCCGTTGACCGTCCCGTTGCCGGAGTGGTCGAGGATGATCTCCGGCCCGGCGATGCCGGCCCGGCGGGCCGCCCGGAAGACCTGCTCGAGATGCAATGACTGGCGAAGATCGACGATGTACACGATCTCGACCGCTCTCAGGTCGTCGACCCGTACCTCGATGGTGGCCAGGTCGCTGGTCCCATAGGTGTATCCACCCCTCGAGTTCTCGAGGATGAGAGGCGGGATCTCCTGGGCGTCGCCTTCCTCGGCGACCGGGACGATGATCGCTCCCTCGCTCCGCACCGCCACCCCGGCCGCGGTCAGTCGATCCACCAGATCCGCCAGCCGGTCGTGGACCGATGCCTCCCCCATCCACAGTTCGAACTCGACCCCGAGCTGGTCGTAGACCTCCTTGAGCGCCTCCACCGAGACGGAGCGGAAGTGCTCCCACAATGCCCGGTAGCCGGGGCGTCCTTGCTGGAGGGCGACGGTGGCCTCCTGGCTCCTGGCCGCAAACACCGGATCGTCCTTGACACGGGAAGCGGCCACCGGGTACATCTCCTGGAGGTCGTCGATCGTGACCGGCGACGCCGCCGGGAACGGTCCGGCAGCGCCCGGATCGAAATAGGGAAGGTCGGGCCGGGCCTCGGCGACCGCGGCGATCAGCTGGCCCATCGG
>DAIOGO010000019.1:7384-21026 GCA_036745195.1 Actinomycetota bacterium | reverse complement strand
CGGGGGTTGCGACTCACCTGCTTGGCGGCGGCGAGGGCGCCGTTCGCCTGGAACTGCCCCAGTTCCGGGCGCTGCGATCTCACCACCGACCCGAGCGCCGGATCGGCCCCGGCGGCGGCAAAGGCCGCCCCGGCCAGCTCGGTGAGTGCTTCGAACAGTGACATCGATCGTCAGCTTACGAGGCCGGGCGGACCGTCCCGGCGGGCTGCCACCAATGCAACTCCACCCGGTGTCATCCGACTGGAGAAGCGTGGACCACAACTCCAGTTCCGTCCCCGGGGGTCGGAGCGGTTTCTCCTGGCTCAACCATGAGGCTGCTCCCGACATCCTGGCCGAGATCGTCCACGTTCAGCGCGAGTACGTGCGTCAGGGCGATCCACAACGGATGTGGGACCTCCTGCTCGACGCCGTCATCCGGACCTCGTTCAGCCAATACGGCTTCATCGGCGAGGTCGAGTGGTCCGACTCGGGGATTCCCAACCTCGTCACCCGCTCCATCGTGTGGGGTGATCCGGCCGCCCGTTCTCTCCACCCGGACGTGGCGTTGCTGGTCTCGCAGGTGGTGGCAACCGAACAAGCGGTGGTCCTGACCCACTCGCCCGACGTCCCGGCCGCATCCCGGGACCGGCTGGCTCCGATCCGGGGGTTCCTCGGGCTCCCGCTCATCTCGGCAGATAGGCTGGTGGCGGTCATCGGGGTGAGCGCCCCCGCCGTCCCCTACGAGGAGCGGATCGCCGAGTTGCTCCAGCCGCTCCTCTCCACCTGCGCCAGCATCGTCGAGTCGCTCCAGGCTTCCGCCGCCCGGGATCGGGCGGTTGCCAGACTCGAATCGACCGCCTCCTTCCTCGATGCGGTCTTCGAAACGGCGCCGATGGGGATCGTGGCGATCGACGACCGGGGGCGGATCGCCCGCGCCAATCCGGCCGCCCTGCGCACCCTCGGGTTCCCGGCGGGTGCCCTCAATGGAACACCGGTTTGGGGTCTGATCGACCCCTCCTCGGCCGAGGCGATCCGACGTCTCGTCACCCGGTTCATCAGCCGGGGGGTGTCCGGGCCGCTGGCGGCAAACGCCGTCGTCGAGGCCGTACGGCTCGACGGAACCCGATTCCCGGCCGAAGTGTCGGTGTCAGAGATGCGAGTGGGCGGCGCCCGCCACCTGGTGGCGGTGTTCCAGGACATCGGAGAACGACTCTCGGTGCAGAGGTCGCTGGCCAAAGCGGCCGAGATCCTCGACACGACCCCCGACGTCGTCGCCTGGGGCTCCGACTCGGGCGAGATCGAGTACCTCAACCGAAGTGCCATCAAGCTGCTGGGCAGCGATCGCCGGTTCGAGGATCTGGTCGCCGCCGACGACGCCGGTCGGTTCGAGGCGGCCCGGCAGTGGGCGCGAGAACACGGCACCTGGTCGGGAGAGGTGAGGCTCCAGGACCGCAACCAGGGGATCATCCCTGTCTCGATCGTCCTGCTCCACCAGCAGTCCGACGACGGGGCCGGCTGGCTGGCCATGCTCGCCCGGGACCAGAGCGAACGCTACGAGGTGGACCGGCTCAAGGACTCCTTCGTCTCGAACGTCTCTCACGAGCTTCGTACCCCGCTCACCTCCATCCTCGGCTATCTGGAGTTGCTCGAGGAGGGCGACGATGTGACACCGTCCCAGGCCGGCCTGCTGGCGGTGATCCGGCGCAACGGTGACCGGCTCCTCCATTTGATCGGACAGATCCTGGCGGTGGCCTCGGTCGAGCGCGCCGACAGCACCCGGAGCGCCGAGCGGATCGATGTCGAGGTCCTGCTCGAGGAAGTGTTGCGAACCATGGAGATCAACGCCCACCTCAAGGGGGTCCGACTCAAGTCGACGTTCGCTCCGGCAGTGATCGTGGGCGACCGGGGCGAGGTGTTCAGTGCCCTCACCAACGTGATCTCCAACGCCGTCAAGTTCACTCCGCCCGGTGGTGAGATCTCGGTCGCAGCCACCACCTGTGACGGTTGGGTGTCGATCGAGGTCATCGACAGCGGGATCGGCATCCATCCCGACGACATCCACCGCATCCGGGATCGGTTCTTCCGCGGGAGTCTCGCCCAGCTCAATGAGATCCAGGGAACCGGCTTGGGTCTGGCCATCGTGGACGCGGTGGTGAAACGATCGTCGGGGCAGCTGGAGATCACCTCGGAGGTGGGCGAGGGAACAACCGTGCAACTCCGCTTTCCCTCCGCCGACGGGAGCCTCGAGGTGAATGAATGACCCGGATTCTGATCGTTGACGATGACCCCGATCTGCGCAGGCTGATCGACATGCGATTGCGGCTATCGGCGATCGAGGCGATCTCGGTGAGCGACGGGCAGGCTGCTCTCGACTTCCTTTCACGGGAAGAAGTGGATGCGGTGGTGCTCGATGTGATGCTCCCGGGCATCTCCGGTCTGGAAACCTGTCGCCGGATCCGAGAAGAACTCCGGTTGTTCGATCTTCCCGTGATCATGCTCACCGCTCGCGCTCGCCCTGCAGATGTCGAGGAGGGGATGGCCGTCGGAGCCACCGATTACATCATCAAACCTTTCAGCCCTCGCGAGCTTCTGATGAGGTTGCAGTCGAGAATGGGGAGCGCGGCATGACGCGCGGACTCTCTTGGGGTTGACGGCGCCGCCGCCGGGGCCCACTGGGTTTTACCTGGTGTGGCCGGCGATGTCCGTTCGGAACGTCTTGCCGGCGTAGTCGATGCCATCCACCGCCGCATAGGCGCGGGTTGCTGCCGCCGGAACGTCGGGGCCCAACCCGACCACGCTCAACACCCGGCCGCCCTCGGTCAGCAGACGCTTGCCCTGACGGCTGGTCCCGGCATGGAACACCAGCAGGTCCTCCGCCTCGATGTCGGCCCCGCGGATGGGGACACCCGGACCGCTGGACTCGGGGTACCCTCGCGAGGCGAGCACCACGTTGACTGCCGCCATCGGTGACCACTCGAGGTCGAGATCCGACACCCTCGACCCGAGGGCCGTCTCGATCACGTCCACCAGGTCGGAGTCGAGTCGGGGAAGCACCACCTGCGTCTCCGGATCGCCCAACCGGACGTTGAACTCGATCACCTGCGGGCCCCGATCGGTCAGAATGAGCCCGGCGTAGAGGAAGCCCCGGTAGGGGTGGCCGTCCTCGGCCATCCTGGCCAGGGTGGGGAGGAAGACCTCGGCTCTCACCCGTTCGAGGAGACCATCCTCCAGCTCGACCGGCGAAAAACTCCCCATCCCGCCGGTGTTGGGGCCGGAGTCGCCATCCCCCAGTCGTTTGTAGTCACGGGCCGGTTGGAGCAACACGGCATCCGTGCCGTCGCACAGGGCGAACACGCTCAGTTCGGGCCCAGCGAGGAACTCCTCGACGACGACGGTCGATCCGGCCCCACCGAAGTCGCCTCCCAGGCATCGTTCGGCCCAGGCGACCGCCTTGGCCCGATCCTCGGTCACGAGTACGCCCTTGCCCCCGGCCAGGCCGTCGGCCTTGACGACATACGGCCCCGGCGCGTTGGCCAGGTGGTCGACCGCTGCCTGACGGTCGTCGAAACTGCGGGCGTCGGGGGTGGGGACACCGGCCCGCTCCATCACGTCTTTGGCGTACGACTTGGATGATTCCAGCCGGGCGGCGGCCCGAGTTGGCCCGAAGATGGGGATGCCCAGTCGCCCGACGGCGTCCACCACCCCGGCGGCCAGCGGGGCTTCGGGGCCGACCACCACCAGATCGATGGCGTGGACACGGGCGAGGGCGGCGATGGCCCCGACGTCGGTGGCCGCCACCCCTTCGATGATCGGCCCGAGTCGGGCGAGCCCGGGATTGCCGGGAAGCGAGAGCAACTCGGTGACCCGCCCGGAGCGCTTCAGCGCCCAGCCGATGGCGTGTTCTCGCCCCCCGCCGCCGATCAGGAGGACCTTCATGGTCGATGGATGAGTTGGTGCCGTTCCGGGCCGACCGACACCCACCGCACCGGGACCCCCACCGTCTCCTCGATGAACTCGAGATAGTTCCGGGCCTCCGCCGGGAGATCCGAGTAGTCACGGCAAGAGGAGATGTCGACATTCCAGCCGGGGAACTCTTCGTAGACGGGAGTGCAGTTGTACAACACCCGCTGCTGGCGGGGGAACTCGGTGTAGCGCTCGCCCAGCGAGGTGTAGGCGGTGGCGACCTTGATGGTGTCGAAGGCGGAGAGAATGTCGAGCTTGGTGATGAAGAGATCGGTGAGCGAGTTGATGCGGGCGGCGTAGCGGAGCACGACCAGATCGAGCCAGCCACATCGACGGCGCCTCCCGGTCACGACGCCGTACTCCCCGCCCAGCTCGATCATCCTGTCCCCGATCTCGTCCTTCAACTCGGTGGGGAATGGCCCGGTGCCCACCCGTGAGATGTAGGCCTTGGCCACTCCCACGATCCGGTCGATGTCCTTGGGCCCGATTCCCGAGCCGACACTGGCCCCGCCGGCGGTCGGGTTGGAAGATGTGACGAACGGGTAGGTGCCGTGGTCGACATCCAGGAGCGAACCCTGGGCTCCTTCGAACAGAACCGATCGTCCTGCCCTGATCGCCTCCCACAGGAGCAGCGAGGTGTCGGTGACGTGAGGGAGCAGTCGTTCGGCGTAGGTCAGGTATTCGTCTGCGATCTGGCCACCGTCCATCGGTAGCTGGTTGTAGACCCGGGTGAGCAGGCGGTTGGTGTCGGCCAGCACCGCCTCCACCTTGTCCCGGAAGATCTTGGGGTCGTACAGGTCCTGCACCCTGATCCCGCGCCGTGAGAACTTGTCGGTGTATGCCGGGCCGATCCCCTTCTTGGTGGTGCCGATCTGGTTTCGTCCCAGGTGCCGTTCCATCACCGCATCCAGCTTGCGGTGATAGGGCATGATCAGGTGGGCATTGGCCGAGATCTTGAGTTTGGATGGGTCGATGCCCCGGCCGGTCAGCATGTCGATCTCGCCGAGCAGGACCTTCGGGTCGATGACACACCCGGAGGCGATGACGGGGGTACAGGTGGGGTACATGACACCGGAGGGGATCAGGGAGAGGGCGTAGCGCTGGTCGCCGATGATGATCGTGTGACCGGCGTTGTTGCCACCCTGGTAGCGGACCACGAAGTCGGCCGACTCGGCGAAGGAGTCGGTGACCCTTCCTTTCCCTTCATCACCCCACTGGGCTCCGAGCACGATGGTGGCTGGCACGGCGGCGATGGTAGACGTACCGGCCCTGTCGCCCGGCTCCTGGCGCCGGAGCCCGGTCACTATCTTTCTGAGGTGGCTCAGACAGTCGGGGTCGTCGGGTTGGGGTTGGTGGGTTCGGCGGCGCTGCGCCATCTGGCCGGGCGGGGCCTGGCGGTGGTGGGGATCGGGGTGGCAGAACCGCCGGTGCTCTCCGTTCATTCCGGTCCTTTTGGCAGCCACTACGACTCGGGGAGGGTCACCCGCCGTCTCGATCCCAGCCGGGAGTGGGCGATTCTGGCGGATGCGGCGATCGCCGGATACCGCCACCTGGAGGAACGCTCGGGCATCCGCTTCCATTTTCCCACCGGCATGGTGCTGGCCGAGCGCGACCCCGTCCGGGTCGCCCAGGTGCGGGCGGTCGCCGCGGAACTGGGAATTGCCCATTCCGAGGGAGATCTCGACGCCCGGGTGGATCTGGTGCCCGGTCACACCGTCTTCTTCGAACCGGGCCCGGCCGGGTTCATCGATCCTCGCCGGATGTTGGCCGCTCAACTCGAGGTGGCAGCCGCCGACGGTGCCAGGGTCGTTCTCGACGAGGTGATCGGGCTCGAGTTCGGGGACAGGGTCCAGATCCTGACCCGCCAGCACGGAATCGTCGTCGTCGATCTGGTGGTGCTGGCGGCGGGTCCTCACACCGATGAGATGGCTGGAGCACCTCCCCTGCCCCGTTTCGACGTACGCAGCGAAACGGTCATCCTCGCCCACCTCGAGCAGGACGAGCAAGTGCGACTCAAAGGATTGCCTGCGGTCCTGGCCGAGGTCGACGACGACGTGTTCGCCGACGTATACCTGGTGCCTCCCACCGTCTACCCGGATGGCACCGTCCGACTCAAGATGGGGGCGGGCCGGAGGGTTCCGGTGAGACTGAACACCGCCGCCGAGCGGCGGCGCTGGATGAGCGGTAACGCCCACCGCGACGACCTTCCCCGCTTGCGGAGACTGGTG
Organism: Actinomycetota bacterium; assembly: GCA_036745195.1. GTDB lineage: Bacteria > Actinomycetota > Acidimicrobiia > Spongiisociales > ZC4RG35 > JBFHRE01. The sequence goes on along the minus strand of DAIOGO010000019.1, from coordinate 14,856 downwards.
AAAGCTCTCATTCCCGGGTTGTCGGCTCGCTCGTTCGAGACCCGGCCGTGCCTGATCACCGACACCCGGACCGGGCTGCCCTACATCGACCGTCTCGACGAGCGAACGGTGCTCGCCGCCGGGGGCAACGGGTATGCCGGCAAGAGCGCCGACGCCATCGGTTCGCTGGCGGCCGGTCTGGTGGCCGGGCAGTGGGAGGACGCCCGCTTGTCGCCGGCGCTCTTCGCCGCCGGCGCCGTCTGAGTCATCGCAGCATCACTCCGGGTACTGGAACACGTCCTCCAGCCCGACCCCGAAGATCCGCGCCATCTTGAAGGCGACTTCGAGTGACGGCGAGTACCGGCCTTGTTCGATGGCGATGATCGTCTGACGGGTCACCCCGAGTCGCCGGGCCAGCTCGGCCTGGGTCATCTCCCCGGCGGCGAAGCGCAGCGCCCTGATCGAGTTGGTGACGGCGGTCTTGCCCACGGTCAGAACCCCCGCCGGTAGGCGACGATCTTGATGGTCGCCGTCACCAGTTCCGAGACGAAGAATGACGCCAGAATCGCATGGGAGATCCAGAAGTGATCGAATTCGAGCACGGCCAGGGTCATGGCCGGGATCATTCCGACCCCGAGGACATACCCTCCGATGTTGCCGGCGAAGCGGCTGATCGATCGGTCCCGTTCGTCGCTCTGGTCGATTTCGGCGGAGTCGCCTTTGGCCGCCGCTCGAGCTGCCAGGAAGACGGCGACCACCACCGTGGCGGCGACGGTCAGGGCAACCGAGGCACCGATCAGAACGAGCAACTCCGGGATGTACTCGATGTCGGCGACCGGAGTCACCGCCGCCTTGTCCACGATCTGGACCAGATACCAGACCCCCACCACCAACTGGCTGATGGCGGTGATCCAGGTGCTCTTCTCCTCGAAGGACATGATCCCGCTCCTATCAGCGAATGGTGGCCGGCTGTTGCGCCGTGTGGATCCGCAGGCACTGTTCGACAGCGAACAGGTTCTGCGTCTTTCGCTCGGCAGGCTCGAAGGCGGCCGCCACCTCGCTGGTTGCCACCACCTCGGGTCGATCGACGAGATAGCTGGTCCCGGCGTGGACGATGGTGGCCGAACCGGCGGCGAGCACGTTCTTCACCCAGTCGGCCCTGGTGCCATAGGGGAGCGCCACCACGAAGCCGCCTTCGACGGGGACCACCACGATCGGCGTCCGGTAGGGCTTGCCCGAGCTGCGACCGACGTGGTCGATCACATCGGCATACGCCCCGGGGGTGCCGGCGGTGCGGAGCTGACGGGGGTTGAGGACCGCTTTGTTCATCCGACGGACGCCGTCGAGGACCAAGGGAACCTTCCAGCGCATGCCCGCCATGAACGCCGTTGCCAGCAGCAGGAGCACGCCCAACGGGATGCCGATGATGAGTGTGAGCCGTTGGAATGTCATGTCGATCGCCTCCGATGGTGAGTAAAGAATGTCTGACACCAGGTCAGGTTTTGCTTACATCGTCAATGTAAAACAAACCCGACATCTTGTCAAGAGGACTGGACACGCTCTTGGCGAAAAGGCCCACTGAGTCGGAGGACGCAGCGGTGGGGGGGGGGGTTAGAGCCAGCCGGAGCGGCGGAACCGGACGTACAGGTAGGTGCACACCCCGACCATGATCCCCACAGCCAGCGGGTAGCCCAGCTTCCACGACAGCTCGGGCATCGAGGTGAAGTTCATTCCCCACACCCCGGCCAGCAGGGTGGGGACGGCGGCGATCGCCACCCAGGCGGAGATCTTGCGCATGTCCTCGTTCTGGCGCACGCTCACCTGGGTGAGGTTCGCCTCGAGTACCGAGGTGAGCAGGTCGCGGTGGGTGGTGATCTGGTCGACCACCCGCTGGAGATGATCGTGCACATCCCGGAAGTACTCGCTCAGGTCCGGGTGGACCCCCTCGAAGCGGCCCCGGGCGAGGCGCTCGAGCGGCCCGAGCAGTGGTGTGGTCGCCTGGGCGAACTCGAGCACCTCCCGCTTGAGCTTGTAGATGCGTTCGGTGGGCGCCTCTTCCTCCTCCGAGAACACCTCGACCTCGACCTGCTGGATGTCGATCTCGAGCTGATTGAGGACCCCGGCATAGTCGTCGACGACCCGTTCGACGATGGCCAGCAGCACCGCTCCGGGGCCCAGCGCCAGTTCGTCGGGCTGTTTCTCCAGACTCTGACGGACCTGGACGAGCTGGCTGGCCTCACCGTGGCGCACCGCCACGACGAAGTCCTTGTCGATGAACAATAGGATCTCGCCGAACTCGATCTCCTCGGACTCGTCGAGGTACCGCGCCGGTTTGAGCACCACGAACAGCGTGTCGTCGTAGAGCTCCAGCTTGGGCCGCTGGTGGGCATGGATGGCGTCCTCCACCGCCAGTTCGTGCAGATCGAATTGCCGGGTGACCTCCTCGAATTCGGCCTCATCGGGCTCGTAAAGTCCGAGCCAGCAGAAACTGCCTTCCTCGGCCGAGGTGGTGCGCGCCTGGCCGAGCTGGAAGGGCTCGGGCCGGCGATGACCCTGGTTGTAGATGGCGCCGTCGACGATCACGGACCCGATTGTGACACAGATGCGCTCCGCCCGGTATGCGGCGAGGTCGGGTCAGACAGGTGGGAAGGTCTCGTCGAGGATCTGGCGGAGCCGCCGCTCGCCGACCCCGCCGGGGAACCACCACCAGCCCACCACGAGGGTGATCAGGGTGACGACGATCATCGTCAGGAGATAGACCACGGAGACCAGCCGGTTCGAGGAGGCGATCGCCTGGGCGCCCCCAACCAGACCGACGGCGAACACCAAGGCGCCGATCACGGTGTAGAACGCCGTCATGAATCCGAACCAGGTGAAACCGCTGCCCCAGGCAAGAGTGACCACCTTGGGCTTGTCGAGCGGGAACAGGTAGGCGTCCTCCAGGCGATTGGCGACGAGCACCCCTGTGCCCAGTTCCTGATTGAGCCACCGCTCGAGCCGGGTGGCGTACTGACGAGAGAAGATCAGGTAGGAGGCGTCAAAGGCGGTCTGGGCGGCCCCGATCAACGCCACCACCGGGATGAGCGCCAGCAGGCGCCCGTCGAGGCCGGCGGCGGCCACGAACAATCCCACGCTGACGGTCACCGAGTACCGGACGTCGGCAAAGAAGCGGGCGTGGTACTTGGCGTTCATGGCCCGCATCCGGCCCAATTGGGCAGCGGCGAGGTCGGCCGGTCCGGTCATCCGCTCAGCTTGGCACAGCGCGGCGGCGTTCTGCCAGCCAACGGCGCCGCACCGGCCTCCGCTCGTCCTCGGTCAGCCCGCCCCAGATGCCTGCCACCTGATTGGTGTCGATGGCGTACATGAGGCACTCCTCCTGGACGTCGCAGCCGGCGCAGATCCGTTTCGCCTGACGTATTTGCTCGACGGCGGGGCCGGTTTCCCCGGCCGGGAAGAACAGTCCAGGGTCGTGGTCGGCACATGCCGCCAGCTGGCGCCATTCGAGGATCACGAGATCCTGGTCGAGGGTCATCGAGCTCATCGGGTCTCCTCCCGTTGGGTGGTCAGTGCTTCGAGTTGGGTCCAGAGTTCCTGGCGGGCGCCGGGGCGCTCGGCGGTCGATCCAAGGCGGTGGGTGGGTCGGGGTTTGCGGTCGTGCCAGAAGAGTCCGCTGACCCGTGATGGCTCCCCGGCGGTGGCCAGCCAGACGATCGTGTCGGCTCCCTGCTCGGGCGAACGCAACAACGGTGCCGTGATCCTGCGAAACCCGGGCAGGGATTCCTGCACTCCGGGGGTGTCCGACCAGCCCGGGTGCATGACATGCGACACCACGCCGGTGCCGGCGAGTTGCGCTGCCCACATCTCGGACAGAACCACCTGGGCTCGTTTGGTGCGGGCATAGGCCACCGAAGGCCGGTATTCGTCGGGGCTCTCGAGCCGGTTCACCGCCAGCGGAGCGGTGTACATGCCCCCCGAACTGACCGTGATGATCCGGGCCGGGGCCGATTCGATCAGGCGAGGGATGAGCCGGTTGGTGAGGAGGAACTGTCCCGCCAGGTTGGTGGCGAAGGTGCGCTCCAAGCCTTCGGTGGTGATTGTGCGCTCGCCGAACATCGCCCCGACGTTGTTGATCAACACATGGATCGACGGATGTTCTTCCAGGAGCCGGGTGGCCAGCGCCGAGACCTCGGACAACAACGACAGGTCGGCGACCTCGGTGATGATCTTGCCGCCCGAGCCTTCGGCGAGGGCCGCCAGCTTCTCGGGCGATCGCCCGACAGCGACGACCGTTGCGCCCAACCCGGCGAGTGTCGATGCGGTCACCCGTCCCAAGCCAGCGGTGGCTCCGGTGACGACGACGGTGCGACCATCGACCCTGGTGTGGTTCGGATCCAGCTTGCGGAGGCTGTAGCCGATCCGGGTGAACCCGGGCACGACCAGCTTGTCCAGGATCGAGTCCAAGGCGTCTGGTCTTGCGGTTCGCCCTGCGTGTTGTTCCATACCCGCTCCAACGATTTAGTGATAATATCTATTCCAGGTTCGGATGCCATCTCTCACACTGCAGGAAGCCGCCGCCCGGCTGGGCGTTCACTACATGACGATGTATCGCTACGTCCGACTCGGTCTGATCGAGGCCGAGAAACACGCCGGCACCTGGCACGTGTCAGAGGATGCCCTCGAGGCCTTCCACCACCCCTCCACCTCCCGCCAGGAGTCCGACACGCCCTGGTCGGCCCGATTGGAGTCGCGACTCGTGGCGGGAGACATCACGGGCGCCTGGTCGCTGATCGAGGCGGCCCTGGCGGCGGGGAAGGATCCTGCCGAGATCTATGTCGATGTGCTCGCCCCTGCCCTCCGCTCCATCGGGGATCGATGGGCGAGGGGCGAACTCGATATCGACGACGAGCACATCGCCACTGCGGTTGCGCATCGCCTGGTGGGCAGGCTGAGTGCCCGTTTCACCCGCCGCGGTCGCGATCGGGGATCGATCGTCGCCGCCATGCCCCCCGGTGAACGGCACGGGCTGGGATTGTCGATGCTCACCGACGTGTTGCGAGGAGCCGGATACCACGTGCTCGACCTGGGCCCCGACACCCCGATCGGTTCGCTCGTCAAGGCGATCGAGAGAACCGACAACCTCAAGGCCGTCTGTATCGGGGTTGTGGTGCAGGAGTGGGTGCCGGCCGCCGCCGAGATGATTGCCGCAGTTCGCCAGGTCGTCGGCCCGGAGGTCTTGGTCCTGGTCGGTGGAGCGGCGATCGCCGATTCCGATGTGGCCCTTTCCCTCGGCGCCGACGGGTATGCCGCCGACCCGCTGGTGGCGGTGGCCCTGATCGAAGCGGGAGTGGTCGTCTCGGACTGAGGGTCACCCGCCCCGCTGCAGACAGCGGTCGGCTTCGGCCGCGAAGCGGGGGCGGAATCGGATCGGTCCCAGCCAGCGCTCCAGCCGATCCGCCTGCTCGTGGACGGCGGCCATCGCCTCGGCGCCCACCTCCTCCAGGAACCGGACCGCGATGGAACCGGAGGGAGTCTGTCCCCAGGCGCCCACCACCCTTCCGTCGACCCACACCGTCGCCCCGGCGTTGCCGTTGCGATCGAACACCTGTGGGCGGTAGTCGCCGAGATAGAACGCTCGTTGTTTCCATCCCATCGCGCTCGGATCCAGGGAGGGGAGCAGCGCCACCCACGGTGGTGGGCTCGGGCCGGCACCTTCGTCGCCTGGCGCCAACCAGCCGAACCCTTCCTCGAGTTGGACTTCGATCGCGCAGATGGCGTCGAGCGTCGCCCGGATCTGGTTCTTGGGGAGCCCCGACCACCAGGCGATGTCTTCGACCGTCCCTGGTCCATAGGTCTGGAGCCAGGCTTCGATCAGGAGGCGCCGGCACTCGTCGACCGAGCGCTCATCGATCAACCGCCCGCCCAGCCATGATTCGGTGTCTGCCCAGCGGTAGGTGCCCGAGATCCACGACCCGGCCGGGCGGGCCCGTACCACCTGGCCGCCGGCGGCCAGCAGGAAGAGTGCCCTGGTTCCCAGTCCGACGGTGGTGGCCGCTGCACCGGCTCCGAAGCCGAGCTGGATCTTGAGCTCGGGGACGCGGGCGGACAACTCGGCGCCGAGAAGCGGACCATCCTCGATCAGATGGCCGAGGATGGACTCGAGCACACGGTCGAGCCAGCGATCGGGATCGGCTGTGATCCCTTGGTCCCGAAGGATTCGGTCGAGTCGCCGCCGCTCCGGCGCCGAATTGCGATCGGCAAACAGCTTGGTGATCGTCGCACCCCGGGCCACCGGTACCACCCACAACGTCTTGCGCATCCCTACCACTCTGACGAGTTGGCGGCTGTCGTAGAGCAGGCGCTCGAGATCGGCGACCGCAAACTGGTCGAGCCGGGCGCGGGCAGAGAGATAGACCGAGGTGGGATCGCTCGAGTGCAGGCCGACCAGGGCGGCGGCGACCTCGACCGGATCGCCGGCGGGGCGAGCCAGATGGTGGCGGATTCCCAGCCGTTGTCTTCGTTGCAGATCGCTGATGTTTTGCACCGGCGTCGATTCAACCAGCCTCCGACACCGGGTCGAGTGGCGGGGTGCGACCGGCCAGGGCCGTCTGGTAGGCGGCCAGTACCCGTTCCCGGGCGAAGGCGTGGTCGATGATCGGCTCCGGATAGGTGTCCCCGAGCACCACTCCGGCGCCGGCCAGGGTCAGCGGGCCGGCCTCCCATGGTGCGTGGATCGCCTCGGCATCGAGGCCCCCCAGCTCGGGAACCCAGCGTCGGATGTAGTCGCCGGATGGATCGAACTTGCGGGATTGGGAGGTGGGGTTGAAGACCCGGAAGTAGGGGGCGGCATCGGCTCCGGTCCCGGCCACCCACTGCCAGTTCCCGACATTCTGGGCGGTGTCGGCGTCGAGCAGGTGCCGGCGGAGATACCGCTCACCCATCCGCCAATCGACGAGGAGGTCTTTGACCAGGAACGAGGCCACGATCATCCGCACCCGATTGTGGATGAAGCCCTCTCCCAGCAACTGGCGCATTCCGGCGTCGACGATGGGGAACCCCGTCATTCCTCGGGCCCAGGCCTCGAACCCGGCCTGATCTTCCCGCCAGGTGATGGCGTCGTAGCCGGGTTTGAGAGCTGTCGAGATCGTCCGAGGGTGGGCCCCGAGCAGCGAGGCGTAGAAGTCGCGCCAGGCGAGCTGGCGGACGAAGGCGGCCCTGTCCTCGGTCGCCGTCCCGACGGTTTCGTAGATGGTGCGGGCGGCGATGGTTCCCCATTTCAGGTCGATCGAGAGGCGACTGGTTGCGTCGAGATCGGGGCGATCTCGACGCGCTCGATACCCGTCCACCTCGAATCCGTCGAGGCGGGCGAGGGCGGCGGCCTCACCAGGGTCCATCGGCGCCGGTCCCGTCTCGGGTACCCCCGCCCCCGGGTCGCCCATCACCGTCGCCCCACCCGGCTCCGGCCAGGGGTCGAGTTGCCGCTGGCTCCACGCCCT
>DAIOGO010000019.1:0-7374 GCA_036745195.1 Actinomycetota bacterium | reverse complement strand
CGGTTTTGGTGGATCGCCCAGCGCCTGCACCCGCTTCCAGAACGGGGTGAACACCAGGTACGGGTCTCCCATCTGGTTGCGGACGGAGCCGGGGGGATGAAGCCACATCCCGTCCCACAGGGCGAGGGTGGTGCGGGCGGCCACCTGCGCGTCACGGCGTATCGAGAAGGGGCTGACGTCGCGATTGGCGTGCACCACTTCGGCGCCGAGACGGCGGGCAAGCTCGGGAACGATCTCCACCGGATCTCCCCGCTCGACCCGAAGGCGTCCTCCCCGCAGCCGGAGGTCGGCGTCGAGCGCCCGGAGGTGCCCGGCCAGCAAGGCTGTCCGCCGAAGGTCGGCTCCCGCCCAGATGCGGTCGTCGATGACGAACAAGGCCACCACCCGGTCGGCGCCGGCGGTGGCGGACGCCCAGGCCGGGTTGTCTCCTAGCCGGAGATCCCGGCGGAACCAGGCGAGGGCGGTCACGGTCGGCGGGTTGGCTCTGGGCAAAAGCCGCTGCTGCGAGGGATGCTCACGCCGGCACCGGATCATGCTCGCTCACCCAGGCGTCGATCTGGGCCCACAGGCCGTAGAGCCACTCGGCCTCTTCGGTCTTTCCCGGCGGGATCTGCGAACGGGAGATCCGCCAGAACGAGACCTCGACCCGGGCCCCGGTGAGGCCGCCGCGCCACAGGTCGGAGAGTTTGGCCAATCCATCCAGGCCCCGGTGCGCCATGACGAGCACCTCGGCTGCGGTCGACTCGAGGATGGCGTGGAGGCCACTCGGTTTGGGTGGCATGACGTACCGAAAGTGGGCTGCCATCTCGGCCAGACGCCCCCCGGAGGTTCGCAGCCGGGCGAGGGCGGCGGCGCGCCGGTGGGGGGTGGACCGGGTCCCTTCCGGGTAGATCAGCAGCCCTTCGTCGTCACCGAGATCGGCCGCCAGCCGGCCGAGGGCGGCCAGCTCTCTCTCGGAGGCTCCGCTGCCTCGCTCGACGAAATGGTTGCGCAGCCGGTTGCCGGCCACGTCGAGGCAGGGGTCCCACAACAACTCGGTCTTCATGACGTAACGAATGTGGGTTCGGTGGGGCCCACTGATGAACCAGGCGGGGAGGAGGTTGTCGATGATCGAACTGTGACGGGCCACCAGCACGAAAGGCGGATGGAGGGCGTCGGTGCCGGTGCCCTCCACGGTGATCCCGTACACGGCCCGGATCGAACGAAGGACATTGCGGGCCCACCACCGCTGGATGGCAAAGGCCTGCGACATCCGGCGCCGGCGGGAGCCGAGCGTGAGCATCCAGCTGGTGGCGAGAGCCAGCAAGCCGATGATCTCGCACCAGACGTAGGCGAGTCCCGCCGCCAGCAGCCGCGTCGCATCGAAGCGGTTCTGCCGGCCGCGCAAGAAGTCGGTGGTCAGCGTGATGATGAGAAGCAGCGGGGCGGCCGCAGTGAGGACCACGCCTCCGACCGTCACCAGCGGAATGCTCCTGACCCGGCGAAGGAAGGTGGTGCTCCGCCTGCTCATCGATTCATGCTTCGGGGAACCAGGCGCTGGCTTCGGTCTGCTCGCTCGACACCACCCCGCCGGCTTGCTCCGCGGTGATCACCAGTCCCTCGAGCAGGTCTGGGTCGACGTGGAACGTGACGACTCCCGGGCTCGAACCGAGAACACCGGCGGAGATGACCGTTCCGTCCTGGACCGCCCACAGCTGGTAGGTGCGACCCCGGTCGAGCGGGTCGAGATCGTTCTCGATCAAGAACCCGGTGCCGTCGGGGAGGATCACGATCGTGCCCCGTCCGAGACTCCCGTCGAGCGAGACGGTCTGCGCCCCGGGGCTGGTGGCGGCGAGCCGCGCCACCGCATCCCACTGCCCGGAGGCGATCGACGCCTCGAGGTCGGCGGTGCGAGCTTCCGCCCGGGCAAGCCGCCCCCGAACCTCCGTCAGGCGAGAGGTCTGGACCCCGAACCCGAGGACGAGGGCCGCCACCGCCGCCACCGAGATGAGCGGCTTCCACCACGTGACCCGGCTGCGGGATGCCAGGTCGACCACCGTCGACTGGTCGACGGTCGACTGGAGCCGTTCCCACACCGAGGGCGGCGGCATCTTCTCGACGCCGGCCAGGTGGGAGGCGACGTGGCGGAACGAGTCCACCTCCTGGCGGCACTCGGGGCATTCGGGCAGGTGTCTGGCCACCTCGACTCGCTCGGCGGGGTCGACCGCATCGAGGGAGTAGGCGCCCAGGATCTCCTGGATCTGTTGGTGGGTCATGGGTTGGTCATCGCTGTTCACTGAGGGCCTCGCCGAGCTTCTTCAGACCCGACCGGATGCGGCTCTTCACCGTTCCCTCCGGCTGATCGAGGATGGTCGCCACCTCTCGGTAGCTGCGCCCTCCAAAATAGGCCAGTTCGATGGCGCTCCGCTCTCCAGGCTCGAGAAGCTTGAGGGCGTTCCGCACTGCTTCTGCTGTCTGGAGGCTGAGAACTTCCTCCTCGATGGTCGGGCCCGCTTCGTCGGCGAGGCGGGTTTGGTTGTCCTCACGTATACGGCGCGCCGACTCCGATCGGATGAGGTCGACCGAGCGGCCATGGGTTTGAGAGAGCAGGAACGTGCGGAGCGATCCCCGGGCAGGGTCGAACCGATCGGGGTGATTCCACAAGCGGAGGAACACTTCCTGCGTGACCTCTTCTGCCAGTGTCCGGTTGTTGGTGACCCGCCCGGCGAGCGAGAAGACGGCGCCCGAGTGGGTTCGGTAGACCTCGCCCAGCACCGACTGATCTCGTGACAACAGCCGGTCCCGGGTCGTCCAATCCGACGACTGCCCGAGTTCTCGTTGCGTGATGGTCATGTGTGCCTCTCCCGTTGGCCGGTTCTCCCCGGTCAACAGAATTTAGCACTAAATATTCCGACAGTGCAAGAGAACTCCGGAGTCGGACGGATCGGGAGCCGAACCGGGCCTTCAGCGCCGGTCACCGAGGAAGAACCCGGCCGGGCTGTTCGCCCCCCGGGCGCGGAAGAGGACGTAGCCGGCCACCGCCAGGTTGCCGAGCAACAAAAAGGCCACCGTCCAGGGAACAGCCGATCGCCACGACCGGTCCCGCCACCACACCCAGGCCGTGGCCAGCCCGACGCCGGTGTAGAGATCGATCAGTGTCACCCGTCCCCAGGTGAGATCGAGGATCGCACCGCCTTCGGTGGCGAATCCTCCCCGGCCGAACCCGTACACCAGTGCCACCGTCATCACGGCCACACCGATCGCACCGGACAACTTCCAACCGCGCATCGCTCCTCCTGTTTCGACAACCCCACCAGTCAAGCCGACCGGGGTGCCGGTAACCGGCGATCGGGGGTAGGGTCGGAAATCGTGCAGCCACAACCGTTTCCCGCCGGGCCAGGACAGGAATCCGTGTGGGATTACCCACGCCCGCCGCGCCTCGATCCCACCGAGCGGCTTGTCATGGTGATGCTGGCCGGGACGATGATTGCTCGCACCCGGCGGGCGATCAGGGTGCTGGAGACCAGTCATCCGCCGACATTCTACCTGCCGCCCGACGACGTCTCCCGCCAGTACCTGCGTCCGTCTGCGGGGGGCGGGTCGGTGTGCGAATGGAAAGGCGCCGCCTCCTACTTCGATGTGATCGCCGGCGGACACACAGTCGAGCGCTCGGCCTGGACGTATCTCAACCCGACGCCCGACTTCGGGGCGATCACCGGATACTTCTCGTTCTACCCGTCGGCGTTCGAGTGTTCGGTGGATGGGGAGGTGGTGAAAGCCCAACCGGGCGAGTTCTACGGTGGTTGGGTGACCGCCGAGGTGGTGGGGCCGTTCAAGGGCGGACCGGGGACCTGGGGGTGGTGAGCTTGGTGTGCTCCGAGTGGCAGGCCCGCTCCGGGCGAGGCAGGAAGAAGGCCGGATGAGCCGGCTCGTCCTGATGGGGTCGGGCGAGACGTCGCCTTCGATGATCCCGGTTCATCGGGACGGCATCAAGGCGGTGGGCGCCACCCGGGTCCTGCTGCTCGAGACTCCCTTCGGGTTTCAGGAGAACGCCGACCAACTCGTCGACAAGATCGTTGGGTTCTTCGATCGGAGCCTCTCGACTCCGGTCGAGGTCTCCGGGCTCCGCTCCCGGCGGGTGGACGAGGTTGCCGTCGCCAAGGTGGTGGCCGCCGTCAGATCGGCGAGATACGTGTTCTCCGGGCCGGGCTCTCCCACCTATGCCCTCGACATCTGGGCCGGGATCGGAATGGGTGAGGCGCTGGCTTCGGTCATCAGGGGTGGGGGGGCGGTGGTCCTCGCCTCGGCAGCCGCCCTGACCGCGGGGAGTCATACGATCCCGGTCTACGAGATCTACAAGGTCGGTCAGGAGCCGTTCCTCCGACCGGGTCTCGATGTGACCGGGGCGCTGGGGATCCCGGTGATGGTCGTTCCCCACTGGAACAATGCCGAGGGCGGAAACCACGACACCAGCCGCTGTTTCATCGGCCGCCGCCGTTTGGAGGCGGTGACAGAAGGGCTGGGGTTGTTGGGTATCGACGAGCACACCGCCGCCGTGCTCGACTTTGCCCGGGGCACCCTCGAGGTGGCCGGATTGGGAACGGTAACGCTCCGGGGTCACGGTGAGCGGGTGCTGGTGAAAGGGGCGACGATCGGTTTCGACCAGTTGTCGGAGGTGATCGGAGGTCCGATCGCTCCCGGTTCTCTCTCCGCCCCCCTCGATCGTGAGGTGAGTAGCGCACTCGACGCCGGTCAGGTGGACGACCTGTTGCAGGCCCTGCTGGCGTTGGAGGCATCGGCCGCCGTCGATCCGGCCCGTCGCCAGGATCTGCGCAGCGGCCTCGTCCATCTGGCGATCGCCGCCGAGCGCGGTTCGGTGGACCCGAAGGAACTGGTGGGCGATTACGTTGCCCTGCTGCTCGAGTTGCGCGCCTCCGCCCGTGCCCATCGGCGCTTCGATGACGCCGACATGATCCGGCAGGGTCTGGAGGCACTGGGCGTCGAGGTTCGCGACACGTCGGCTGGGGTCGAGTGGGACCTGCTGTGAGCCGGTGTCGGCCCTGGGTCAGAAGCCGCGTTCCTGCGGCGTCCAGGGTGGAGGGGCGTTGTCGATGAACTGCTGGACCGAAGGCCCCTCCAGCCGTTCGAGGGTGCGCCGCCCAACGGCATAGGTGGCGATGAGCAGCGCCACCAGCCCCGGCCAGCCGGTGGCCGCCCTGACGATGCCTAGGGCTCCGGTCTGCTCGGTCGAGTACAGCCACCACTGGGCCGAGGTCCGGATCAGGAAGAACCCGAACCACAACCAGGACGTGATCATGTAGGCCGGTTTGACCAGCGGGTGCCAGTACCACTCGAGCGGCCACTGCCGTGTGACCCACGAGCTCCAGGCGACGAACGGCCGCCGGGCCAGGATGGTGGCGAGGATGAGGACGGTGGTGAAGGCGCCGGAGATGATTCCCGGCAGGAAGTAGTCGCGGGCCTCGCCCGAGCGGAGCGCCAGCCCCACCGCCAGCCCGGTGCCGACCAGACCGGAGAAGGCGTATTTGGCCGAGACCCGGCGAGCCAGACGCCACAAGACGATGACCACCGCCAGCCCGATCCCGGCCAGCGCCGCCGGGCGGGTGCCGGCGATGGCGTTGACGGTGACGAACACCAGCGGTGGGAGGATGCCGTCGGTCAGGCCACCCCGACCCGACACGGATCTCAACTCGTCCACGACCTCTCGTATCATCGACACCGGCGCGATCGTAGAGGCGACGGGATTCAATCGGAGACACATGGGCAGCGTGATCACGGGCACCGGGGTGGCGGTTCCACCCAACGTCGTAGACAACGAGGCGCTGGCACGGATCATGGACACCTCGGACGAGTGGATCGCCGGCCGCTCGGGCGTACGCACCCGCCGGTTCGTCGACCCCGGCACCACCACCTCTGACCTGGCGGTCGAGGCCGCCCGGGTGGCGATGGACAATGCCGGGATCGGCACCGTGGACGCGGTGGTGACCGCCACCATGACCCCCGATCACCAAGCCCCCGGCATCGCCGCCCTCGTCCAGCACGGGTTGGGGCTGGGGACGGTGGCGGCCTTCGATCTGCGCCAGCAGTGCAGTGGTTTCCTCTACGCGCTCGACCTGGCCGACTGTTTGATCCGATCCGATCGGGCCGACTCGGTGGTGGTGGTGGGCGCCGAGGTCCATGCCGGGTACCTGCCCTGGGGTGACACCTGGGACATCGTGCTCGGCCGTTCGGATCGAGCCCCCACCCCCGAGGAGTACGCCCTCAACACCGCCCATCGGGCCTGGAGTGTGCTCTTCGGAGATGGAGCCGGGGCAATGGTCCTGTCCCGGGCCGGCGGTGACGCCGGGGTGCTGGTGTCGAGCCTTCACTCCGACGGTTCGCTGTTCCGGCTGATCCATGTGCCCGGGCTCGGTTCGGCCCACCGTCCGTACGCCGACGAGGCCCAACTGGCCGCCGGCCTCCACCTGCCGGAGATGGACGGTGGTGGGCTCTACCGGAATGCGGTCCGCTTGATGCCGGAGGCCACCAGGGCAGTGGCCAGGACCGCCGGGGTGATGGTGGAAGACCTGTCCCAGGTCATCGCCCATCAGGCCAACGAGAGGATCCTGGACGGGATCCGCAAACAACTGGGCGGCAGTGCGGAGTTGGTTCCGTCGAACATCGAGCGGTGGGCCAACACCACGTCGGGCACACTTCCGATCCTCTACCACGAGCTCCGGGTGGCCGGCGCCATCGAGCCGGGTTCGCTCACCTGTTTCACCGCCTTTGGGGCCGGGGCGCACTGGGGAGCGCTGCTCTATCGGGAGCCGTGATCGGCGCCCTCAGACCGAGAGGCCGCCGATCAGGAACCCGGTCAGCTCCGCCTCCACCTCGGGGAAACGACCGACAGGGTCGGCGGTGGCGATCGTCACCCTGGCAGCAGACATGATGGTGTCCTGGAGGAAGCGACCGACGATGTCGGGGGCGATCGCCCTGAACACCCCGGCCGCCACCCCCCGCCGGTAGGCCGCGACCATCTCGGCGGCGAGATCGGAGTGGGCCATCCGGATTCGGTCCTGGGCGGCAGTCGACAGCAGCGGCGCTTCGCGGTGCAGGATGAGACCCAACACCGGGTCGGACACCACGAACCTGACCGTGATCACGGCCAGCGCAGCCAGCCGCTCCCGGGGATCGTCGGCGGTGACCTCACCGACCAGATCCTCGAGCACCTCGGGAAGTCGATCCTCAACCAACGAGGCGATCAGATCGTCCTTGTCCTTGTAGTACTCGTAGAGGGTGGTGCGCCCGATGCCGACCGCGTGGGCGACCTCGGCCAGGGAGATGTCGGCCGAACCCACCTCCCCGAGCAGATGGTGGACGGCGTCGAGGATCTCGCGG
>DAIOGO010000018.1:0-29279 GCA_036745195.1 Actinomycetota bacterium | reverse complement strand
GCTGATCGTCCTCTCAGACCAGCTACCCGTCGATGCCTTGGTGGGCCGTTACCCCGCCAACAAGCTGATAGGCCGCGAGCCCATCCCAAAGCGCAAAAGCTTTCCTCGCAGAATCATGCGGTTCTGCGAGGGTATCCGGTATTAATCCAAGTTTCCCTGGGCTATCCCGGTCTTCGGGGCAGGTTGCTCACGTGTTACTCACCCGTTCGCCGCTCCGTCACAGGCTTGGTTACCCTCACCTGTGCGTCGCTCGACTTGCATGCATTAAGCACGCCGCCAGCGTTCGTCCTGAGCCAGGATCAAACTCTCCATCGTACATTCACTGGCCCGACCCTTTCGGATCCGGCCCGATCTTGTCATGTTTGAGTTGCATCCTGACTTGTCGATCCACGTGAATGGATCGAGTCCGTCATCTAGGTCCCGAGCCTCCTGCCGGCAAGCCGGCGATCAGCCCGAGCGATGCAATTGTGCTCCCGTGAGGACCGGGGCTCGACACTCTTGACTCGAGGTCTCGCCCGGATGGTCATCCGGTGAGCGCTATTGCTGGTTTTTGGTGCACTGTTCAGTTGTCAAGGAGCCCTTCCGGGCCGCTTCCCTGAGGAAGAGGCGGACGAGAATGATACTCGTATGCGTGGACCCCAGCCAAATTGGTGCCTTCTTCAAAGAGGGCGCCAGCGGGGCTGAGCCGGATCTCCACTTCGGCCACCTCGCCCGTCTCGGGTGCCTTGGTTCAGGCATCCTGTACTGCGGCTCGGGATGTCAGGCCGAAACCCACCGACCATCTGTCGGCGGGAACGGAACAGTAACACGTATGCAATTCGTGTCAAGTTGCCCCTTCGGTGCCGGCAGGCGAGCGTCACACCAGCCGGCAGAACTTCCGTTTCCCCACCTGGATCACCCGTCCCGCCAGCTCGGCCCGGTCGATCTCGACCGCCCTGAGGGGGCTGCCCTCGAGGCGGACCGCCCCCTGTTCGATCAGCCGCCGGGCCTCACCGGCCGAAGCCACCAATCCGGCGTCCCGCAGCAACGAGGGCAACGACACCGTCCCCCCCGGGGGGAGCGGGTACTCGGGGATCTCCTCGGGGGCCTGATGACTCTTGAACAGTCTGTCGAAGGCCGACTCGGCCGTCACCCCCGAACCGGGACCGTGGTAGAGGTCGGCCACCGATCGCGCCAGCAGGCGTTTGACCTCGCCTGGATGGGCGGATCCATCTGCCAGACCCGAGACGAGGGCATCGACGTCGGGGGCCATCATCTCGGTGGCAAGCCGCAGCCATTGTTCGATCAAGCTGTCGGGTATCGACATCGTCTTGCCGAACATCTCGTCAGGGCTGTCGGCAACACCGATGTAGTTGCCGAGAGATTGCGACATCTTCTGGGTTCCGTCGACGCCGAGGAGCAACGGCATGGTCATGGCAACCTGGGGGGCGAGCCCGTACCGCTCTTGGATGATCCGCCCCATCATCAGGTTCCACAATTGATCGGAACCACCCAGCTCGACGTCGGCCTGCACGGCCACGGAGTCGTATCCCTGCAGCAGCGGATACATGAATTCCATGATCGAGATCGGCGAGCCGGTTTCCAGTCGCTTGGCGAAGTCCCCGCGCTCCAGCATGTGGGCGACGGTGGTCTTGGCGGTCAGTTCCAGCACCGCCGTCATGTCGAGGGATCCCAGCCACTCCGAGTTGTAGCGAATCTCGAGCGGTTCCGGCAACAGCACCCTCTGGAACTGGGCCAACACCGAGCGGGCGTATCCCTGCACCTCTTCGTTCGACAACCGGCGACGGGTCTCCGACTTGCCACTCGGATCCCCGACCTGAGCGGTGAAGTCGCCGACGATGAGAACCGCGGTGTGACCCAGTTCCTGGAAGTGGCGCAGCTTGCGGAGGACGACGGCCCAACCGAGGGTCACGGCCGGTGCGGTCGGGTCGAGGCCGAGCTTGACCCTGAGTGACCGACCCGAAGCCAGCTTCTCGCGCAGGTCCGCCTCGGGTGTCACCACATCGACGTTGCGAAGGATTCGCTCCAGTTGCTCATCGACAGAAGGCATGGTGCGCCACGTTACCGGCTCAGTCGACGGCCACGAACCGCCAGGGTGTCGAGGTGGCCTTCGAGATTCCGATCCGGCGAGTGGTCTCATACCGGCAAGGCCGGTCGTCAAGCTCGAGGCGAAGCAGGTCTCCGGTGAGGTCGGCCCCATCGTGGAGGCCGGTGATTCCCAGCGCCTGGGTTAGCTTGCCGGGTCCGTTGACCAGGTCGGCCTCCCTCCCCCGCCTGCGCCGCATCACATCGATCCCCACGATGGGTATCCCCGCCCGCAGGAGCACCGCCGCCCCCACTCCTTCGGGCGAGGTGACGACGTTTGCGCACCAGTGGATGCCGTAGGAGCGATACACGTAGAGACGACCGGGTGGGCCGAACATGCTGGCGTTACGCCGGGTCTTCCCGCCGAATGAGTGACTGGCCGGGTCGTCCGGCTGATATGCCTCCACCTCGACCACCCGAATGGCGGTGTGCTCGCCCCCGATCATCGAGGTGAGGATCGAGCCGAGGAGCCCGGGAGCGACGTCGGCCGCATCGTCTTCCCATTTCCTCATGCGTCGGCCGGTGTTCTCCCACCCCGACCGGACTCGAGACGACGGCGGTGACGGTTCATGGACGGCCGACGGCGCTCACAGCCGACCCCGAAGCTCCCCGCCCAGCTCCTCGGCGGCCGCGGCCATCGCCCGGCGGATCGGGGCCACGTCGTCGTTGCTCAGGGTGCGATCGGGGGCGCGTAGGACGTACCGGAGCGCCAGACTCCTCCGCCCCTCCCCCACCTGATCACCCACGTACTCGTCGAACACCCGACAGGACTCGACCAGGCCGTCTCCGACCCCGGTGGTGGCTTCGATCACCGCCGCCGCCGGGACGGCGGTGGGAAGGATGAACGCCAGGTCGAACTCGACCGGCGGGTAGACCGATGGGCCGGAGAAGCGGGGCGCCCTCACCGCCGCGATGAGTCGTTCGAGGTCGAATTCGCCGACTGCCACCCTTCCGGGGAGGTCGTAGCGAAGGGCGATGGAAGGATGCAGCTCTCCGATGACTCCGAGGTCGGAGTCATCGGAGACCACCCGCGCCACCCGGGCGGGGTGGAAGCCGTACTCCGAGGTCGGCTCCACGGCGGCGATGATGCCGAGGCGCCGAGCGAGTGCGTCCCAGATCGCCAGCGCGGCGTGGTAGTCGACTGGTCGGCCCGGTGAACCAAGTTCCTCCACCCCGAATCTGCCCACCAGGGCAAAACCGAGGCGATCGGGTTGATGGGGAATCCGCGGATCGCCGGCATCGGGGCGATGGAAGAACACCTTCCCGACCTCGAACAGGGCGGCGCTACCGGCACCGTGAGAGAGGTTGTAGCGCAACGCCCGAACCAAACCGGGCAGGAGACCGGACCGGAGGATGGATTCCTCCTCGCGGAGGGGGTTCTTGACCCGGACGACGGTCCGCGCCTCGTGGTCGGCCGGGTAGGCGAAGGCATCGAGATCCGCCGGGTTGATGAAGGTGAGGGACAGCGCCTGGCGGAGCCCCACCCCGACCAGCGCCTGGCGGGCCTTGGCGGCGATCCGCTGTTGGGGTGTCCACCCGTGCCCCCGGCCGGTTGGCACCGTATCCGGGAAGCGGTCGTACCCGTGGAGTCGGGCGATCTCCTCTACCAGGTCGATGGGACGGAGGAGATCGGGACGGAAGGTCGGCACCACCACCTCGAGCGGATCGGAGCCGGAAACGCCCAGGCCGATGCTCGACAGCATCGCGGCGACGGCGGCCGGTTCGAAGCCAGGGCCGAGTGTCCTGGCCACCTCCGCCGCAGTCAGTCGCAACGTCCACGGCTCGATCGGGTTGGCGATCACATCGATCGCACCCTCGAGAATCGTGCCGCCCCCGATCTCGGCCAGCAGGGCCACCGCCCGGGCGCTCGCCTCGAGCGGCAGGTTGGGGTCGACGCCACGTTCGAAGCGGGCCGAAGCCTCCGAGCGGAGCCCATGCCGCCGCGACATGTGGAGGATGGTGGGTGGATCCCAGCCGGCCGCCTCCATGTAGACCCGGCTGGTGGTCTCGACCACTTCCGAATCCTGTCCGCCCATGGTCCCGGCCAAGCTGGTTGGGCCTTCTCGATCGCAGATCACGAGATCGGACCCGGTCAGCACCCGCTCGACTCCATCGAGAGTGATCAGACGCTCCCCCTCATCCGCCCAACGGATCTCGAGGTGATCACCGCGGACCCGATCGGCGTCGAACGCGTGGAGCGGGTGACCCAACTCCAGCATGACGTAGTTGGTGACGTCGACCATGTTCGAGATCGGTCGGACTCCGCTGACCCGCAACCGGCGTCGCAGCCAGTAGGGCGAATCCCCCTGGCGCACACCGCTGATCTCCCTCACCGTGAATCGGTTGCATCCGCCGTTGGCGGCGATCGCCACGGACAGGGACGGCATTCCGGGAACGGTTGCGTGCCCCGTGTCGGGTCGGCGATAGGGAACCGAGAAGAACGCCCCAAGCTCACGCGCCACCCCCACCATCGACATCATGTCCGGACGGTTGGGCGTGATCGTGAGATCGAACACCACATCGGGCAGTTCGACGAACTCGGCGAAGTCGACCCCCACCGGGGCGGACGGCTCCAGCACCAGGATCCCGGCGTGTTCGTCACCCAGGCCCAACTCGCGCTCGGAGCAGATCATGCCGTGGGACTCCACTCCCCGGATGGTTCGCACACCGATGGCAAACCCGCCCGCCAGCACCGCCCCTGGCATGGCGAAGGCGACCTTGGCTCCGGCCTCGAAGTTCCAGGCCCCGCACACCACCCGAATCGGATCCGATCCGGCGTCGACGGTACACACCCTGACCTTGTCGGCGTCGGGGTGAGGATCGACAGTCAGCACCGAGGCGATCACGACCCCGGTCCAGTCGGCACGGTGATGCTCGATCGCCTCCACCTCGTGGCCGAGCGACACCAGCGCGTCCCGGATCTCGATGGGATCGTTGGTGGGCAGATCGATGAACTCCGAGAGCCAGCGCAGCGAGACCTTCACGCCCGTACTCCTCGGGTGATGGCGGCGCCGCCCGGCGCCCGCAGGCAAGATCCCGACAACGTCATGTCGCTCATGGGAACTGGCTCAGGAAACGGACGTCGTTTTCGATGAAGTGACGGATGTCGTTGATTCCGTGCCTGACCATGGCCAACCGCTCGACACCCATGCCGAAGGCGAACCCGGTGACGGCCTCCGGGTTGTAACCGACCGCCATGAAGACGTTCGGATCAACCATGCCGCAGCCCAACATCTCCAGCCAACCGGCCCCCCCACACACCCGGCAACCGGCGACTCCTCCGTCGCACACGAAACAGGAAACGTCGAGCTCCGCCGAAGGTTCGGTGAAGGGGAAGAAGTGCGGTCGGAATCTGACCCTCGTCTTCTCGCCGAAGAACGCCCGGGCGAAGTGGCCGAGGATGCCCTTGAGATCAGAGAACACGATGCCCTCGTCCACCGCCAACCCTTCGATCTGATGAAACACCGGCAGGTGGCTGGCGTCGAGCGCGTCCGCCCGGTACACCTTCCCGGGCACCACCACCGCCACCGGCGGACGGCGCTCCTCCATCCATCGAGCCTGCATGGGCGACGTCTGGGTGCGGAGCAGCATTTCGTCGCCGTCCGGGGCCGGATAGTCCAGGTAGAGGGTGTCGGACTCTGCCCGGGCCGGATGGGTGGCAGGTGTGTTGAGAGCATCGAAGTTGTACCAACCGAGCTCGGCCTCGGGGCCCTCGGCCACGTCGTATCCGAGTCCCACGAAGATCTCGCACACCTCGTCGATCGTCTGCTGTATGAGATGGGCCGATCCCCACGGGAGTTCCATCCGCCGCAGCGACACATCGACGGCATCACCCGCCAGCAACCGGTCGGCGGCAACCATCTCCAGGACTGC
The DNA here is from genome assembly GCA_036745195.1 of Actinomycetota bacterium. Lineage (GTDB taxonomy): Bacteria > Actinomycetota > Acidimicrobiia > Spongiisociales > ZC4RG35 > JBFHRE01. The sequence goes on along the minus strand of DAIOGO010000018.1, from coordinate 23,321 downwards.
CCGGCGCTGTTCGATCAGATCGGTGAGCACCGACCGGGCTTCGTGCAGGCGTCTGCCGGCCGCGGGTTTGTCATCCGGAGACAGACCGCCGAGCCCGCGCTGCAGCTCGGCGAGTACCGACCGCTTCCCGATCAGCTCGGCCTCGATCGCCTCGAGGTCTGCAATGTCTCGCGCAGCCGAGACCCGGGCGGGGGCGCCCTTGACGATCTCATCAAGCTGATCCATCTCGACCCTTCTCTGCCGGTGCGGGCGGCAGGTTAGCTGGCGCCAGGTGGAGAGCTGAGTCCCATTCGCCAGCGAGCCACCTCGAACGCCAGGATCGCCCCGGCGGCGGCGGCGTTGAGGCTCTCGGTCATTCCGGGCATGGGGATGGTGACGGTCAGGTCGGCACTCGCCACTCGTTCCGGAGCGAGCCCGTGGGCTTCCGACCCGATGATGATCGCCCATCGCCTCCCGGGATCGAGCAGCGCAGGGAGACGAGCAGGGTCGGCTCCGCCCCTGACGACAGCCGCGATCACCCCCCAACCGGCGTAGTCGTCGGCGAAACGGGTCCGGAAATGGGCACCGGCGCCGGCCCGGATCACCTTCGGCGACCAGGGATCGACGCCGGCGGCCACCGCAACGTCGAAACCGAAGGCGGCGGCGGTGCGAATCAATGTGCCGGCGTTCCCGGGATCGTCGACCTCGAGCACCAGCAGATCGCGATGAGCCGGTCGCGCCGACGGGATCGCCATTGTCGCCACCGGACCGCGCGGGTGTTCGGTGGGAGCAAGCCGTTTCAACACGGCATCGGTGACCAGAGTGAGATGGACGCCGTTGGCCCCGGCCAGGCCGGCCGATCGATCGTCGTCTGGCAGGCAGAACACCTCCTTGACCTTCTGCCCGGTGGCGAAGGCCTCCTGGAGGATGTGAGGCCCTTCGATGAGCGTCAGACCAGTCTCACGACGTTCGGCCGCCTCCGTAAGACGGGAGGCGGCCACCACCCTCTGGTTCTTCGTCGAGGTGACGATCTCCGTCATACGTCTGGGCTCATGGTGGCGGACCGCCTCAGGCGCCCTTCGCCACCTCGACCAGTTGGGCGAACGCACCCGGATCCGAGATGGCCAGGTCGGCGAGCATCTTGCGATCGATCTCGACCTCGGCTGCCTTCAGCCCGGCGATGAACTGGGAGTAGCTCATGCCATGCTGACGGGAAGCGGCATTGATCCGGGCGATCCACAGCCGGCGAAACTCTCCCTTGCGGTCGCGCCGGTCTTTGTAGGCGTCCTGCATCGCATGCATGACCTGCTCATTGGCGGTCCTGAAGCGACGACTCTTCGACCCCTTGTAACCGCTGGCCCGATCGAGGACCTTTTTGTGTTTCTTCTTGGCGTGGACTGCACGCTTGACACGAGCCATGTCGATTCCTCCTAGAGACCGAGCTGCTTCTTGATGACCTTGGCGTCGCCGGGGGCGAGATCCGTGGTGCCCTTCAGCCGGCGGAACCGGTCATTGCCTTTGGTCAGGTTGAGGTGCCCCCGGCCCGCCTGGCGGCGCTGGAGCTTTCCCGATCCCGTCACCTTGATGCGTTTCTTGGCACCCGAATGTGTCTTCATCTTCGGCATGTGCTCCTCATTCCTCTTCGTCCGAATGTGATGTCTTCTCGCTCCGTGGGGCCTCGTCGTGGTCACGCACGACTCGCCGCCGGGACGGAACCAACGTCATGACCATGTTTCGCCCGTCCAGGCTGGGGGACTGCTCCACCACCCCCGCCTCGCCAACCGCATCGACCAATCGGTTGAGGACTCGCTCACCGAACTCGGGCCGCTCGCGTTCCCGTCCCCGGAAGCGGAGGGTCACCTTCACCTTGTCGCCCTGATCGAGCCACTCGGTGGTCTTTCTCACCTGTAGTTGAAAGTCATGTTCGGCGATCCGGGGCGTCAGTCTCGCCTCTTTGATCACCGTCTTGATCTGCTTCTTGCGCGCCTCGCGGTCACGGACCGACTGCTCGTACTTGAATTTGCCGTAGTCCATCAGCCGACAGACCGGTGGTCTGGCATCGGGCGCCACCTCTACGAGGTCGAGGGCCAATTGATCGGCCAGCCACAACGCCTCAGCCAGTTTCTTCACCCCGATCTGAGTTCCATCCGGGGCGATCACCCGCACCTCCTGGGCACGGATGTAGCCGTTCACACGCAGGTCAGAGATATTCGGTCCTCCTCTTCGTCCAATATGGTCCGCCCCGGTCCGGACCCGTCTGGGCCCGTTCGGGGCAACAAAAAAGGCAGCATACGGATGCTGCCAGATCGGGTCGTGGGATCACGACCCGACTCACGACCATGTCACCGGCGGACCGGTAACCGGAACCTCGACTCGCGGTGGGCGGCCGGGTGGGAAGCAGCAGCTTCCGCTTGGTGTCTTGTTGTCGAGGACGAGTGTATCCGACCGGCCCCACCGAGAAAAGTCGGACCGGATGGCGAACTCACGTCGCGCCGATGGCATGGAGCACGGCCAGGGTGCGAATGACCGCCTCGGCCGCCTCGAATCCCTTGTTCCCGGCTCCGGGTCGTGACCGGTCGACCGCCTGCTCGTACTCGCGTACGGTGAGCACGGCGTTGCCCACCGGACGCCCCACCCGCAAAGAGACGGCAGTTATGGCGTGTGATGCCTCCGTGCTCACGTGCAGGTAGTGGTCGGTCTCACCCTGGATCACCGCTCCCACGCACACCACCGCTTCACACCCTCGTTCAAACAACTCGAGGGCAACCACCCCCAGTTCGAGCGCGCCGGACACCCGGGCGACGAGCACCTCTCCCACGCCGGCCCGCTCGAAGGCATCGAGGGCTCCCTGCTCCAAGCCTGCTGTGATCGGCTGGTTGAACGTGGAGACCGCGAGCCCCACCCGGGCCGGTGGCGGGCCCGAACCGACCACCTCACGGACGTGCATCGATGTCCCCTTCGAACCGGTGCCCGAGTTTGTCCTTCTTGGTGTCGAGGTAACGCTGATTGTGTTCGGTGGCTCCGACCGCCAACGGGACGCGCTCGACGATCTCCAACCCGTAACCCTCGATTCCGGCCCGTTTGGCGGGGTTGTTCGTCAGGAGTCGCATCGAGCGGACCCCCAGGTCATACAGGATCTGGGCGCCGAGACCGTAGTCCCGGGCATCGACCGGCAGCCCGAGGTCTTCGTTGGCCTGAACGGTGTCCCGCCCCGAATCCTGCAGGTTGTAGGCCGCCAGCTTGGAGAAGAGCCCGATTCCCCGCCCTTCATGCCCACGGATGTAAAGAATGACGCCACGTCCCGCCTCGGCGATCAGCTCCATGGCCCGGTCGAGCTGGTCGCCACAGTCGCAGCGAAGGCTGCCGAACACGTCGCCGGTGAGGCACTCGGAGTGGACCCTGGTCAGCACCTCGGTGCCATCACCGATCTCGCCTCGCACCAGGGCGATGTGTTCCCTGCCGTCCAGCCGCGATCGATAACCCACCGCCTGGAAGAGGCCGTGGGCCGTATTCAACGGGGCCTCGATCACCCGTTCGACCAGCTTCTCCTCCTGGCCGCGACGGAGGGCGATGAGATCGGCAATGGTCCCGATGAGCAGGCCGTGCTCCTTGGCGAACCGCTCCAGATCCGGCAACTTGGCGACACTTCCGTCGTCGTTCATGATCTCGGCGAGGACGCCGGCAGCGGGGAGACCGGCCATGCGGGCCAGGTCTACCGCCGCCTCCGTGTGGCCGGCCCGCTTGAGGACGCCACCCGGATCGGGCCGGGTGGATGGGTCGAGCACCGCCCGGATGGTCCGCGTGCGATCCGAGGCAGAGATGCCGGTAGAGACCCCTTCCCTGGCGTCGATCGACTGGGTGAAGGCGGTGTGCCTCCGATCGGTGTTCACCCGGACCATCTGCGGCAGCGACAACTGGTCGAGACGGTCCTCCGTCATCGGCAGGCAGATGATCCCCGAGGTGTGCCTGATCATGAATGCCATCTGGACTTCGGTGATCTTGGAGGCGGCGACGATCAGGTCCCCTTCGTTCTCGCGGTCGGCGTCGTCGACCACGATGACCATGTCACCGTTGCGGATGGCCTCGATCAGCTCCTGAGGTGTTGAGAAGCTCATGCGTCCCGCTTTCGGATCAGGGCCTCGATGTACTTGGCGAGGATATCGGCTTCCAGATTGACCTCATCCCCGACGGCGAGATCCCCCAACGTGGTCACCTCGAGGGTGTGCGGGATGAGTGCCACCTGGAATCGCGACCCTGCCAGCCCGGCCACTGTCAGGCTCACCCCTTGGACTGAGACCGATCCCTTCTCGACGAGGTAGCCGGCTACCGATCCGGGGGCATCGACGGACACTCTCACGCCATCGCCCTCCCCCTCGACGGCTACGACCACCCCGACCCCATCGACGTGACCCTGGACGATGTGGCCGTCGAAGCGGCCCGTGGCGGGCATCGCTCGTTCCAGGTTCACCCTGGATCCCACCGCCACCGCTCCGAGCGAGGTGCGGTTGAGCGTCTCGGTGACCAGTTCGACGTCGAACACATCGCCATGGACCTCGACCACCGTGAGACAGGTGCCGTCCACCGAGACCGACGATCCGATCGGCAGGTCGCGCGCCACCAGGGACGACTCGATGCCGAGCCGGCGACCGGTCTCATCCCCGGAGGCGGTGGCTACCGTGCCGATGGATTCGATGATTCCGGTGAACACCGGCGGCATTGTAGAAGCGGCGCCGGCCCGGCTTTCCGGCAGTCAGGACCTGAACAGCCATTCGACCCGAAGGTCGGGTCCCACCCGATCGACCGAGGTGATCTCGACCGGCCTTCCTTTCGCCATCTGCAGGAAGACCCGATCGAATACGCCGGTTCCCACCCCTCCCGCCACCATCGAACCGAGGTAGAAGACACCCCGGTCGATGAGGTTCGACTCCCACAGAGCCGCCGCCAGCCGGGCGCCGCCTTCGACCATCACCTCCAGGTAACCCCGTTCGGCCAGGTCGACGACCACCTGCTGGAGGTCGACCGCACCTCCGGTGCCGTCGGCGAGGACCACCTCGTCCTCCACCAGCCCGATCGGTCGGGGGAGGTAGACGAGCGGATTTCGCTCGAGAATCCTGGCGCCGGGTGGCAGCGGCCGCTGCCCGGCGATGACCACCGGTCGCGGCTGGTGACCGGTGTAGTCCGGCAGTCGCACGTCCAGCCGGGGATCGTCCAAGCGGACGGTTCCCGCACCGACCATCACCGCGTCGGAGGCCGCCCGCAAGCGATGAGCGTCCTGGCGCGCCTCGACATCCGTGACCCATTGCGACGATCCGTCCGAAGCGGCCGTCTGGCCGTCGAGGGTCATCGCCGCCTTGACAGTGATCCGTGACCTCCCGGTGCGTCGATGGTGGAAGTAGGCCGGGTCAGACTCCTCCACGAGACCACTGAGCACCCCCTCCACCACTTCGATCCCGGCGGCGCGAAGCCGGCTGACACCGGCCCCGGCCACTCGCCGGTCCGGATCGGCGGCGCCCACCACCACCCGCCTGACCCCGGCGGCGATGATCGCGTCGGTACACGGGGGCGTCCGTCCGTGGTGATTGCATGGCTCGAGCGTGACGACCAGCGTGGCGCCACCGGCGCGCTGACCCGCCTCGGCGAGGGCGAGTGCCTCGGCGTGGGGAGCGCCTGGTTCGACGTGGGCCCCCACCCCGAGCACATGACCATCGTCGTCGACCAGCGTGGCGCCAACCCGCGGGTTGGGATGGGGAAACTCGAGAGCCGCCCGCTCGATGGCCGCCCGCATCAGGTCCTCGAACACGTCAGGTCGATCGACGGTCGATCTGGTACGAAGACCCCGGCAGCTTCTTGGCGAACTCTTTCATCTCGACCGCGATCGCCGACGCCTCCCACTGTGAGGCGATCGGCCGCAGGAGATTCGAGACGACCCCCATCGACATCGAGACCATCGGGAAGGCGTACCGCTCGCCCCGTCGGTCCGTCACTTCGATGTATCCCTTCATGGCGTCGGTGGTGTCGTAGTAGTCGAGGATCCCGTCATCGAAGCGATCGATCACCGCCTTGCAGAACTGCTCGGCGACGCCGGCTTCGGTGATCACCACGAAGTCGTCCCCACCGACATGACCGACGAATGCTCCCTTGTCCCCCGTGTCTTCCACGGCTCCGGCCAGGACCTCCGCCGAGAACTTGATGACCTGATCGCCCCGCATGAAGCCATAGTGGTCGTTGAACGCCTTGAAGTTGTCGAGGTCGCAATGGATCAGCGCAAAGGGTTGTCCGGAGGCGATGCGGGCCTCCAGCTCGACCCCGATGCGGAAGTTGCCCGGCAATCCGGTGAGCGGCGAGGTATCGCGGGCCGCCTTGGTGCGGCGTAGCACCGCCTTGACCCTGGCCACCAACTCCTCGACGTCGAACGGTTTCGATACATAGTCGTCAGCCCCGAGCTCGAGACCTTCGACCCGATCCTCGGTGAGGGCCCGGGCCGTCAACAGGACGATCGAGGTGCCGGCCAGGCTGGGGTGGCTTCGCATCCGCCGCAACGCCGAGAGCCCGTCGAGCCTGGGCATCATGATGTCCATGAGGACCAGCTGGGGAGGGTTGGCGATCGCCGACTCGATGGCGGCGACCCCGTCGTAGGCGGTGTCGACCTCGAATCCCTCCAACTCGAGGTTGATGCGAACGACGCGGACGATGTCCTCGTCGTCGTCTACCACCAGGATTCGCTCGTTCATGGGTTCTCGATCATCGCTCTCAGGTCGTCGGCCGCCTTGGCCGGGTCACCGCTGCCGAATACCGCCGTCCCCGCCACGAACACGTTGACACCGGCATCTCTCGCCCGCCTGACGTTCTCCAGGTTGATTCCACCGTCGATCTCGATATCGGTCGCCAAACCGTGGTCCTCAATGTATTTCCTGGCCCGCTCGGCCTTTCCCAGAACCTCGGGGATGAAGGACTGTCCCCCAAACCCTGGGTGAACCGACATCACCAGCACCAGGTCACAGTGCTCGACGAAGGGCTCTATCGCCTTCCAGGGGGTGGGGGGCGAGACCGCCAGTCCGAAGCGAAGCCCGCAATCTCCCGCCCGCTGGATGGCCCGGGAGGGATCGGTGGCGGCCTCGATGTGGATCGTGACCCGATCGACCCCCGCCCCGGCCAGCTCCGAGAAATAGGCGTCGGGGTTGGCGGTCATGACGTGGCAGTCGAACATGAGTTCGGTGATCTTGCGCAGATCCGAGATGACCGGCATTCCGAAGGTGATATTGGGTACGAAATGCCCGTCCATCACGTCGAGATGGAGCATCTCGACGTGGCCCTCGACGGCACGTATCTGCTCGCCGAGACGGGCGAAATCGGCTGCCAACAGGGAAGGGGCAAGCTTCACAGCCGGATCCGTTCTGAGCTGCATCGTCGGAGTGTATCCCCTCCCCCGCTCGTTCCCGGTGGATGTCAGACGTCGATCACGGCCACGAACATGCCATCCACCGGCCCGGTATCAGGGGTCATCAGCCAGCCGTCACCATATGGTCGCCCGGGGAGCCCGTCCGGTGGGTGGGCGCCCCGGCCCGCCACGACCTCCTGTGTCTCCTCCGGAGTCATGGTGCACACCGAGTACACCACCCGCCCGCCCGGCGCCGTCAGCCTGAGTGCCGAATCGAGGAGTGCCGTCTGGACTCCCGCCAGGCGGAGCACTCCCGAAGGCGTGACGCGATAGCGGATCTCCGGGTGGCGGCGCAGGGTTCCCAGACCCGAGCACGGGGCATCCAGCAGAACCCGGTCGAACGAGCCGGCCCCGAACGGAGGCCTCCGGCCGTCGGCCACCACCCAGGTGACACCCGGAACCCGGCGCCGACCGGTCCCGGCTCGGCGGGGATGGCTGTCGGTCGCCACCACCCGACCCGATGATTCAACCTGATCGAGGAGATGGGCGGCCTTGCCGCCCGGTGCCGCCGCGAGGTCGAGCACCCGCATCCCGGGCTCGGCTCCCACCAGGTTGCCGACCGCGATCGAGGCCGGATCCTGGATCGGGATTCCGGCGGGGGGAGGGCCGTCGCTCCACAGATGGGCGTTGGGGATCCCTGCCACCGCAACCCCGCCGTCGATCGGTTCCGAGACTCGGAGCCCGACGGCGGCGTTCTCGTCGCTCGCCGCCCACAAGGCGTCGGCATCTCCCCCGGCCTCACCGAAGGCGACCCGTACCGAGTGGTCGAGCCAGTCGGGGATGCCGCGTTCGGCTGATGTGTAGGGAGGAGGCCAAGGGCCGTGCTCGGCGGCCCGGCGGAGGACGGCGTTGGCGAACCCGCCATACCGGCGGTCGAGCTGGGAAGCAGCCCGCACCCCGCTGTCGACGATGATCGGCGCCGGCTGGCCTGCCGGGCCGAGCAATTCGAACACGACCACTCGCAACAGGTCGAGGAGCGCCGGCGAGATCTCATCGATCGGCTTGCGGGACCCGAGTCCGATCACCCGATCGACTCTCACCAGCGCCCGGAGCGTCCCCAGCACCAGCGCCTGGACCACCCTTGGTTCCGATGCCGAACGCCCGGCGATGTTCGACCAGGCTCCCTCCCGGAGCACCCTCCCGACAACCGCTGCCGCCTCGAGCCGGGAGGTGACCCTCATCGCAGCATGGAGATCCGGGCTCCGCGCATCCACTCGACGGCCGGCATCGAACGGCGCCCGGCCGGTTTCACTGTGGCGAGACGCAGCAGCCCGGATCCGGTGCCCAGCCACACCTGACCGCCTTCCACCGCGACGGCTCCCACCGGGGCCGAGCCAGGCATGGCCCGGGCGGCCAGAATCTGAAGTGGTTGTCCCCCGGCGTCCACCCGGCCGCCCGGCTCGGGGGCGAGAGCACGGATCCGGCGTTCCAGCTCGAGGGCGGAACGGGAGAGATCGAGTGTCCGATCGGCGGCACCGACCTTCCCGGCGTGGGTCACACCCTCCGGCGGCTGCGGGCTCGGCCATCTTCGTCCCGCCAGGAACGGCTCCAGTTCCTGGCCGAGCAGGTCGGCTCCCATCTCCGCCAGACGATCCGTCAGGGCGCCCGCATCTTCATCCGGGGCGATGGCGGTGGACCGCACCGCCACGACCGGCCCCGTGTCGAGACCTTCGTCGAGGTGCATCAGCGAGACCCCGGTGCGCACGTCACCGGCCAGGATGGCAGCCTGAACGGGGGCCGCTCCTCGCCAGCGGGGAAGGAGGCTGAAGTGGACATTGAGGTGGCCGAGGCGGGGCACGGAGAGCGCGTCGGGCCTGAGCAACATCCCGAAGGCCACCACCACCCCCAGGTCGAACGGAGCATGCTCGCGCAACATCCCGGCCAGATCGGATGATCGGCCGGGCTGGATGACGGGGATACCGGCGGCGCCCGCGAACTCCTTCACCGGAGGCGGGACCAACTTGCCCGACCTTCCTTGCGGCCGATCCGGTCTCGTCACCACCAGCGCCACGCGGTCGGCAATCCGCTGCAACACCGTGACGGCGGCGGGAGGTGTTCCCAGGAAGACGATCCGGCTCACTCGAAGCTGATCAATCCGAGGGCCTCGTTGCGAAGGTCACGCAGTGCCTGCTTCCTGACCTTCTTCTCGAGCCTCTCCAACAGCAGCATCCCCTGCAGATGGTCGAACTCATGCTGGAGGACCCGCCCCAACAACTCCTCTCCGGAGTGCTCCACCGGGTTTCCCTCCAGGTCTAGGCCCCGGACGGCGGCGAACGCCGGCCGGGCAATCGGCCAGAAGTAGCCGGGAACCGAGAGACAGCCTTCCTCGTAGACCCACTCCCCGTCGGTTTGGACCATTTCCGGGTTGATCACGGTGCGGGCTCCGAGACCGTCGTGCGCATCGAAGACGAACACCGACCGCGACACCCCGATCTGGGGAGCGGCCAGACCCACCCCGGGAGCGGCGTACATCGTCTCGATCATGTCCGCCACCAGCTTGTGGACCGATTCATCGATCACGGCCACCGGCGCGGCTGTCGTCCGGAGGACCGGGTCGCCGAAGGTTCGGATTGGAAGGATGGCCATGAAACCCCTGTGTGACAGCCGTCCAAGGGTACCTGGCGGGTAAACCGGTCGATTCCACCCGGTCAGAGATCGATCGGGTCGGCATCCACCCTGACCGTGACCCCCGAATCGCGCAACCGCTGGAGCAGCGGTCGTATCGCCGTCTTGAACTCGTCCAGGCGGGACGCTTGCACGAGCCACCTCCGCCCGTCCCTGATTTCGGCCGGGCCCATCACCAGGGCAGGAGCAGCCAACCGGCGCAACTCGTGGTCGATCGACTCCGGATCCTGCGGACCCCGCGTCTCGAGCACCAGCAACTCGCCGGAGGGTGGATACCCGAATGCCGATCGCGCCGTCACCTCTGCATCGAGAAACGGGGTGGGGTCACCTGCCCTGAGCGCAGCGACGACCGGGTGCCCCGGTTCATGGGTCTGGACGATGAGTCTTCGACCCCTCCTCACCCGCCCGGCCAGCCTGGCGCCCAACCGCAATGCCTCCTCCGCCGCCCGGTAGTTGCTGCCGAACAGCAGCCCATCGAGATCGACCATCACGACCAGGTCCTGCATCTCGAGGTCGGCCAGGTCGCGCTCCGTTCCCGCCAGCACCGGCCTCCGATCGGGATAGGGGGCGACCCGGTCGGTGCCGACCAACCGTGCCGCCTCGTCGACCAGGCGACCGACGCCGGCGCCGAGCGGCTCGAACCGGGTGCCGCCGCACCCCGAGCAGGGACCGGCGGTCATACCGCACCGCTCGCAGGCAGGCGACCCCACCTGGCGGGCGCCGCACCCGGCACACAGTCTCAGTTGCCGGCAGGAGATGCACCGGGTGGCAGCCGCGTATCCGCGCCGATGGGCGAAGAGGAAGACCGATCCCCCGGCCGCCGCCACCGCCTGTATCGCCCGTTTGGCCGACTCGGCAAACAGCCCCGAACCGGGGGGATCGCTCCGTCGGTCGATCACCTCCACCAGCGGCCAAGCCCGGCCCGGCGCCCGGCGGACATCGGCTCCCCAGCCGATCGCCTCCACCGACGGAGTCGGCCCGGCTACCACGAGGGCGAACCCCTCGCGTATCGACCGCGTCCTGACCAGATCCCGGGCGTGTACTCCCGGCGTCTGCCGATCCTTCATTGCCCGTCGCCCGTCGCCGATGAGAACCACCAATCCAAGTCCGTTCACCGACCAGGCCGCGATGCGAGGCGTGCCCAACAGGAGAACGGGGCTCTTCTGGGCCCTCCTCCACGCCTCGGTGATGGACCGATCGTCGCGATCCCCGCTCACCACCACCGGGCCCAACCCCTCCAACCCAGCGCCCAGATGTTCGATCTCGGTGGCGGTGGCCCCGATCACCATGACACTCTTCCCGGCTGCCAGCACCGGACCGGCCAGCGCCCCCAACCAGAGGGCGTCGACGGTGGGGCCGATCCACACCGTGGGCCGTCGCCTGCGGCCCGATGCGGCCGCAGCCGCCACTTCGGCCAGGGGCGTCACATCTCCGCGGAGAGTCGGGACGGTCACCTCCGAGGTGAGCCGGGTCGGATTGTTGGGTGGCGCCGCCCGCTCCAGCATCACCGAGAGTGGGGCCACATAGTGCTTGGACCCCCACTCCAGGGACTCGAGCAACCGGCGGTCGAACACGGGGACACTGCCCGATCGGGCGGCCACCGCCTTGAGACCCTGCGGTGGGCGGCGGGCTGTCTCGACGACGAATCCCCGCACCCGGCGGCCACCGAGGGGGACCCTGACCATCGAGCCGATTTCCAGATCGAGATGCTCGGGAACGAGGTACCAGAATCCGCCATCCACTGCGAAGGTGGGGACGGAGGGGACGACCCGGACGGCGTCGACCAGTTCGGGGTGGTTCAGAACCGTGACGCCAGTTCGGCCGCGGTCGAGGTGTCCTCCCACGGGAACTCCGGTCTCCCAAAGTGACCGTAGGCCGAGGTGGCACGGAAGATCGGGCGACGCAGACCGAGCCGTTCGATGATGACGGCCGGTCGGAAGTCGAACACTTCGCCCAGTTCGAACGCCAGCCGCACCGGGTCCACCTTCTCCGTGCCGAATGTCTCGACCAGGATCGAGAACGGCCGCGCCTGACCGATCGCATAGGCCAGCTGGACCTCACAACGACCGGCCAGCCCCGCCGCCACCACGTTCTTGGCGGCATGGCGGGCGGCATAGGCCGCCGATCGATCGACCTTGGTGGCGTCCTTGCCCGAGAACGCACCACCCCCGTGGCGGGCGTACCCGCCGTAGGTGTCGACGATGATCTTGCGACCGGTGAGACCCGTGTCGGCAGTCGGACCTCCCACCTCGAACCGGCCTGACGGGTTCAAGAGGAGGGGAACCGCGTCGGAATCGAGGTAGTTGTCGAGAATCGGAACTACGACCCCCTCTTTGAGATCGTTGCGCATCTGGTTCATGTCGGTGTCGCGAGCATGGTGCGCACTGATGAGCACATTGGTGACCCTGATCGGCCGCTGTCCTGCGTACTCCACCGTCACCTGGGTCTTCCCGTCGGGACGGAGGTAGGGCACCGAGCCGTCACGGCGCGCTCGACTCAGGCCCTCGGCGAGGCGATGGGCGAGCGTGATGGGTAGCGGCATCAACTCGGGCGTCTCGTCGCAGGCGAACCCGAACATGATCCCCTGGTCACCGGCCCCCAATTGGTCGTTGGGGTCGTCTGACCCCTCCCGCACCTCCAGTGAGTCGCTCACCCCGTCGGCGATGTCCTGACTCTGACCATGGACGACGTTGTGGACCACCATCGTGTCGGCGTCGAAGCCGATCCCCGGCTCCGTGTATCCGATCGAGCGTACGGTGTCACGGGCCAGCGCCTCGATATCGAGGGAGTCCCCCACACTGATCTCACCGGCCACCACCGTGAGATCGGTGGTGACGAGGGTTTCGCACGCCACCCGGGCATGGTTGTCGAGAGCCAGGGCGGCATCGAGGACGGCGTCGGAGATGGCATCGGCGACCTTGTCGGGGTGCCCCTCGGTCACCGACTCTGATGAGAAGTAGTGGATACGGTTGTTCATTGGAGTCTCGCTCACGGGGTACACGGCCGCCGGGAGGGCCGATCGCTGGTTGGGTTCATGGGGTGTGTCACCGCTGACGGGCCGAGCCACCGTCGGTCGACGGACGGACCCCGAGATTTCGTGGCGTGCACTCTAGCGAGGCGATCGGCGAACCCTTCCCCCTCGAATGGGCCGGTGGGTCCGGCATCAGGCCGGTGACGGCCGGTACTCGGCGGCTATGAGGTCCCACAGGCGACGAGCCACATCCGACTTCGCCATCTGCGGCCATGCTTCGGTGGTGCCGTCGGGGCGGACAATCGTCACCCGATTGGTGTCGACCGAAAACCCGGAGCCTTCCTCGGAGACATCGTTGGCCACCAGCAGGTCGACCCCCTTGCGCGCCGCCTTGGCGACTGCCCGCTCCAGACCGCCGGTTTCTGCGGCGAAGCCGACCAGGAACGGCCGCGAGTCGCGGGCGGCCACCCCGGCCAGGATGTCGGGGTTCGGCTCGAGGATGACCTGGGGTGGCCCATCCTCCCGAGACAGCTTCCGTTCGGCCGCCACCACCGGTCGGAAGTCGGCGACCGCGGCAGCCATCACCGCCACGTCGGCGTCCACCCCGGCGGTGGCTTTCTCCATCTCGAGGGCGGTCTCGACCTGCACCCGTTCGACGCCCGGTGCGGCGGGCAGTGACGAGGCTGTCACGAGGGTCACGGTTGCCCCTCTCCGCGCCGCCTCGTCGGCGATGGCATGGCCCATCTTCCCGGAGGAACGGTTGCCCAAATACCGAACCGGGTCGATAGGCTCCCGGGTCCCACCGGCCGTCACCAGCACTCGGACTCCCTCGAGTGGACCGGAGAGAATCCCGGCGGCGGCCGCGACGATGTCCTCCGGTTCCACCATCCGCCCGAATCCGAGGTCACCCCCGGCCAGCGCACCCTCCTCCGGGCCCACCAAGTGGACACCATCGGCTCGAAGCAGCGCCACCGCCCGGCGGGTCGCAGGGTGTTCCCACATCTCGGTATGCATGGCCGGCGCCACCAGCACCGGCGCCCGTCCGGCGAGCAGGGTCGCTCCCAGCGCATCCTGGGATATGCCGTGGGCGAAACGGGCCAGGGTGGCGGCAGTGGCCGGCGCCACGATGATGAGGTCGGCCCAACGGGCCAGTTCGGTATGGGGGCTCACCGACAGCGGGTGTCCCGTGAGCCGGGTGATCACCGGGTAGCCGGTGATGCCTGCCATCGTCGCCTCTCCGAGGAATTCGGTGGCTGTCTCGGTCATGACCACCCTGACCTCGCAGCCGGAATCGAGAAGGCGCCGGGCGAGATAGGCGGCCTTGTAGGCGGCGATGCCGCCGGAGACGCCGAGGACGATACGTCGCCCGGCGAGTGGCATCAGGTCTCCTCGCGCTCCACCGTGACTTTGCCTTCGGCGATCTCTTCCATGGCAATGGTCAGCGGCTTGCGGGACAGGGTGTGGACCTGGGGAGGCACGTAACTCCCGTACCCGCCACCGAGTTGATGGAAATAGGCGTTGATCTGGCGGGCGCGCCGGGCGGACACCACGACCGTGGCGAACCGGTTCCCGACCTGGTCGATGACATCTTCGATTTTCATGGACCCATCAGTGTAGCCGGGCCAGGGCGTCAGCCCGCGAATCGACGGAGGTCAACCGCCGGGATGGATCGGTCGTGGCACCGGATCGCGGATCAACCCTGCCAGTTCGGAGATCGCCACCTCGACGTCCTGATTGACGATCATGGCGTCGAACAAGCCCGGCGCCTCGGCCATCTCCTGGGCGGCGATGGCCAGCCGGCGCGAGATGTCGATCTCCGAGGTGTCGCCCCGGGCCCGGAGGCGACGCTCCAGGTCGTCGACGGACGGCGGCGCGACGAACACCATGAAGGCGTCCGGGTAGCGGACCTTCACCTGGCGCGCTCCCTGGATGTCGATCTCCAGGATGACGTCGTGGCCGGCCCGCAAGCGCCCCTCGACCTCACTCTCCAGGGTGCCGTAGAAATGGCGCCCGTACTGCGCCCACTCCAAGAACGCGCCCTGCATCACGAGTCGCTCGAACTCGGCCACGTCCACGAAGTGGTAGTTGACTCCGTCGATCTCACCCGTTCGTGGTGGTCGAGTCGTGGCAGACACCGAGAAGTCGAGTGTCAGACGCTGCCGCAGCGACCGAACGATCGTCGATTTCCCGACCCCGGAGGGGCCGGCGATGACGAAGAGCCGGCCGCGCTCAGGAGAGCTCGGCGAGGAGTCCGGCACGTTGTCGATCACCCAATCCCCGCAGGCGCCGGTTGTCGGCGATCCCGTGGGCTTCCATCAACCTCTTCGCCTTGACCTTGCCGGTGCCCGGCAGGGAAGCCAGCACGGACTCCACCTTGAGCCCGCCGATGATGTCGTCGCTTCCCGCCCGCTCCATGATTTCGGCGAAGGTGACGGACCCGGTCTTGAGCAGCTCTTTGGTCTCGGCTCGAACCCTTCTCACTTCGCCGGCCTTCTGTAAGGCGGCGGCGCGTTGTTCATCGCTCAGCTGTGGTGGTGGCATTGACCTTCTCTCCTCGCTCTTGGGGATGCTACCCATTCGATGGAGAGGGATGGCGCGACTTCACGCCCCACCGCGTGCCAGGGACAACAACTCGTCTGCCGCCTGCCGGCCCCGCTCGGAGTCGGGCAGACCGGCCAGCATTCGCGACAGCTCCTGAACCCGCTCCTCGCCCTCGACCCGGCGAACCGTCGCTGACGTCTCATCCCGGGTCACCACGTAATGGGTGTCGGCAAAGGCAGCCACCTGCGGAAGATGGGTGACACACAACACCTGGCGGGTTTCTGCCAATGCCGCCAGTTTGCGGCCGACCGCCAGGGCGGTGGCGCCGCCGACGCCGGCGTCGATCTCGTCGAAGACGAGGGTCTGCGCCTCACCCGCTCCCCCCGCCAGGCGGAGCGCCAGCACCAGCCTGCTCAACTCGCCACCCGAGGCGACCCGGCCGATCTCGCCGGCCTTGAGCCTCGAGTCCGAAGCGAACCACAGCCCGATCGTGTCTGCCCCGGAGGGCCCGGCCTCACCGGCTTCGACGGCGGCGATGACGGTTGGGTCGGGAAACCCCAGATCGTGCAGATGGTCGATGGCCGCCGACGTCAGCGCCGTTGCCGCAACCCTCCGGCTGAGGGTGAGCGTCTCGCCGGCGGCCGCCACCCCCAGTCGGGCGCGGGCAATCTCGTCCCCGAGACTGTCGGCACGATCCAAGAGCGTGCCCAGCGCCTCGGCCCGGGAGACGGCGTCGGTAGCGAAATCAAGAACCTCCTGCAAGGTGGGCCCGAACCGCCGACGAAGGTCCGCCAGCGTCCTCATCCGTTCTTCTGCCAACTCCAGTTCGGCGGGGTCGAGGTCGAGGTCATCGTGATCGCGAACCAGGTCCCTCGCCAGGTCGCCGGCTTCGCTCTCCAGGGCTCCCAACCGGTGGGCGCCATCGTTCATCGACGGATCGAGGGCGGACGCTCGCCGGAGTTCGCCCACCGCCTGACCCAATCCGTCCCGGGCCGTGTCGAGCCCATCGATCGCGGCGACGAGGTGCCCGCGCAACGTCTCGGCGTGACGCAGTCGGCCGAGCCGTCGGCCCAATTCATCGTCGTCTCCCGGTTGGAAGCCGGCGGCTGCGATCTCGGCTGCCTGATGTGCGAGTAGGTCGCGTTCTCGCTCGAGGGCTGGTCGGTCGCCACCCAATCGCCCGAGGTCGGCCATGAGGGCCTGCAACTCGTCATAGGCCTGGCGGTACTGCTCGAGGGCGGTTCTCCCCTCTTCGTCCAGGAGCCCATCGATCAGCAGGCGCACCTCTCTCGGACGGGTCAGCCCGAGCTGGTCGTGCTGGGCGATGATTTCGACCATCCCAGCGGTCGATTCGTCGAGGGCTCCCGCCGAGGCGATCGAGCCGTCGAGGTAGGCCCGGCTCCGGCCCCCGGAAGTCAGCCTCCGGGCGGCGGCGATCTCGGTCCCGTCCGGCCTGAGGAAGCGACCCTCCACCACCGCCTCGTCGCCGAATGGGCCGACGAGATCCGATCGGGCGGACTGCCCGAGCAAGAGTCTCAGCGCACCCAGCAGCAGCGTCTTGCCTGCACCGGTCTCTCCGGTCACCACCGTGAATCCGGTTCCCGGTTCGATCCGGGCCTCGGACAGCACTCCCAGGTTGCGGGCGATCAGTTCATCGAGCACGGTGTCACCTCAGGTCGAACTTGCGAGTGACCCTGGCCGGAAACCCCTCGTGATCGAAGCGGACGAATCGGACCGGATCGGGACCGCGGTGGATCTCGACCTCCCCGCCCTCCTCGAGGGTGCCGATCTCCCTTCCGTCCACGCTGACCCGTACCGGACGGTCGTCTGCCACCGTCACCCGGATCTTGGAGTCGGGAGGCAACATCAGCGTTCGATTGAACAACGAGTGCGGGGCCACCGGCACGAACAGCAGGGCATCGATCTGCGGATGGACCAACGGGCCGCCCGCCGAGAAGGCATATGCCGAGGATCCGGTGGAAGTGGCGATCACGACCCCATCTGCCCGGTGGGTGAGGAAACTCTCTCCATCCACCTCGACCGCCAGCACCACCAGTCGCTGCGAGTCGATCTTCTCTATGACCACGTCGTTCAAGCCGGTGGTCTCGGCACCGTCGAGAACGGCGCTCACCGTCAGCCGCTCTTCGAGTCGGTATCTCCCTGCGACCAGGCGGGCGAGGGTCTCGTCGAGCTGGTCGGGCTCGGCTTCGGCCAGAAAGCCGATCGTCCCGAGGTTGAATCCGATGAGCGGAATCGACTGGTCGAGGGCGGTGCGGGCGGCCTCCAGCACCGTTCCGTCTCCGCCGATCGCCACCACCATGTCCGCCGGCTCACCCGGCTCGACCACGCTGCAGCCATGGCCGGGAGCCTTCTCTCGCAGGAGTCGGGCGAACTCGAGAGGAGCCGGGCGAGGGCTGGTTATCAGGGTTAGCCTCATTCGACCCTCCCGATGGTCGACGAGAGGTTGGTCGAACCCCGGTAGGCCCGATCGACCAGCAGCAGATACTCGATGTTGCCGTCGCCGCCGGTGATCGGCGAACGGAGAATCGCCTTCGTGCCGAGGCCGGCCTCCGCCAGGCAATCGATCACCGATTGCACCGCTTCCTCGCGATGGGCTTCGTTCTTCACCACGCCCTTCTTTCCCAGTCGCATTTGACCGACCTCGAACTGCGGCTTGCACAACACGATCGCCCGCCCGGGGGTCACGGCCGCCAGATCGGGCGCAACGCTACACACCGAGATGAAGGAGAGATCGACCACCACCAGGTCGAACGGTCCCCCGAACGAGGCTGGATCGATCCCCCGAATGCTGGTCTGCTCCCGCACAGTCACCCGTTCGTCGACCCGCAGGTCGGGGTGGAGTTGGTCGGTGCCGACGTCGATGCACACGACGCGGGCGGCGCCGGCCTGGAGCAGGCAGTCGGTGAATCCACCAGTCGACGATCCAACATCGAGACAGTGGAAGCCGGACACGTCGATCGCAAAGGCGTCGAGAGCCGCCTGCAGCTTGTTTCCGCCTCTACTCACAAAGGAACGGGCGGGAGCGTCGACTTCGATCAACGATCCGGGTTTGATCATGGTGGAGACCTTCGTGACCCTGGCGCCATCGACTTTCACTCTGCCCGACTCGACTGCGCCCCGCGCCGCCGTGCGACTGGAGACGAGGCCCCGGTCGACGAGCAGCCGGTCGAGACGGAGACCGCTCAGCGTCCCTCGCGATCGAGGGCCGAACCGAGCAGCTCGGCCACCCGGGCGGCCGGCCCGGTGGCGTCGGCCGGATCGAGGTCCGCCAACTCGGCCAGGATCCCGTCGACCTCGCCGATCTCCGGTGGCGCATCTGCCTCGCCGAGGCTCGCCACCCCTTCAGACTCGATCGACCCGGGCGTCGTCTCCTCGACCGGCGAAACGGTTGGTTCTTCCTGTTGGTTGCCGTGGGATGTCATACCGGCCATTATCGCCACAACCACCGACAGGAATCGCTCTTGCTCCCGATTCGCGACGAAAACCCCTCGCGGGGCCGTCCCTTCGCCACCTGGGCGATCGTGCTCGCCTGCGCCTTTGTCTTCTTTCGGCTCCAGCCCTCGATCGGGCCGGAGGCCGGCGCTTTCGTGTTCGAGAACGCCACCATCCCGTGTGAGGTCACCACCGGCCAACCCCTGTCGATCGCCGAAATCGAAGGAGCCCCCTGCAGCTCGGCACCCGAGGATCCGGCCTTCCCGTCGAAGTCGGTTGCGCGCAGCCTGCTCGCCTCGCTGTTCATGCACGGCTCGGTCGGCCATCTGCTCGGCAACCTCTGGGTGTTGTTGATCTTCGGCAACAACATCGAGGACAAGATGGGCCACGGCCGGTTCGTCGTGTTCTACGTCATCGGTGGCTTGCTCGCCTCACTCGCCCACGTCGCCAACACGCCTGCCTCCACGGTTCCTGTGGTCGGAGCTTCTGGAGCGATCGCGGCGGTGATGGGGGCATACCTCGTCCTGTTTCCGACGGCCCGGGTCCAGTCGATCATCCCCCCGTTCTTCTTCTGGCCGTTTCGCGTGCCTGCCTTCGTCTTCCTGGGCGTCTGGTTCGCCGGTCAGTTCGCCCTTGCCGGGGAAGAGAGCCTCATCGCCTGGGAGGCGCACGTGGCCGGCTTCGTCGTCGGCGCCGCCTACGCCGCCCTCCGGCGCCGCTCGCTCCTCGCCCGCTGAACTCCCGCCCGTCGCTTCCCCGTTGGAATCACACCAGGTGTTCGGGCAGTTCGGCGATCGACCCGAGGACCAGGGTCGGCCGGCCGACGCATGTCTGACTCACGCCGGTGAGAACGAGAACAGACTTCCAGCCCTCGGCGTACGCCATCGACAGGTCCGTGTCTTCCCGATCTCCCACCACCCACACCGGCATGCCGCCGGCCCGGGCCTCGATGATCTTGCGCATGGGGAGATGAGGTTTTCCGGCCGGCTGTGCCTCCACCCCTCCGGCCATCTCCACCGCCGCCACCAGCGCACCGGCGCCGGGCAAGAGGCCCCCTTCGGTGGGATAGGTGGAATCGAGGTTCGTGGCGATGAGGCTGGCACCATTCCTGACGGCGGTGGCGGCCGCCGCCAGACGGGAGTAGTCGAAGCCGGGATCGAGTCCGACGACCACCGTGCGGGCTTCGGTCGAATCGGCGGTGACCTCGATTCCCCTGGCATCCAGCGCTGCCCGAATGCCGTCGCCCCCCACCACGTAGACCGGCGCCCGTGACACCAACTCCGCCGCCGCCATCGCCGATGACAAGACCTGGGAGGGCCGCGCCGGATACCCGGTGGTCTTCTTGATCTTGGTGGCGACGTCCTCCGGAGTCCGCCAGGAGTTGTTGGTACAGAACAACAGCTCGTGGCCGGCGGCCTCGATGGCACCGAGCGCCTCCCCCGCCCCGGGGATCCCGGTCTCGCCCAGGAAGATCACCCCGTCGAGATCGCAGACGATGAGCGCCCTCATTCGGCGGTCCACCGGCCGAGCAAACGATCGAGCAGCCGGGTGGTGGCTTGGACCGAATCGACCGACACCCGTTCGTCGTGGCCATGGAACATCGTCAGGAACTGGGCGAATTCGATCCGTTGGTCGAACAATCCCACCCCGTAGCTGGGGACGCCCTTCGAACGGAAGAAGCGAGCGTCGGTGGCGGCGGGCATCAGGGTCGGGATCACCTGGCGCGATCCGGTCTCGTCTTCGATCGAATCGACGATCGTCTCCCACAATCGGTCGGAGCCATCGGAAGCGGTAGCCGGATGATCCGCCACCGGGGTCAAGTCGATCCGGTCGCCGGCTGATCCCATGGTCTTTCTCAGATACTGGTCGACATCGGTTCGATCCATCCCGGGGAGCGCTCGCAGATCCACTTCGGCGCGGGCCTGATCAGGGATCACGTTCGCCTTGAGGCCGGCGGCCAGCACGTTCGGGCTGACGGTCAGATGGGTGCAGGCGTGGGCGTAGGCGGCGAATGCCGGATCGGTGGCAGCCAGTTGGTCGAGCGCCCAATCCACCCTGTCGGGATCTGTGAGGGCCGCCGCCAGCACCGGATCGAGGCCCAAGCCGGCAACAAAACCGCGCCAGTGGTCGGTGATGAGAACCGGCGACGGGTTCGAGAAGAGCCGCGACACGGCTGTCGCCAGTGGCTCCAAGGCGTTCTCCTTGCCGAACGGGGTACTGCCATGGCCGGCGGTCCCGCGGCTGCGCAGCACGGTCCAGAACGCCCCCTTCTCCCCCACCGAGACCGGGTAGGCGGTTCCGGCCGCGGTCGTGATCGGCGGATAGGCGATCTCCGTCAGGAGATAGTCGCAGTTCACGAGGTCCCATCGTTCCTTCACCAATCGGTCGGCGCCCAGCCCGCCGGCGGTCTCTTCGTCTGCCACCGCCAGGAACACCAGATCACCGGGCGGGGTCTCCCGCTCTCCGGTCAGGTACGGCTTGAATGCCACCGCCATCGAGGACGTGAGATTGAGCATGTCGATCGCTCCTCGACCCCACACGAAGCCGTCGGCGATCTCGGCACCGAACGGGTCACGCGACCAGCCGTCGGGGTTGACCGGAACCACATCCAGATGCCCCATCAGCATCAATGTCGGAGCTTGGGGATCTCGACCCTTCACCCGGTAGATGGCCGACTGGCGGCCCGGCGCCGGTTCGAACACCACCCCGGGGCGGCCGAAGAACTCGGCCAGCGTATCCACCGAGCGGTACTCGTGGCCCGACTCGGGCCTGCCGTCGTTGACGCAGGCGTTGCGGATCAGCGACTGGAGAAGGACAACGTCTTCGGTCATGGCGCCAGGCTACGGCATGGGAGGGAGGCCGCCGGCAATGCCGCTCCCGGAACCGACGCTCGAGGCGAGCAGCGACTCCTTCCAGGCCCGAAAGCGCCGATGCTCCACCCCGTCCGGGCCCACCCCGACTCCCTGGCGACCGTGCAGGAAAAACGTGTAGCGCTCGGTCCCGTCGATCGCCATGTAGACGGCTTCGCCGACCGGCGGGCCCGCCCTCCACAGCAGGAACCGCCCGATGCGGCGCTTGTATTCGACCGGTTCGCCCAATCCGTCACCGAGCGTGAGCAGCTCCGGGGGAGCGTCGATCCAACCTTGGGCCGGGATGCGAAAGGTCCTGGTCGGAGTGTCGGGAAGATCCCCGGTTTCGAACCGTTGTGCGGTGAACGGACGGAGATGGACCGGCAGCGCCTCATCGGACATGGCGGAGCACCTCGACCAGCTCCAGCATGCTCGGTGGCCCCGGCAGCCGGCCGACCTCCTCGAGACGCACCCAGGCCACCTGGGAGGCGTCGTCACCCGCCCGCAACGATCCACCCTCGACCGATCCCAGGAAGTCGACGAGGGTGAAATGCCAGGCGGGCGGTTGGCCCGGTCCGATCGACTCACCAGCCCAGATCACCCGGCCCAAGCTGACAATCAGACCCGTCTCCTCCTCGACCTCGCGGCGGGCGGCGTCTCGCAGGGTCTCTCCCAGTTCGACCCTTCCTCCGGGCACCGCCCACAAGCCCCGACCGGGGTCATGCCGTCGCTGCACCAGCAACAGCCGGTCCTCGTCGAGGACGGCGACTCCCACCCCCGGGACCGGGTGCCCGTCACCCACGGTTGTCGTCGTGATGCATGATGATGTGGCGAGCCGAGAAGCCGCCCTGCTCGAAGAAGTTCTTGGCCAGCCGGTGGCCGGGGAGAACGTGGGCATCGAAGCGGCTGATACCCCGCGCCCTCAGCTCTTCCAGCACCATCAGCCGCATCACCTCGCCCACTCCGACCTCCCTGGCTTCCTGCGCCACGAACACCAACCGGATCGAGCCCAGCCGCTCGCCACCGGCCTGAGGGAGCATCGAGTCGACGGTGGCCAGCAGGAATCCGAGCGGATACCCCTCGAAGCTGCCGAGGAGCACGATGGTGTCCGGGTCCCCGATCGCCTCTGTCAACCGGAGATCGATGGGCTCGGCCAGTCCCGATGTCAGCGGCCACATGGTCGACAGGGCCACCATCTCCTCTTCCAACCGGCGATAGAGGTGCACGAGGACGGGGAGATCCTCGATCGTGGCAGGGCGGGCGGCGGCGGTCACGCGCTTCCCCGACGGGCGGACGCCCAGGGCATGCGGGCGGCGAAGCGCTGGAACCCCCACAGGGTGATCAATCTCATCGCCTCCAGCACGATGTCCCGGCTCATCTTGGAGACGCCGACCGTTCGGTCCCGGAACGTGATCGGGATCTCGACCACCTTCAAGCCCATTTGCACGGCTCGCCATGCCATCTC
>DAIOGO010000017.1:1202-29523 GCA_036745195.1 Actinomycetota bacterium | reverse complement strand
CGACGTTGGGGGGAGTACCCCGAAGGGGGGAGGGGGGCACGGTCCGACTGTGCTGATTGGAGTGGGATGACCCCCCCGCACCCTCAAAAGGGGGAGTCGTTCAACGGAAAGGCTCGCGACTCGCGACTGGCGACTCGGGACGGGTCGCCCGGCTTCGCCGGGCGACCGGTGACCGCCCGCTAGCCTGAGCGGAGCAGACCAGGAGCCTCGATGTCGTCGTCTTTCCTTCACCCGTTCGCCGCGCCTCGACGTTCGGAGTTCATCAACATCGTCGGCGGGCAGGGGTCTGAAATCTGGGACGACCGGGGCAAACGCTACATCGACGGGATGGCGAGCCTCTGGTACATGAACATCGGTTACGGACGCCAGGAGATGGCCGATGCGATCGGCGCCGAGGTGGCCCGGATGGGGGCCTATCACACCTTCGAGAAGTTCACCGTTCCGGCCACCGAGGAACTCGCCGACCTGATCGTCGAACTGTCACCGTTCGACCGGGCCAGGGTGTTCTTCGGGAGCGGGGGATCGGACTCGGTGGACACCGCCATGAAACTGGCCCGGATTGCCCAGCGTGAGTCTGGCCATCCCGAGAGGACCATCATCCTCAGTCGCGAGCAGGGTTATCACGGCACCCACTTCGGAGGAACGTCGGCCCAGGGCCTTCCCCTCAACCGGGAGGGGTGGGGTGAACTGGTGGGGGATGTGATCAACGTCCCCGGTCGCGACATCGAGGTGATGACGAGAGCCTTTGCCGAGCACGAGGGCCGGATCGGGGCGGTGCTGGCCGAACCACTCCAGGGGGCGGGTGGAGTGTTTCCACCACCCGACGGTTACCTGGCCGGGCTGCGGCGGCTATGTGACGAGCATGGCGCCTACCTGATCTTCGACGAGGTGATCACCGGCTTCGGACGGCTCGGTACCTGGTTCGGGGCGCAGTTCTACCAGGTGGAACCCGACATGATCACCTTCGCCAAGGCGGTCACCTCCGGGTACGTGCCACTGGGAGGGGTGATTTGCGGTCCGGCGGTGAGCGACGCCCTCGAAGCCAACGAGGGGTTCATCCTTCGCCACGGCTATACCTACTCAGGTCATCCGGTGGCGGCGGCGGCCGGCCTCGCCGCCCTCGAGATCCAGCGCAAGGAGGACCTGCTGGCCCGGGTCCCGGGCATCGGTGCCAGGCTCTCGGCCGGGTTGGAGGCGCTCCGCGCGGATGGCCTCGTCAACGAGGTGCGGGGGGCCGGGGCGGTATGGGGGGTCGGTCTCGACGATTCGGTGGCGGCGCTCGATGTGCGCGACGCGGCGTTGGAGCAGGGTGTCATCCTCCGTCACCTGCCCCTCAACACGATCTCGTTCTGCCCGCCCCTGGTCATCACCGATGCCCAGATCGACAGGATCGTCGACGTGCTGGCCGCAGTCCTCCACTAGCCACCCTCGTAGACTGACCGTTCATCGTTCATCGTTCATCGTTCCTCGTTCTTCCCATGATCATCGTCCGCGACCTCCGCATCGAAGTCGGGCCCCGTCTCCTCCTGGACGAGGCCGGCTTCAGCCTGCAAGCAGGTGACAAGATCGGTCTGGTTGGGCGCAACGGGGCGGGCAAGACCACCCTGCTGCGCACCCTGGTCGGGTACCAGCCCCCTGCCGCCGGCACCATCCTGCGCAGCGGCAATCTCGGCTACTTCAGTCAGGAGGCGGCGCTTCCCGATCTGGAGCGGCCCGACATGACCGCGCTGGAGCGCATCCTGGCCGCCCGCGAGATCGGGTCGATGCTGCGCCGCATCGAGGACACCCGGCACAAGATCGAACGGTTGGACGGTGAGGCGCGGGACAAGGCGATCGAGCGGTTCTCCCGGCTCCAGGACGAGTTCGACGCCAAGGGCGGCTTTGTCGCCGAGGCCGAGGCCAAGCGGACTGCCGCCAACCTGGGGATAGGCAACGACGATCTCGATCAACCGGTGGCCACCATGTCGGGTGGCCAGCGACGACGGGTGGAACTCGCCCGCATCCTCTTCGCCGAATCGGAGACGATGATCCTCGACGAGCCCACCAACCACCTCGACCTAGACGCTAAGGCCTGGTTGGTCTCCTATCTGAAGGAGTACCGGGGGGCGATGCTGGTGGTGTCCCACGATCTGCCGTTGCTTGACGAGGCGATCACCTCGGTGCTGGCCCTCGACCACGGGCGGCTCGAGTTGTATCGCGGCAACTACTCCAACTACCTGGTGGAGCGGGAGAAGCGACGGGAACAACGGGAGCGGGAACGCAAGCACCAGGACGAGAAGATCGCCCAGTTGGAGGAGAACATCCGGCGGTTCAAGGGGTCGACCGAAAAAATGGCCAAGGTGGCCCGCTCGATGGAGACCCGGGTGGAACGGATCAAGTCCGACCTGGTCGAGGTGCAGGCGCGTGGCAAGAACGTCAAGGTCCGTTTCCCCCAGCCGGAGGCGTCGGGCCGGACCCCGCTCAAAGCCTTCGGATTGGCCAAGTCGTATGGCGACAACGTCGTGTTCGTCGATGTCGACGTCGATCTCGACCGCCAGGAGCGGATGATGATCATGGGTCTCAACGGAGCGGGCAAGACCACCCTGCTCCGGATCCTGGCCGGAGTAGAGACTGCCGACCTGGGCGAGGTCCAGATTGGTCACAACGCCAAGCTCGGCTACTACGCCCAGGAGCACGAGCAGATCACCCCGGGCAAGACGGTCCTCCAGTTGATGGCCGAGGCCTCCGGGTTGCCGGAACTCCAACTTCGCACGATGCTCGGCCACTTCCTGCTGGCCGACAAGGTCGAGCAGGACGCCGGGACCCTGTCGGGAGGCGAGAAAACCAAGCTCGCCATCGCCATGCTGATGACCTCGCGCCCCAACGTGTTGCTGCTGGATGAGCCGACCAACAACCTCGACCCCCAGGCCAAAGAGGCGCTGCTGGAAGCGTTACGCCAGTACCGGGGAACGATGGTGGTGGTCAGTCACGACACCGACTTCGTCGCCCGCCTCGAACCGGACCGGGCGATCATGATGCCGGAGGGCACTGTCCACTACTTCGACGAATCGATGCTGGAACTGGTGGCGATGGCGTGAGGGGTCGGTCTCCGGTCTCCTGTCTCCTGTCTCCGGTCACCTCGCTCCTGGGTGTGCCCGGGGGTGATCTCGCTGGAGTTGTCACAGGCCGAGCTCTGTAGGTGTCACAGCAGGGGGAACCCCTTGTCGGGTCTGGGCGTCCAACAAGCGTGAAGCGGGTCATCACCCTCTCGATCCTGATCTTGGGTCTCGCCGCCTGCTCCGGCGGCTCGGGGACGCCGACCAGCGTTCCCGCAACGACCCCCGTCACCACGGCTCCCCCCGATGTCGACAATCCGGTGCCGTCCGGTTGGATCGAGTCGCCGTTCGAGCCGACCACGGTCGACCTCGTCGTCATGGAGAGCTTCCCCATGCAGGTCCGCCTCGACGTCCGTGGCGACCTCCCCACTCCGTGCCATCGGCCGTTCTGGACGGTGGTCGACGACGGCAACACCGTCTCAGTCACCATCGTGTCCGCTGCCGGTCCCGACCAGGTCTGCATCCAGGTGATCGAGCCGGTCGACTTCTCCATTCCGCTCGGCGACTATGCCGACTCGCGGGTGGTGACTGTCAACGGTAGGGAGGTCGGGTCCTTCTGACCGGGTCGGGTTCCTGTCTTCGGTACGCTCGGCCGGTGACTTCCGAAGTTGTCATGCTGGCGACGACCGAACTGGCCCGGCTGGCGGAGCCGGAGCGGGTGCCGGCCATGCAGGCCTACATGAAGACCACCATGCCGCTCTACGGGGTGTCTTCCCCGGCTCGACGCCAGGTGGCCCGGCGCCTGCGGGAGGAGTGTCCGCCCTCCTCGGCTGCCGAGTACCGGGCTCAGGTGGAGGACCTGTGGGCGCTCGCCCACCGGGAGGAGAAGTACCTGGCGATCGACGTCGCCCAGGTCCATCGGCGGTTCATCACCTTCGAACAACTCGGCCTCTACGAGCGGATGATCCGGGAGGGGGGCTGGTGGGACTTCGTCGACGAGATCGCCGCCCATCTGGTCGGCCGCCTGGTACTGGACGATCGGGTGCGGATGCGTCCCGTGCTGGAGCGGTGGATCGACGATCCCGATCTGTGGATCCGGCGGACCGCCATCCTGTCGCAGTTGCTCCACAAGGACCGAACCGACGCCGCCATGCTGTTCGACTTCTGTGCGCGACGGGCGGGGGAGAAAGAGTTCTTCATCCGCAAGGCGATCGGGTGGGCACTGCGCCAGTACGCCCGGACCGATCCCGAAGCAGTGCGGGAGTTCGTCGCCTCCCACACCGACTCGCTGTCGGGGCTGTCCATCCGCGAGGCGACCAAACACCTGTGAAACCCTTGACGATCGAGACAGCCAATTCGGTGGGCCGTTCGCCTCTATATGACCGGAAGCCAGGGGAGCAGGATTTCGGCAGAGAATAGACGCCGAGGTGAGGCGGCGAGCAGGGTTTATCCAGTGAGGTATGGGCGAATAGTGCGCATTGGCCAGGCGTTGTCGTTGGCGTTGTTGTTGGTGAGTAGCGCCTGTGTTTCCAACGAAGGATCGACCGTGACTTCGCTCGTGACGACAACCACGGCGGAGGTACCGGTGTTCACCTTGAATCAGGACGATGACGTCGTATTCGAGCCCGCTGGGAGGGTGGCCGCTGCCAGGAAGGCGGGTGCCTCGAAGGCTCAGGTGGCGTTGTTGGCCGACGGCCTGTTGACCTTCGCCGAGTACGAGCAGGCGGTGTTGGCGATGGTGGCATGCTCCCGGAAGGAGGGGGTCGAAGTCGTAGTGTTGGGCGTCGACCGATCCGGTGGATATTCCTTGGTGAACTACGCGATCCCTGCTGAGGCGGCCGGTATGACCGAACAGGATGTGCTGGCCAAGGTTGATGGTTGTGGGGCAAATCACAGCACCAACATCGAGATCATCTGGCAGTTGGCGCACAGCAGGACCGACGAGAAGTTCGAGAAGCTGTACCAGTGTCTCGAGGTGAACGGAGTCGACTTCATCGAGGGGGAGCTCAGGGAAGCAATGAACGCGGCGGTCGAACTGTTGGAATCGGGAGGGGCCAACTGCGTCAGCGAGGCAGGGTTCTAGGTGTACTTGCTCGGAGGTTGGTGGTACTCGGTTCACCGAGGCCGCCGTGAGCGCGCTTGGGCGCTCGGCCCAGGGTCAAGCTCGCTGCCACACCCTGCTACGCGAAACCCAATCTGGGCGGGGCGTCCTAAATGATCCGCCCCGGGTCGATCACGACTCTGGTATTTGGGCGGTGGCCACGATGGCCGGTGGTGGTTTGTCCTTGGGCGCCGGCTGATCGGATCGCTCGCTAGCTTGTGGTCATGATCGCCGACCGGCCGGCAAACCCAATTCGTACCGCCGGCTCCAGCCGGATCGTTCGCCGGTGGCTGGTGGCGGCGGTGGTCGTCGGCTCTTGGCTCACCGGGTGCGGGTCCGTTGCGAGCCTTCCATCGACCACGGTGGATTCGTCCGAGCCGCTGCCGTCGGTTCCGGCTACCCCGCCCGCGACCACCGCACCGGCGCCCACTTCGACAGATGGGTTGCTGGTCACCGGGGTGGGCGAGGAGTCGTTGATCGTGGTGGTCCATTCCGTCTGGGCCGATGGCGAGGAGCCCTCGCCTGGCTTGGAGGCATTCGGTGATATGCAGGGCTTCTACTTCGACCTGGCATCGAACTACGAGGTGCTGGGAGCATATGTCCAGCAGACTCCGGATTATTCCACCGAGTCCGGCGGGAGTCGGGAGTCTGTTCCGGTTGAGTTGGAACACGTCGAACTGGCCGCGCTGGAGGCCGAATTGGCAGAGAACGCCGAATGTGGTCGTGAGGATCTCAGGCCGTGTCCCAACCCTGCCCTGCTGGCGTTCGTTGCGAACGGCTTTCGGTTCGACGGCGGATCGACCCTGGCGTTGAGCGGCTTTCGCACAAAGGCGGGAGCCGAGGGGTTCATCGAGATGGCCCGAGCGTTCGGTCTCGAAGGACTGTTTGCGCTTCGGGTCGAGAAAACGGGCGGAGGACTGATCGGACTGGGGCAGGAGGAGCACCCGGATGGATCGGGTCCGCTGCTCGGACCGCTGCCAAACATCGACGACCAGTTCTGACACTGAGGGAGGGGTATCTCCCACCGACTCCGGTGCTCCGGATGAGTGGAACCCGACGACTAGAAGCGGCCTCCTCACTTCTTCCGGTCCTGGCTGATGGCTGATCGCCTCGTGTTGCCTGGTTGGCGACGTGGTTTCTGTCAGACCCGGTTGGTATCATCGAACGTATGTTCGGAGTGGTGGTAGACCGGTTCGAGACGGTGTTCGATCCCGATGACGGGTTCGACTGGTTCGAGTTGACCCTGGCCAAAGCGCTGGATGCCCAGATGAGCGGCTGGGGGATCGACGATCGGGCCGGTCTGTTGCCGTCCGATCCGGGTCCGCTTCCGACTTCGCAGGACCTGATGGTCACCGGCCTGCTACCCACCAACGCCGACGGTTGGAAGTCCGTGGATGGGGCGGTGGCCAGGCTCGATACCTGGTGGCGATTGGTGTCGCACATGCAGGCCCGATCGTTCCAGGCGACCTGGAGGGTGGTGGAGGCCTACCGAGAGTTGGGGGCCGGAGCCGGGGAGGAGTTGTGGGAGAACGTGTCGACCGAGCTTCGAGCGGCGTTGAACCTCACCCGGTGCAGCGCCGATCGGCAGGTCGAACTGGCCCACTCGCTGGTGGTCAGGTTGCCGATGGTGCTGGATGCACTGGGAACCGGTCGAATCGACCTTCGGCGCGCCATCGTTCTGGTCGATCAGACCTCTGGTCTGTCGGAAGAGGATGCCCGCCGGGTGTGCGACCGGGTGATGGAGCGCGCCGAGCGCCTGACCACCGGACAACTCCGTGGGCTGGTGCAGCGGCTCTGTTTGGAATTGGATCCCGATTCGGTACTCATCCGCCAGAGAGACGAGGTGGAGGAGCGGCGGGTGTGGGCCGAGCTGTCGGACGCCGGGACCGCCGAGATCAACGGATGTGGTCTGGATCCGATCCGGGTGGCCAAGGCGATGGACCGGATCGACGGATTGGCTCGATCCCTCAGGACGGGCGGCGAAGTCAGAACAATCGATCAGTTGCGGGCCGATGTCTTCCTCGATCTGCTGGAAGGTAACGGGACCGTATCCGGCCGTCGGGGTGTGGTCGATATTCGGGTCGAGTTGACGACCCTGCTCGGGCTGGACCGCAAATGTGTGGAACTGGCCGGTTTCGGTCCGCTGGTCGACGACGTCGTCTCCCGGCTGGATGTCTCCGACCGCTGGCAGATGACTGTCACTGATTCGGGTCAAGTGATCGATTCGGTCGTCACCCGCCGCCGCCCCACCAACGGGATCCGCCGCCGGGTGGAGGCGACAGACCAGACCTGTGTGTTCCCGGGTTGTCGGATGCCTGCAACCGCCTGCGACCTCGACCACCGCCTGCCCTATTCGCAGGGCGGTCCCACCCATCCCGACCAGATGGTGGCCCTCTGCCGCCACGATCATGTGGTCCGGCACCGGGCGGGTTGGACCCATCGTCCCGAACCGGGGGGAGGGCACACCTGGGTCAGCCCACTCGGCAACACCTACACCCGGCCACCCCCGTGAGTGGGCGCTAGACCATTATCAGTGGCTTAGGCGGCTCAGAGAGGGCGAACTCAGCCACGAGGTCGGTGACACTCGGCGCATTCTTTTCTCAGCTCTGTCAGCAACATCCCAGCCCGGTACAGTCAGGTACATGGGAGGTACAGCCAGATCCACGGGGCCTCTCCCTCTGAGGCCGGTCGGCGTTGCCTTGGTCGTGGGTTTTGCAGTGCTTGTGCTTTTGGCGCCCTTCAGTGGCGCGGCCTCCGACCCACCCCAATGTTATGCCGTATTGGGGTACCGGGTCCCGTGCCGCCTGGGTGTGACTGTCGCCGCGGCTGTGGTGACGACAGTGGTCCTCGCCGTATACGGCTGGATCCGTTCCCGTCCATAGGGAAGAGCCTCAGCTGACTTCCCACGACCCTTGGGATCTGATCAGTTTGGCCAGGTCGCCTGCCCCGCGTTTGCCCTGGGCGTCGACCAGTTGTCGAGCCATCAGGTCCTCGTAGGGGGTGCGGACAACGTCGCGGAAGATCCCCATCGGGGTGGGGCCGTAGGGGCCGTGGGAGATGCGGCTGATCGCAAACGCCACCGACGGATCGGACCGGGTGGGATCGTGGACCAGGATCTCGGCATCGGACACGGTGGACCGGTCGACCACTACCGCCGAACCGTCCCGCAGCACGACCGCTTTCGACCCGTCGGGGCCGAACACGATCGGTTTGCCCGCCTCCAGGTCGATCCGGTTCTGGACTCGCTCCTCCTTGCCGGTGAGCTGGAGGAAGGCCTTGTCGTTGAAGACGTTGCAGTTCTGGTAGATCTCCACCAGTGCCGAGCCCCGGTGGGCGTGAGCCGCCTCCAGGATCGCCTGGGTGTGGGGCCGGTCCATGTCGATGGTGCGGGCCACGAACGTCGCCTCTGCCCCCAGGGCCAGGCTGACCGGGTTGAACGGGTAGTCGATCGAACCGGCCGGGGTCGACTTGGTCATCTTCCCCATCTCGGAGGTGGGCGAATATTGACCCTTGGTGAGCCCGTAGATCTGGTTGTTGAACAACAGGATCTTGATGTTCATGTTGCGGCGCAGCGAGTGGATCAGATGGTTGCCGCCGATCGAGAGGGCATCACCGTCACCGGTCACCACCCACACCGACAGATCTGGCCGGGAGGCGGCCAGCCCGCTGGCGATGGCCGGGGCCCGGCCGTGGATCGAATGCATCCCATAGGTGTTCATGTAATACGGGAACCGGGATGAGCAGCCGATACCGGAGATGAACACGATCTTCTCGCGCTCCACCCCCATCCCCGCCATGAACCCTTGCACCGCCGCCAGGATGGTGTAGTCCCCGCAGCCCGGGCACCAACGGACCTCCTGATCGGTCTGGAAATCGGAACGTGTGTAGGTCGTCATGCTTCGAGCATCTCCATGATCTTGGTTTCGATCTCGTTCACCTGGAACGGCTGTCCTGCCATCTTGTTCAGCCCCTCCGCCGGGCAGAGGAACTCGGCCCGCAGCAACAGCCTGAGCTGGCCGCTGTTGAGCTCGGGGATGAGGATCTTCGGGTACCGGGAGAGCACCTCACCCAGGTTGGACGGAAACGGGTTGAGATGGCGCAGATGGGCGGTGGCGACCTTCTTCTCGCGCCGGCGGATCCGGCGGGCGGCCGCCTCGATCGATCCGGCCGTCGAACCCCACCCGAGCACCAGGATTTCGGCGTCTTCGTCGCCCATCACTGCCACCGGCGGGATGTCGTTCTCGATGTTCTTGATCTTCCACGCCCGGGAATCGGTCATGAGCTGATGGTTGGCGGGGGTGTAGGAGACGTTGCCGGTGATCGCCTCCTTCTCCAGCCCACCGATCCGGTGTTCGAGACCCGGGGTGCCGGGCACCGCCCAGGGTCGGGCGAAGGTCTGCACATCCCGCATGTACGGGAGGTAGCTGCCGTCGGCTCCGTTGGGGGTGGTGGTGAACGGAACCGAGATGTCGGGGAGGCTGTCCACATCGGGAATCCGCCACGGTTCGGTCCCGTTGGCGATCAGGTTGTCGGACAGCAAGATCACCGGCGTCATGTACTTGAGGGCCAGCCGCACTGCCTCGATGGCGACGTCGAAGGCGTCGGAGGGCGATGAGGCTGCCACCACCGGCAGGGGTGACTCCCCGTGCCGCCCGAAGAGGGCGAACAGCAGGTCGGCCTGCTCCACCTTGGTGGGGAGCCCGGTCGAGGGACCACCCCGCTGGACGTTGATCACCAGCAGCGGGAGTTCGGTCATGATCGCCAGCGAGATCGCCTCGCTCTTGAGGGCGATTCCCGGTCCGGAAGACCCGGTGATCGCCAGACTGCCACCGAAGGCCGCTCCGATCGCCGCACCCACTCCGGCGATCTCGTCCTCGGCCTGGAAGGTGCGGATCCCGAAATTCTTGTGCCGCGAGAGCTCGTGGAGGATGTCGGAGGCCGGAGTGATCGGATAGGTGCTGTAGAACAACGGCAGCTTGGCAGCCTGGGCGGCGGCGATCAGGCCCCAGGCCAGGGTGGTGTTCCCGGTCACGTTCGTATAGCTTCCCGGCGCCAGCTTGGCGGGTTTGATGGCGATGGTGACCCGGGTGGCCTCCGTCACCTCGCCGAAGGTGTGGCCGGCCCGGAACGCCGCCAGGTTGGCGGCGGCCACCTCGGGCTTCCGCCCGAACTTCTCGTTCACCCACTCGACCGTGGGCTCGGTGGGGCGGTTGAACATCCAGGCGAGCAGTCCGATCGCCACGAAGTTCTTGGAGCGGAGGACGTCGCGTCCGGTGACTCCGGTGTCCTTGACGGCCTCTTTGGTGAGGGTGTCCATCGGCACCTTGATCAATTGGAACGAGTCGAGCGAACCGTCGGTGAGCGGGTTGGATGCGTACCCGGCCTTGGCCAGGTTGCGCTCGTCGAACGCTTCCTGGTTGACGATCAGAGTTCCCCCCTGCCGGAGGTCGGCGATGTTGGCCTTGAGACCGGCCGGGTTCATCGCCACCAGGCAGTCGGGCTCGTCCCCGGCGGTGAGGATGTCGAAGTCGGCGATCTGGATCTGGAAGGAACTGACCCCGGGGAGGGTTCCGGCCGGGGCCCGGATCTCGGCGGGGAAGTTCGGGAAGGTCGAGAGATCGTTGCCAAAGGCGGCAGAGGCGTCGGTGAAACGGGCGCCGGCGAGTTGCATGCCGTCGCCCGAGTCGCCCGCAAGCCGAATCACGATCTTGTCGAGTTCCAGTGTCTCGACCTTCGAATCGAGGGTGGCGGTTTCTTCGGTCATCGTTGGTGGTTCTCCAGCTTGTCAGGGCACCCCAGACTCAGCCGTTGTGGGCGCCATCGCTGGAGTGTAGGTCCACCCCTGAGTTTCACCAGGGTCTTTGGAACGTGCCGCTCCTGGCCAGGGTTCCGGCCACCTCCAGCAACCGGTGCTCCTGCCACCAGGGGGCGATCAATTGCAGTCCCGGGGGCGGGTTGGAGGAGGACGGGAGCGGTCCGACCAGGGCCGGACAACCCATCGAGTTGACCAGCGCCGAGAAACAAGACAGCACGGTGCGGTAGGGAAGGTCGCCGGCGGGAGTGGCGATGGTTTCCTCGCCGATGACCTTTCGGGTGGCGCCGGTGGCGGGGGTGACGAGGATGTCGACCAGGCGGAAGGCGAGGGCGGTGTGGTTGCGGAGACCCGACCGCCAGGCCTGGGAGTCGAGGAGCGCAGCCATGTCGACTTCCTCGACCGAGCGGAGACGGGTGTCGACCTCGGGGCCGTAGGCCCGCCCCTCGCCGCGCCAGGCGGCGTGGATGGCGGCGGTCTCCGCAAACAACCCGCCCATGCGGGGATCGGGAGAGATCACCGGATCGTGGACTTCGATGATCTCGGCTCCCAGCGCCAGCATCTCGGTGATCGCCCGGGTGAAGGCCTCCGCTACCACCTCGGTCACCGGTGCCTCGTCGATCCAGCGCACCGGCAACCCGATCCGCAGGCCGCGCAAGTCGGGACGGGAGACACCGGCGGAGACGACCGGTTGCGGAGCCGACCACGGGTCGAGCGGCGAGTAGCCGGCCATCACTTGATAGGCAACGGCCAGGTCCTCGACGGTCCCGGCGATGGGACCGACCGTGTCGAGGGACGGGGCGAGCGGAAACACCCCGCTCAGCGGGATCCGCCCATGGGTCACCTTCAGCCCGTAGGCCCCGACGAGGGCGGCGGGGACCCTGACCGAACCGCCGGTGTCGGTTCCGATGGCGATCGGCACCTGACCGGCCGCCACCGCTGCCGCCGAACCTCCCGATGATCCACCTGGTGAGAGGGTCGGGTCGAGTGGATTACGGACCGGTCCGAACCAATGGTTCTCCGAGCTGAAGCCGAAGGCGAACTCGTGGAGCCCGGTGCGAGAAACGATCACGGCGCCCGCCGCCTCCAATCGTTCGACCGCGGTGGCCGACGTGTCGGCCCGCTCCCGGTAGAAGGAGGAGCCACAGGTTGTGACCCGCCCGGTGTGATCGATCAGGTCCTTGAGGGCGATCGGCACCCCCGCCAGCGGACCGGGATCGAGGCCTCGTTCCACCGATCGGTCGATGTCGTCGGCCCGTTCCAGCACCTCGTCGTCTTCGATGTGGGTACAGACATTGAGGCGTTCCTGCTGACCCCGGGTGGTGACCAGGGCACCGGCCACCGCGTCCCGGGCGGAGAGCTCACCCCGGCGTACCTGGGCGGCGATGACCGTCGCGGGGATCATTCCCACGTGACGGTGCCCACATCAGGGACGATGGAGATCCACACCCTCCCGGCCGGGACGAGCAGCGGGTCACCGTCGGTGGTCTTCAACACGAACGGGTCCTCTGCGCTTCCTCGTTCCCAGGTTCCTTCCACCGCCTTGCCCTCGGAGAACACGACCACTCGTCCGGTACCGACAGTCTCGGTCGACGGCACCGAGGAGCCGCTCTCGCCCGCCGGTGGGGAGGCGGTGTAGAACTCACCGACGATCATGACCAGCGTGTCGGCGGTTATCTGGGTGGTGGTGCCCTCCTGGTCGACTGTCTCGGACGGTTCATCACCGTTGATGAACCGCTCCCAGGTCGAGCCCGACCACAGCCAGGAGGAGGAAAAATCACCTGAGAAAGCGACATCGACTCGCCGGGCGGAGGCGGCATCCGTCGGGAATGGCCCGATCTCCCACAATCCTGCCGGGGGCGGAGTGTCTTCGAGTCCACGCGAATCGGCGTACTCCCGGAGCAGGTTGGTGTCGCCATAGAGGTTGTGAGGGGCGAAGCGCTCGGAGATGCGGAACATCCCGGGCCGGACGTCGATGAACATCGGGGTGCCCACCCCCTTGATGCCTCTCTGAACCCAAGGTTGGGCTCCCGAGGTGAACATCACCGCCTCCAGGCTGCGGACCACTTTGGCGTCGGCCGGGCGGCCCGAGCGGATCGGACCGAGATAGTCGGCGTCACCGGTGTGGAACAAGGCCATCCACCTGGTCAATCCTCCCTCCACCCGGAGTTCGATGACGGCATCGGCCAACTCGATTCCGGATTGGGGTCGGGCATCCCAGTGGTTGTCGATCTTGACGGCGATCACCCTCCGGTCGAGCAGTGCGGCGTCAGGGATCGGGAGCCCGTTGAGCAACGATACCGGCCCCGTGTAGACGGTGGTGGTGGGAGCGGCGGTGGTGGTGGGAGCGGCGGTGGTGGTGGTGGCGGGAGTGGTGGTAGTCGTCTCTTCGGCCTGCTTGCCACAGGCGGAAGCGGTCAACGTGAGTGCAATCAGGATGGGAAGGGCGCGTTTCATGCGACTCCTCGGATCGGGCGGTAAACCCAGGTTACTGTTACTCGGCGCAGGCGAATCCGGCGCTGAGACTCTGGAGGGTGTCGGTGGAGCCGAGCCCGGTCAGATATCCCGACAGCTGGCCGGCGCCGGGAGTGTCGAGGAAGAAGGTCGGCCCGAGCAGCGGGTCGTCCTCGATCCGGGCATCGGTGCCATACGCGCCGATGATGTCGTCGACTGTCGAACCTACCCCGATCCCCTCGGCGGTGGTGGCGGTGATCCTCGGATCTCCCAGCAAGGTCGTATCGGTGTAGAAGGCGAGGTGACGGATTCCGGCCGCCCAATCCGAAGGCCCGTCGGTGAAGAACAGTTCCAGCGAGCCCCAGCGGACGAAGCGGACCTCGGTTCCGACACACGTCCCGTAGCCTTCGTTCTTGTCGACCCATCCGGTGTCGTCGTCGGGACTACCGAGAAGAGCGCTCACGTAGGCGATTGCTCCTTCGACCTCGTGACCGAAGGTCAGGTCGCCCAGCCCGTCAGGCCGCAGCTCCAACACCTCGGGTTCGGTGGTGGTCGTGGTGGCGGGGATGGTGGTCGTCGGCGCCTGGCTGGTGGTGGAGGCAGGGGTGGTGTTCGTGACCGGTGGCGGGGTGGTGGCGGGAGCGACGGTCGGCGTGGTGGACGTCGATGTGCCGGATGAGCCCCCGGCGGCGGCGATGACGACGGCGACGGCGATGACCACCACCAGACCCGTCATCGTCAGCAGTGTATTTCGCTGGGCTGGGGGCATTGCCCGGATCTGCGACCGGAAACGGTCCATGAGGTCCCTTTCAGCGGTATGACGGCGAAGGGTCCGGTCGGAGCCGGTACCGGCTCGAGAACCTGACTCCTCGCGACTCCAACCTAGCCGCAGATCTCACATACGAGCGGCACGTTGAGAGAACTGCTCCGCCGCCGCCACCACGGCCTCGCCGATCTGCTTCTCCTTGCGCGGGGGTGGAAAGCGATAGGTGGGACCGTGGACGTGGATGGCGCCCAGTACCCTGCCGGCACCGTCGAAGACCGGGGAGGCCACCGAGCTGATTCCCTCGGAGAACTCCTCGTGCACCCACAGATAGCGGTGATCCCGGATGAAGCCGAGCCGGGCGAGGATCTGCTTGCGATCGGTGACGGTATTGGCGGTGTAGGTCTCGAGTGCCCGGCTGAGATAGCGGGCGATGTCTTCCTTCGGCCAGAAGGCCATCATGCACAGCCCGGCAGGACCGACATGCATGGGAACCACCAGCCCGCTGTAATCGCGCACCTGGACGGGGTTGGGCCCCTCCGCCTGCACCAGGTATTGCACGCTGTACCCGACCGGAACCGAGAAGCCGGCGGCCTCACCCAGCATCGAGGCCAATCGCGACAGGTGGGGGGAGACTGCCACCGCCAGGGTGGCCGAGGCGTCGAGCGAGCCGGCCAGTTCCCCGATGCCCACCCCGATCCGATAGTCGGAGGAGTCCTCCACCCGCTCCACCACCCCGATCGATTCGAGCGTTGCCAGGATCCGGGCGACGGTCGACTTGGGAAGCCCGACCTGGCCGGCGATGTAGGACACACCGGAGGGCGCCACCGCCAGCGTCCGCAGGATGGAGAAGGCTCTCTCGATGGATTGGACTGTCGACACGGTGATTCCTTGCGTTGGACTGCCCGGTTCAGCTCCGGGCAGACGTGTACCACTCGACGGTGTCTTCGATCTGGTTGAACGTGAAGACGTGGAGACCGGCGATACCCAATTCCGGGGAGAGGCCGGCGAGTTCGCCGATGATCCCGTCCGGGGTGAAGGTGCCAGGGCGGATCAGCTTCCCGATCGCCTTGCGATTCTTGGCGAGATACTTCAGGGAGGTGCCCACCCCGATCCTGGCGCCGATCGTCATCAGCTTGGTCGCCTCCGATGCGCCGGGGACTCCGACGTAGACGGGCAGGGTGACGCCCAGTGCCCGGATCCGCTCGATCCAGCGGGCGATCGCCTTGACGTCGAAGCACATCTGGGTGGCGACGTAGGCGGCCGCCGGGGCTTTCTCGATCAGCGCCGCCATCAGGTCGGCCTCGGGGATGAACGGATGACCCTCCGGGTAGCCGGTGATCCCCAGCTGAGTGAAGGGATGGTCGATGGCGTCGAGCCCCCGGATCAGCGAGGCGGCATCGAAGAAGTCCCCCGGATCGTCGGCGTCGCCTCCCACGATGAAGGCCCGGTCGATCCCGGCTGCGGCCAATCTGGCCACACTGGACGAGAGCTCTCCGTGCGACTTGGTGAGCCGGGCCGACAGGTGGGGGATCACCTGATAACCGTGTGAGGCGAGGTGCTCGCTCAACTCCACGGTGGCGATCATGCCTTTGACGGGCGAGGCGGTGACGGACACCACCGAGCCTGCGGGAAGCCCCAGCGCTTTCTCATGGGTGTTCTTCATCGGGATCACTTCGAAGATGGCGCCGGCCAGAAGGCGGTCCACGGACTGGCTCATGGTTGTTCGGTCCTTTGATGATGCTGCATTCGATGTCGTTTCATACGTCCGAGTCAGGGAAGGAGGCCCGGCGCCGGTCGATCCACTCGCGCAGTTCGGCGTCCTTGGCCTCGTCGATTGCAGGCGCCTCGTATTCGGCCAGCATTCGCTTGACCACCCGGCCGGCCCGGGTGACCGAGTCGGCGGCGCCCTCCATCTCCCATTGCTCGAAGCTGTTGTTGTCGGCGATGCGGGAGGACCAGAAGGCCGTCTCGAAGTTGGCCAGGGTGTGCTCGGCCCCGAGGAAGTGCTGGCCGGGCCCGTTGGTGAGCATCGCCTCGAGGGCGAGACCGTTGTCCGTCAGGTCGACACCCTTCATCAACTTCTCGGCCATCGATGCCTGATCGGCGTCGAGGATGAACTTCTCGTACCCCATGGTGAGGCCGCCCTCCAGCCATCCGGCGGCATGGAGGACGAAGTTGACCCCGGCCTGCATGGTGGACATGAACGAGATGGCGCTCTCGTAGGCCGCCTGGTAATCGCAGATCTTGGAGGCAGTGAAGTTGCCTCCGCTGCGGAAGGGGACACCCAGCCGCCGGGCCAGCGCCGCCACCGTGAACAGCACCAGGGTGGGCTCGGGGGTCCCGAAGGTCGGCGCCCCCGACTGCATCGACATCGACGAGGCGAACGAGCCGAACAGCACTGGCGCTCCGGGACGGACGATCTGGCAGAAGGCCATTCCCGCCATCGCCTCGGCCAGCGTCTGGGTGGCGGCGGCGGCCACCGTGACCGGCGCCATCGCCCCCGCCAGGATGAAGGGCGTCAGCAACGTGGCCTGGTTGTTCTCCGCATAGACCTTGGCCGAACCCAGCATGTTGAAGTCCCACGACATCGGCGAGTTGGCGTTGGCCAGGCTGAGCAAGACAGTGTTCTGTTCGATGAAGTCGTCCCCGAACAGGATCCTGACCATGTCGACCGTGTCCTGGGCGCGAGAGGGGTGGGTGACCGACCCCATGAACGGTTTGTCCGAGTACTTGATGTGGCTGTAGACCATCTCCAAGTGGCGCTTGTTGACCGGCAGATCGACCGGTTCGCACACCGTCCCCCCCGAATGGTGGAGCGAGGACGTCATGTAGGTCAGCTTGACGAAGTTGCGGAAGTCCTCGATGGTGGCGTAGCGGCGGCCGCCCTCCAGGTCGCGCACGAACGGAGACCCGTAGGCAGGGGCGAAGACCATGTAGGGGTCCCCGATCATCACCGATCGTTCGGGGTTGCGGGCATGCTGCCGGAACACTTTGGGGGCGCTGGCGGTGATGAGCGAGCGGCACAACCCGGGCGGGAAGTGGACCCGGGTCCCGTCGACATCGGCGCCGGCCGAACGGAAGATCTCGAGCGACTCTGGGTAGTTGCCGATGTCGATGCCCACCTGCTCGAGCAGCGTGTCGGCGTTGTGCTCGATGATCTCGAGCCCCTCCTGGGACAGCACCTCGACCGGCGCCAGGGTCCGGGTCAGATAGGGGATCGTCTCGATCGCCTTGGCGGTGCGGGCGGCCTGGCGGGCGGCGCGGCCGCGGCGGGGTTCGCTCATGACTGGTCCTCTCGGTTCCGGCGCCGGCCCGGGCGCCCGTTGGTGTCTGGGGTGGTTGGTGGTGGGAGATCGACCCTGGCACCGAGCCGGGCATACGGGTCGGTCTTGTGCGGCAATCCCATCGCCGCCACGAAGTGCTCCTGGAACGAGGCCTCGGTAGCCGTCTCCACCTTCTCGATGGTGCGGGCCACCCGTTCGATCTCGTCCCGAGAGTTGCCGGACAGCAGCGCCATCATCGCTCCGATCCCGGCGGCGTTGCCGGCGGCGGTGACCCGGTCGGGGTCGACGTCGGGCACCATCCCCAGCACCAGGGCGTGGACCGGATCGATGTGGGTTCCGAAGGCGCCGGCCAGCCTGATCGAATCGACGGTCTCGACCCCGAGACGGTCCATCAGGAGCCGGCACCCGGCGTGGAGGGCGGCTTTGGCGAGTTGGATCGCCCGCACGTCGTTCTGGGTGATCTCGATCTTCGGGTCGTCCCACAGCCGATAGGAGAAGGTGCGCTCGTTGGCCACCACCCGCGACGAACCCGTACGACTGGAGATCACACCATCGGTGGTGATGATGCCGGCCAGGAACAGTTCGGCCACCACCTCGATGATGCCCGAGCCGCAGATCCCTGTCACCCCGGTCTTGCGAGTGTCCTCGGCGAAGCCCGGCTCGTCGGACCACAGCTCCGAACCGATCACCTTGAAGCGCGGCTCCTTGGTCTGGCGGTCGATGCGGACCCGTTCGATCGCCCCGGGAGCGGCCCGTTGGCCCGAGGAGATGGAGGCGCCCTCGAAGGCAGGACCGGTGGGGGAGGAGGCGGCCAGCAGTCGGTGGCGGTTGCCGAGCACGATCTCGGCGTTGGTACCGACGTCGACGACCAACGTGAGGGCGTCACCCCGATGTGGACCTTCGGAAAGGGTTGCCCCGGCCGCATCGGCTCCGACGTGCCCGGCGATGCACGGCAGGGTGTACACGGTGGCACCCGGGTGGACGTCGAGATCGAGCAGGGAGGCCGGGGTGTGGAGGGCGGCGGTGGTGGCGAGGGCAAAGGGGGCCGTCCCCAGCTCGCGGGGATCGATGCCGAGGACGAGATGATGCATGATCGGGTTTCCGACCACGGCCAGTTCGACGATCTCGTGGCGGTCGACTCCGGTCTCTGCGCACAACTCGCCGACCAAGGCGTCGAGCGCCTGGCGGACGATGGTGGTGAGCTGGACCTCGCCGCAGGGTTCATCATGATGTACGAGACCCGGCTCATCAGGTCTTCCCCGAAACCGATCTGGGGGTTCATCCTCCCGGCCGAGGCGAGTACCGCCCCGGTGTCGAGATTGCACAGATGCCCGGCGATGGTGGTGGAGCCGACATCGAATGCCACTCCGAAGACGGCGTCGCGGAACCCGGGGAACAGCGCCACCACCTTCTCCTCCTCCCGAATCGCCACCGTCACCGACCAACCCCCGGTACGGAGCGTGGTCTGGAGCACCGGGAGGACGGTCGGGTCCACCGCCAGGCCGGTGAGAGCCCACTGCTCCTCCAAGGCCTGGAGCAGCCTCTCCAGATCGCCGGTCGGGCTGGAC
This sequence comes from Actinomycetota bacterium, assembly GCA_036745195.1. Classification (GTDB taxonomy): domain Bacteria; phylum Actinomycetota; class Acidimicrobiia; order Spongiisociales; family ZC4RG35; genus JBFHRE01. The sequence goes on along the minus strand of DAIOGO010000017.1, from coordinate 10,503 downwards.
AGATCCGGCTCCTCCACCGTGACGTAGTGAAGTCTGACGACCGGGTCGACCGGGAGTGAATCCACCCCGGCCCGTTTCCGGACGACCTGCTTGTGCACCTGGCTCTCCGGTGGCACGTCGATGACCACATCGGCCAGTGCCAGGGCCGAGCATCCCAGCCGGTGACCGGCAACCAGCGGACGCTTGCCCCGGTAGTCGACTTCGGTGGAGTCGGGGTCCGAAAGCGAAGCCGGGTTGGCGGGAATGCCGGGTTGTGAGCCGACCACCACCTGACAGCGGCCACAGATTCCCCGGCCGCCGCACACCGTGTCGAGGTCGACCCCCAGCGCCCGGGCGGCGTCGAGCACTGCGGTTCCCTGCTGGAACCGGCCCCGCCGCCCCGAAGGTGTGAAGACGATTTCGACCTCGGACATGCGTTCAGCCCCGGCGCCGGTTCTCGCGCCGGCGGGCGCCGTCGGACCCCTCCGGGGCCGGGGCGCGATGCTCGCGGATCCAGCGTTCGCAGTTCCGGTCGTTTCCGGTGAGCACGTCGGCGGCCATGATCGAATTCCTGATCTCCGCCTCCAGGGGGTTGGTGATGGCCGAGGTCATCCCGGCGGCCATCGCCATCGCCAGGAAGGCGCCGTTGATCCCCGCCCGGTTGGGGAGCCCGAAGCTGACGTTGGAGGCGCCGCAGGTGGTGTTGACCTTGAGTTCGGTGCGCAGCCTCCCGAGCAGATGGAACACCTGGCGGCCGGCGGTGCCCATCGCCCCGATCGGCATCACCAGCGGGTCGACGACGATGTCGCTGGAGGGGATGCCGTGGTCGGCCGCCCGGTTGACGATCTTGCGCGCCACCTCGAAGCGGACATCGGGATCCTCGGAGATGCCGGTCTCGTCGTTGCTGATCGCCACCACCGCCGCCCCGTACTTCTTCACCAGTGGCAAAACCACTTCCAAGCGGTCCTCCTCACCGGTGACCGAGTTGACCAGCGCCTTGCCCTGGTAGACGGCCAGCCCCGCCTCGAGGGCGGCGACGATCGAGCTGTCGATGCTGAGTGGCACATCCACCAGCGACTGGACCAGCTTCACGGTCTTGGCGAGGATGGCCGGCTCGTCGGCCAGCGGAATCCCGGCGTTGACGTCGAGCATGTGGGCCCCGGCCGCCACCTGGGCGATGGCGTCGGACTCCACCCGGCTGAAGTCGCCGTTCTTCATCTCCTCCGCCAGCAGCTTGCGGCCGGTGGGGTTGATGCGTTCGCCGATCAACACGAAGGGACGGTCGAAGCCGATCACGACCTCTCGGGTCGGCGAACTGATGATGGTGTCTGTCATGGATTCTCCGTTGGGTGGGTGGTTCCGCCGTTGTCGACCAGTTGGGCGAGCACGTCGGGGCTGTAGGTGGTTTCGAGGCGTTCGACGGTGGCGGTCACTTCGGCCTCGAGGTCGTCGCCGCAATCGCAAGCCTCCCGCCGCCACTCCGAGAGGTAGTCGTCGGTCCCGAACAGGCCGGCATTCATGGCCGCCCGGTCGATGGCGACCTGGAACCGGGGGCTCAGTTCGCGGCGGACGGCCTGCCGCCCGGCCTTGGCGGTGACCTGGGCGGGGATGTCCCGCCAGGAGATGATGGTGAGTTGTGCGCGCATGGTTGTCCCTCGTTGTTCAGCAGGCGGGTACGTTGACGGCCAACCCGCCGAGGCTGGTTTCCTTGTACTTCGAATCCATGTCGTGGCCGGTCTGGCGCAGCGTCTCGATGACCGCGTCGAACGACACGATGTGCTCGCCGGTACCCCGCAGCGCCAGCGAACAGGCGGCGATGGCCTTGATCGCCCCGATGGCGTTTCGTTCGATGCAGGGCACTTGGACCAGACCACCCACTGGATCACAGGTGAGGCCGAGGTTGTGCTCCACCGCGATCTCCGCGGCGTTCTCGATCTGTTCGGGCGATCCACCCAGGGCGGCGGTGAGACCGGCGGCGGCCATGGCACAGGCCGACCCGACTTCGCCCTGACAGCCGAGTTCGGCGCCCGAGATCCCGGCGTTGGCTTTGAGCAGCGAGCCGATCGCACCGGCGGTGAGCAGGAAGGCCTGCTCCGGTTCGGGAACCACGGGTTGACAGAATTCGTTCATGAAACGGAGGACGGCAGGGACGATTCCGGCTGCTCCGTTGGTGGGGGCGGTCACGATCCGCCCGCCGGCGGCGTTCTCCTCGTTGACTGCGGTGGCGTACACGCCCGCCCAGTCGCTGGGCATGGTGGGAGGCAGGGTGCGGATCCCAGAATGCTCGGCCAGGTCCAGCCCCAGGTCACGGGCCCGACGGCGGACGTTGAGCGAGCCGGGCAGCTTGCCGGTGGTCCGCATGCCCCGGTCGATGGACTCGTACATCGCCGCCACGATCGTCTTCAGTTCCGTGCGGACCTGCTCACCGCTACGCCGGGTGAGCTCGTTGCTGAAGGCGACCTCGGCGATCGTGCGCCGTTCGCTCCGGCACAACCGCAGCAACTCTTCGGCCGAGCGATAGTCGAGCGGGAAGGGGGCGATCTGCGACGGCCGATCGTCCTGTCCCTCCTCGCGGATGAAGCCGCCCCCGATGGAGGCGAAGGTCCGGTCGGACAGGATCGCCCCGTCCGCCCCGGCGGCGAAGAATCGCACCACGTTGGGATGCAGCGGGTGGATCGCCTTGATCCGATCGATGGTCAGTGCCACCGACCGCCCGCCGGGCAGGGTGACCGCCGGCGCCGCCACCGGGGAGATGGAAGCCATCACCTCGATCGGGATGGTGGCGGGATGATGACCGCCCAGCCCGGCGACGACGGCTTTGTCGGTCCCGTGGCCGATCCCGGTGAGCGCCAGTGATCCGTGCAGTTCGACCGTGATCGAGACGACCTCGGATTCCTCCAACCCTGCGGCGAAGCGGGCGGCGGCGGTCATCGGCCCCATCGTGTGTGAGCTCGACGGGCCGATCCCGATCTTGAAGAGGTCGAACACCGAGCTGTAACTCATGGGCGGAGGCTCACCAGGGCGGGAGCGAGCAGACCGAGACCGGTGGGCCGGTGCTCGAAATCGAGACCGAGCCGGTCGGCCGCCTCTCTCGCCCGTTCGACCAGAACCGGGTCGTCCGTCTGGGACAGGTACACGACCCGGGTGTAGGACTTGAAGTAGGTGTCCCTGAGCTGGGGGGCACGGTCGAGCCCCAAACCCTCCCACACCAGTCGCTGGAAGTGACGGGTGAGGTAGTCGGTCAGATAGAAAGTACCCGGGGCGGCTTCGTGGAGAGCGGCGAAGGCCTCGGTCCCGGCGAAGAACTCGTAGCAGTGGGCGCCGGGGAGCCGCTGCACACCGTGCCGGTCCAGCACAACGTCAAGTAGGCCACCGGTTCCGCAATCTGCGTAGGCGACGAACACCTGGTCGTAATTGCCGGCGGATCGCACGATCCGCTCCTCGACCGCCGCCGGGATCTCGTGCGGCCGATTGTGGAGGATGGCGGGGAGGCACTCGATCTCGAGGTGGTCGAGGTGATTGATCCGCACCACTTCCAAGAGTTCCCTGGCGATGGCGCCGCACCCGATGACAAGCACCCGGGGTCCGGCGGACACGGTTCAGTCCTCGCCGGAGGCGAGCCGTTTGGCAAGCACCAACGCCGATGCTGTCTCGGAGGCGACGGCGGCATCGCGGCAGTAGGCGTCGGCGCCGACCGCTCTCCCGAACTCCTCGTTGAGCGGGGCCCCGCCGACCAGCACGATGTACTTGTCGCGCAGGCCCCGTTCTTTGAGCGTGTCGATGACGACCTTCATGTAGGGCATGGTGGTGGTGAGGAGCGCCGACATCCCCAGGATCTCGGGCTGATGCTCTTCGAGGGCGGCGATGAACTCTTCGGCGTCGGTGTTGATGCCGAGATCGATGACCTCGAAACCCGCTCCCTCCAGCATCATCCCCACCAGGTTCTTGCCGATGTCGTGGATGTCGCCCTTGACCGTTCCGATCACGACCTTGCCGATCGTCTCTGCCCCGGTCTCGGCCAGCAGCGGGCGGAGGATCTCCATCCCGGCCTTCATGGCGTTGGCGGCCAGCAGCACCTCGGGGACGAAGAGAATCCCGTCGCGGAAGTCGATGCCGACGATGCGCATCCCCTCGACGAGGGCCTCGTTGAGCACCCGGGACGGGTCCCAGGCGCGGGCAAGGAGGATGTTGGTCCCTTCGGCGATCTCAGCGGCCAGGCCGTCGTAGAGGTCGTCGTGCATCTGCTGGACGAGTTCGTCGTCGGCGAGTGCGTTCAGGTCGAGTTCGTCGTCGCTCATCCGGGAAGGATCTCCTGGGAGATGGGGTGGAAGGGTTCCACGATACGGAAACGTCTTGCGATGCGGAACACTACCGGACCACCGCCGAGTTGTCCACCAATACTCAGGGATCGAGGGCGCCGCCGTTCGGCGCCGCCACTTCGACCGCGACGCCCGCCCTGCCCGGAATCCTATGATCGACACACCCCTGCCGATCGGGACCGGTCGGTGGGCCGTTTCTTCGAGACAGATCGGTGATGCGATGAGACCTGCAGGAAAAGTCATCCTGACGTGTGCCGTGACCGGCAGCGCCCATACCCCCACCATGAACAACGACATCCCGATGACCGTGGCGGAGCACGTGGAGCAGTCGGTGGCGGCCGCCCGGGCCGGCGCCGGAGTCATCCACCTGCACGCTCGTGACCCCCGGGACGGGCGGCCCACCGCAGACGTCGGCCTGTTCCGCGAGTACTGCGCGGGTATCAAGGAGCAGTGTGACGCCGTGATCTCGATCACCACCGGGGGAGCGACCGGTCAGTCGGTCGAGGATCGTCTCCGGGTGGTGCGCGAGCTCAAACCAGAACTGGCCACCTGCAACCTGGGGACCATGAACTACGGCCTGTTCCAGATGATCCCCAAGTACGAAGGCCGCTGGAAATACGACTGGGAGGAGCCCTATCTCGCCTCCACCAAAGACGAGCCGTTCGTGAGCCGGTTCTCCGATATCGAGTACATGTTGACGGTGCTGGCAGCCGAGACCGGATGCCGGTTCGAGTTCGAGGCCTACGACATCGGCCACCTCTACACCCTGGCCTTCTTCGCCGATCAGGGCCTGGTCCCCACTCCGATCTTCATGCAGTTCGTGATCGGGACCCTGGGCGGGATCGGCCCCGATGTCGAGAACGTCTTCCACATGAAGGAGGCGGCCACCCGGTTGTTCGGCAACGACGTCGAGTGGGGGATCCTGGGCGGGGGCCGGGCCCAGTTCGACCTCATCACCACCGGGGCGACCCTGGGGGGGAATGTGCGGGTCGGTCTGGAGGACTCGATCTATTTGCGCAAGGGCAAGCTGGCCGAGTCGAACGCCGAGCAGGTCGAGAAGATCGTCCGGATCCTCGCCGAACTGTCCCGGGAACCGCTGTCGGCGGACGAGACGAGGGACGTGCTGGGGCTCAAGGGTCTCGACCAGGTCGCCTTCTGATGATCTTCGGGGTGGTCGGCACCGGCGTGATCGGCGCCGGGTGGGCGGTCCGTGCGCTGTCGCGGGGCTGGGAGGTGGTTGCCCACGATCCCGGACCGGGCGCCGAGGAGAAACTCCACGCCGCCATCGAGCGGGCCTGGCCATCGGTGCGCAAGATCGGCCTCTACCCTGGGGCGGATCCCTCCCGGGTGAGCTTCGTCGGTTCGGTCGCCGAGGTGGGGGAGCGTTCGGGGTTCGTCCAGGAGTCCGTCCCCGAGGTGATGGGGCTCAAACAGGCGGTGCTGACGGCGATCGACGCCGCCGCCCCGGCCGGCGTGATCGTCGGGTCGTCGACTTCGGGTCTGCTCCCCACCGAACTGGCGGCCGGGATGCGTCACCCCGAGCGATTGGTGGTGGGGCATCCCTTCAACCCGGTCTACCTGCTCCCATTGGTGGAGGTGGTGGGCGGGGAGCGGACCACCGCCGAGGTGATCGAGCGGGCGATGGCCATATATGACGACCTGGACATGCACGCCCTCCATGTCCGCACCGAGGTTCCCGGGTTCCTCACCGATCGTCTCCAGGAGGCGTTGTGGAGAGAGATCCTGCACCTGGTGGCCGAGGGGGTGGCCACCACCGGTGAGCTGGACCGCTCGATCGTGTACGGGCCCGGTCTGCGCTGGGCGGGGATGGGAACCAACCTCACCTATCACCTGGCGGGGGGCGAGGCGGGAATGCGTCACATGCTCGAGCAGTTCGGCCCCGCCCTGGAGTGGCCCTGGACCAAGCTGGTGGCCCCTCCCCTCACCAATGAGTTGATCGACCGGATGGTGGAGGGCACCCAGGAGCAGGCGGGGGGACTCTCGATCGCCGAGTTGGAGCGACGGCGCGACGACTACCTGATCGCGGTGATGTACTCGCTGCGCGAGACCAGGGTCGGCGCCGGTGAGATCATTGCCCGCCGCGAGGCGCGCACCGTCGACCGTCACGCCCCCATCCGTTGGAGCGAGGGGATGTCGGTCGATGCTCCCCTTCCGCTCTACCAGTGCCGGGTGGCGCCCGACTGGGTGGACTACAACGACCACATGACCGAGTCGGCCTATCTGCTCGCCTTCGGGTGGGCCTCGGACGCCATGTTCCGCTACATCGGGATCGACGAGGCATATCGAGCCGCCGGTCACTCCTTCTATACGGTCGAGAGCCATCTCGTCTACAGCAAGGAGGTGTCGACCGGTGAGCCGCTCCGGTTCACGACCCAACTGCTCGGCCAGGATCACAAACGACTCCACATCTTCCACGCCATGTATCACGGCGACACCGGCGACCTGCTCTGCACCAACGAGCAGATGCTGGTCCACGTCGACATGGGCGCCGGTCGCTCGATCGACACCCTGGCCGGTCCCAAAGCGGCGCTCGATGCTGTGTGGGAGGTGCACCGGCACCTGGCGCGGCCGACCGCGGCGATGATGGCGGTGCCTTCGTGATGAACGCTTCGATTCCAGGGAGGTTCTGATGGAGTTTGCTCTCACCGACGAGCAGCGGATGATCGTGGACGTGGTCAGGGCTTTCGTCGACCGGGAGCTGGTCCCCTACGAGCGCGAGGTGGAGGAGACGGGGGAGGTGCGGCCTGAGCTGGCCGACCAGATCAAGCAGCGCTCCATCGCCGCCGGGCTCTACGCGGCCAACATGCCCGAGGAGCTGGGGGGAGGGGGGCTCGACAACCTGACAATCGCCCTGGTCGAGCGCGAGCTGGGCAAGACCTCCTATGCCCTGCAGTACATCATCGCCCGACCCTCCAACATCCTCCAGGCGTGCACGGGAGAACAGATCGATCGTTACCTGCTCCCCACCATCCGGGGAGAACGGGTGGAATGCCTGGCCATGTCGGAGCCCGACGCCGGTTCCGATGTGCGGGGGATGCGGTGTCGGGCTGTAAAGGACGGCGATGAGTACGTCATCACCGGTACCAAACACTTCATCAGCCACGCCGATGTGGCCGACTACGTGATCCTGTTTGCCGCCAGCGGTGACGACGAGGGGTCGGGGGTCAAGCTGATCACGTCGTTTCTGGTGGACATGGGCACCCCCGGCTTCGAGGTCGCCAAGGGATACAACTCCGTGTCCCATCGCGGGTATCACAACTCGATCCTCAACTTCGACGGCTGCCGGGTGCCGGTCGGCAACATCCTCGGAGAGGAACACCACGGGTTCGACGTTGCCAACACCTGGCTCGGCGCCACCCGGCTGCAGGTGGCCGCCACCTCGCTGGGCCGGGCCGACCGGGCCATCGCCATCGCCACCGAGTGGGCCGCCAACCGGCGCCAGTTCGGTCGTCAGATCGGCAAGTTCCAGGGGGTCTCCTTCAAGCTGGCCGACATGGCCACCCGCCTCGCCGCCGCCGAGTTGCTCACCTACCGGGCCGCCTGGAAGGCGGATCAGGGGGCGATGACCGACACCGACGCCGCCATGGCCAAACTGGCCGCCACCGAGATGCTGGCCTTCGTCACCGACGAGGCCATCCAGATCCTGGGCGGGATGGGTCTCATGGACGAACTACCCCTCGAGCGCATGTGGCGTGACGCCCGGGTGGAACGGATCTGGGACGGCACCTCCGAGATCCAGCGTCACATCATCAGCCGGGCGATGCTCCGCAGCTTCGGTGGGTGAGTGAACCGCCTGCTCGACCCCAAGACGGTGGCCTTCATCGGTGGTGAGCGAGCGGCCTATGCCATCCAGCAGTCCGAGATACTCGGCTTCGCCGGGACGATCTGGCCGGTCAACCCGAGTCGGTCCGAGCTGGCCGGGCACCCGACCTTCGCCACCGTCGCAGACCTCCCCGGCGCTCCCGACGCCGCCTTTGTCGCCGTCGACCGGGTTCGCTCCATCGAGGTGGTGTCGGCGCTGCGAGAGATGGGGTGTGGCGGGGTGGTGTGTTATGCCTCCGGGTTTGCCGAGTCCGGCGAAGAGGGGGCCGAACTCCAGCGACGGCTGATGGAGGCGGCGGGCGACATGCCGCTGATCGGGCCCAACTGCCACGGGTACGTCAACGCCCTGTCCGGGGCGGTGCTGTGGCCGGACGTCCAAGGGTGCCGGAGGGTGGATCGGGGTGTGGCGATCGTCACCCAGTCGGGGAACCTGGCGATCAACATGACCATGCAGCGGCGGGGCCTCCCGCTGGCGATGATCGTCACCCTCGGGAACCAGGCCGGGGTGGGGATCGAGGATGTGGTCGAGTCGATGGTCGACGACGACCGGATCACCGCCATCGGCCTCCACCTGGAAGCCCTCTCCGACCCGCCCCGGTTCGCCCGGGCGGCGTTGCGCGCCGGCCAACTCGGCAAACCGCTGGTGGTCCTCAAGACCGGTCTCTCCGAGACCGGAGCCGTCATCGCCCGTACCCACACCGCCTCGCTGGCCGGGTCGGGGGCCGCCTACCAGGCGCTGTTCGAGCGGTACGGCATCGCCCAGGTGTCCTCGGTCGGCGAGTTGTTGTCCACCCTGGCGGTGCTCGCCGCCTACGGACCGCTGCCGGGTCGGCGCCTGACCTCGCTCTCCTGCTCCGGCGGGGAAGCCGGGCTGATCGCCGACCGGGCCGCCGGGCGGGCGGTTCGGTTCGAACCGTTCCCCGCCGCCACCGCAGAGCGGATCGCCGCCACCCTCTCGCACCGGGTGCCGATCACCAACCCGCTCGACTATCACACCTTCATCTGGGGTGACCGACAGGCGATGACGGCCTGTTTCACGGAGACCCTGTCGGCCCCGGTCGACGCCGGGATCCTGATCATCGACTTCCCGGTGGAGGGCGCCGACGACTCGCTGTGGTGGCCAACCGTCGAATCGTTCCTCGACGCCCACCGGACGACCG
>DAIOGO010000017.1:0-1102 GCA_036745195.1 Actinomycetota bacterium | reverse complement strand
GCGGTGGCGGAACTGGTGGTCGGGATCCGGCGGGAGCACCCGATCGGCTGGACGGTGACCATCGGCACCGGAGGTGAACTGGTGGAACTGGCGGAAGACTCGGTCACGCTGCTCGCCCCGCTCACCGATACCGACATCGCAGCAGCGATCGGCCGGTTGCGAGCCGGCCGGTTGATCGACGGCTACCGGGGCCGGCCATCCGGGGACATGGCGGCGACCGTGACGGCAGTGCGGTCGATCGTCGAGACGGCCCTCACCACTCCGGGCATGGTCGAGTTGGAGGTCAACCCGTTGCTGGTCCTTCCCGACGGCGCCTGGGCGGTGGATGCTCTGGCGGTGGTGGAAGCGGCTCGAGAGGGACGATAGACTAAGTCGTTAGTCTAGTCTATAGTGGCGGTATGGCAGAGATCGGGGTCCACGAGGCGAAGACACATTTCTCGAAGCTCCTCATGCGGGTATCGGCGGGAGAGGAGATCGTGATCACGCGGAGCGGTGAACCCGTGGCGAGGCTGGTCCCGGCCAGGCGGGCCGTCCGGCGGGTTCTCGGGGGTGACGCCGGGTCGTTCGAGGTGCCGGACGATTTCGACGCTCCCCTCCCGGATGAGGTTCTGGCAGCCTTCACATGAGCGGGTACCTGCTCGACACCCAGGTCTTCCTGTGGATGAACGCCGCCCCGGATCGGCTGGGGTCGGCGGCCGATCTGATCCTCGATCGGAGCAACCAACTGTTTCTGTCGGCGGCCAGTTCGTGGGAGATCGCCATCAAGTTCGGACTGGGCAAGCTCCCCCTGCCGGAACCCCCGGCCAGGTACGTGCCGTCACGGATGCGGCTTCTCGGCGTCGAGCGCCTGCCGATCGAGCACTCTCATGCCCTCGCCATCGGCGGGCTTCCCGACCACCACCGGGACCCGTTCGACCGGATGCTGGTTGCCCAATCCCATCTGGAGCGGCTTCCCATCATCACCGCCGATCCGGTTCTGGCCAGATACTCAGACGACCTGGTCCTGCTCACCTGATCGGCTGGGATCGGCTCAGGATCGGTCCAGATTCGGAGGTCGGAACTGCCGTGTTGGGTTCGAGCCCAGTTGCCCCCGGGCGGGGGG
>DAIOGO010000016.1:30003-31652 GCA_036745195.1 Actinomycetota bacterium | reverse complement strand
ATCCAGGCTCGAAGTGGTGCCGGGCCGCGGGCGTCGATGCCAGGCCGATGATCGCCAGCGCCAGGCCGATGAGAAGCGGGTGCAGGATCGGGTGAAACGGGACCATCACCAGTTCGAGAAGCTCGAAGGCAAGCAATACGACCCCGATGGCTAGCGCTGCCGGCCAGGGCCAGCGTGACCCGATCGATGTCTCGATGCGGCGCGCCCAACGCCAATCCCAGCCAACTATGAGGCCAACAAGTGTGACCATCGAGGCGGCGGCCATTCCCAGCAGGAAGAGGCCAGGGAGGAGGAAGCTGTCGACCGGTGCCTTCGAGAGCACCTCGAGGGTCATCCCGAGCGGCTCGTTGGGGTCTATCACCATGGCGACACCGCCCTGCAGGGCGCCGATCGCCAGCAAGCCGAGAGCGAGCGCCAGACCTTTGACAGATCCTGGCAATTTCGGGCGTGGGTTCGGTTGGTTCACCACGGTACGTTCCTCCCTGCCTGGCGCCTCCACACCGAACTGGGCGACAAGATCGTCGCATACCCGGCGGAGTCAAACCGGAGGAGAACGTCCCAATCGACGAGGGCTTTTGGACCGTGAGCGGTCCCACCGTGAACTGTGGGCTCAGGACGACACCGCGTGTAGCTTCGAACCCAGGGTTCGTAACAACATGGGGGTGTCAGCCGAGCCCCGGGCAAGGCCCGGGGCTCGAGCGGACTTTCAGACGGTCGTGGTTTCGGTGGCCGCCACGGCCATCGCCTTGCCCCCAGGGAGGGCGTAGTCACGACAGGCGCACTTGGGAACCGAGCAGATGCCCTTGTCCTTGTGCTCCTTGCGTGGGTGGCCGCAGCCAACACACCGTTGCCTCCCCCCATCGAATTGACGGGTGGCGGTGGCTCTCAACGAGAGCGCTCCTTGGCGACGTTCACGGTCAAGGCCCGTCCGTCGAGATTGTGGCCATCGAGTGCCTCGACTGCCGCCTTGGCGGCATCGGCTGACGCCATCTCCACGAAACCGAAGCCGCGGGAACGGCCGGTATCACGATCGGTGATCACCTGGGCCTTGGCCACCTCACCGTGCTGTGCGAACAAGTTCTGCAAGTCGCTGGAGGTGGTGTTGAACGTGAGGTTTCCCACGTAGAGGTTGCTGGTCATGGTCTGCTCCTTCCGAAGCTTCGAACCGTCGGGGGCTGACGCCCCGCCTGAGGTGCCTTCGGAGGCCGGCAATCAAGACGGCGAGCTGAGCAATTCGTGCGGTCGCACTGCCGGACGGAACGGGGAGGGACAGAGCGGGCGTTGTACGCGATGGCGCGCACTGATAGTGATGTTAGCCGCTTGCTTGTGCCAACGGGCCGCGTTGGGCACCAGCCGGGGTCCGAAGATGCTCCGAATACCTCAAGAGCCCGGGATTCCGGGCCGAAACAAAACCTGATGCTCCTGCCCGCCATTGTCCAGGTTCAGTCGAGTCGCGAGCCGAAGGTGCCCCGTGGTTGCTGAGCCGATGACCGTCTCGCTCGACCGGCAGACCGCCCCGGAGCCCGCCAGAGGCGGCATGTCCCGGAGCGGACTCGTTGCGTGTGCGGTGGCGGTCGGCCTGGCCACGATCTTCGCCTTTGCCCCCACCGAGACCGATCCGGATTGGTCACGTCTCGGCGATGTCGCCT
>DAIOGO010000016.1:0-29903 GCA_036745195.1 Actinomycetota bacterium | reverse complement strand
TCCGACACCATGGGGGAGGTCGAGCACAAGTTCATCGACGTGGGAACGATCATCGTGCTCGGATTGATCGTCCTCCGCCAGACCATCGCCATCGCCGAAGGCCGGCGTGAGGTGGAGACCCAGCGGCGCAATCTGGTCGCCTCCGTCTCCCATGAGCTGCGAACACCCCTGGCCGCCGTTTACGGGTTCACTTCGCTCCTGGCCGACGGGTCGATTCCCCCCGAAGAACGCAAGGAGATGATCGAGGTGGTTCACCAGCAAACCGGTCATCTCAACCGGATCGTGTCCGATCTGGTGGAGGTGGCGAGGGGGAATCTGGGCAGGACCGATCTTGCCCGGACCTACGTCGACCTGGGCCCGATCGTCGCCGATGCCATCGAAGTCGCCGGTATCAATCCCCAGATCGCGGTCGAAGTCGAGCCGGCCCTGTGGCTGGAGTGCGATCCGGTCCGGGTGAGGCAGGTGCTGGTCAACCTCCTCTCCAACGCCGCCAAGTACGGGGGTCGCAACGTGGTCGTGGTGGGGAGCCGGCAAGGTGCCTCCGTCACCGTCGACGTGCACGACGATGGCCCCGGAATCCCCAGGCGCTATCAGGAGACGATATGGCACGAGTTCGAGCGCGGCGCCCACGCCGCCGACGAGCGAACCCCCGGCTCCGGTCTGGGTCTGGCCATCGCCCGTTCGCTCGCTAGAGCCCACGGTGGTGACCTCACCTACCGGCCCTCGGAACGCCTGGGCGGCGCCTGCTTCTCCCTCTCGCTCCCGGTGAGCTGAGGGTCGACCGCCGGTCTCAACCTCACGAGGCCACGGTTGGGGATGCGCCTTTGCTCCCTCCCCTCGGGAGGCTCCTCGTTGGGCGCCCGGGGTTCATCCCCTTGCACTGACACGGGACCGCGTGTTGGCGGGGTTTCCGTTCGGTGACGGAGAGGTTCTGGGCGACGGTGCTCAGGACGCGTCAGACCAGTGTCGGACCGTGCCCCCTCCCCCCTTCGGGGTACTCACCCCTGCGGAGGGAGAAACAGAACCGGGCACCGGCCGCCTTGGGGGGTGCTGGGGGGTCAGCCCTTGGGAGTAGTCAGGGTTGGGCGTAACCGGCGCGCATTGAAGCCGTGGGAGCAAAACGGTGCCCGAATGTGCAATCCTGAACCGATGGAAATGACGCGAGAGTTCATCCGACAGATCCCCAAAGCCGAGTTGCACGTTCACATCGAGGGCACGCTCGAACCGGAGTTGATGTTCGCCTTGGCCCGTCGCAATGGTCTGGCCGTTCCCTACCGGGACGTGGACGCGGTGCGGGCGGCGTACGAGTTCACCGACCTGCAGTCGTTTCTCGATATCTACTACCAGGCCGTCTCGGTGCTCGTGACCAGGGAGGACTTCCACGACCTGATGGCGGCCTACCTGCGACGGGCGATCGACGACGGGGCGCGGAGGGCCGAAATCTTCTTCGATCCGCAGATCCACACCGAACGGGACGTCGGGTTCGAGGTGTTCATGCCCGGGTTCCTCGATGCCGTCCACGAGGTAGAGGACGAGATCTCGGTGGGGCTCATCATGTGTTTCGTTCGGCATCTGCCGGCCTCTCATGCCCTCGCCACCTTCGAGTCCGCCCGACCGTATCTCCCGACAATTTTGGGGGTCGGGTTGGACTCGTCAGAGGTCGGATTCCCTCCCGGGCTTTTCGCCGACGTGTACCGACTGGCTGACGAAGCCGGGCTGCGGCGGGTGGCACATGCCGGGGAGGAAGGGCCTCCCGAGTACATCCAAGAGGCCCTCGACCGACTCGGAGCCGAACGTATCGATCACGGGGTGCGGGCCACCGACGATCCTGCCCTCGTCGACCGGTTGATCGCCGAGCAAGTGCCGCTGACGATGTGTCCACTGTCGAACATCAAGCTGCGGGTGTTCGACCGCCTGACCGACCACAACCTGCCCGGGTTGCTCGAGCGGGGGGCGATCGTTTCGATCAACTCGGACGACCCGGCCTATTTCGGGGGATACATCGCCGAGAACTACTTCCAGGCGGCGGTGGCCTGGGACCTCACCAAGGACCAGACCATTGCCATCGCCCGCAACTCGATCCTCTCCTCGTTCGCCGGCGAGGACGAGAAGGCGATCTGGCTGGCCGAGCTGGACACGTTGAGCGGTTGAGGGGGCAGCACCGGCCGCCCCCTCAACCAACTCGTCAGGCGACGATGTCGCCCAACAGGCTCTGGGCGAAATACACCACGAATCCTGCGGCCACGATCCACATCAGCACTGGAACCTCGGAGGTCTTGCCGCGAAGGACCTTGATGAGGACGTGGACGACGAACCCGGCGCCGATGCCGACCGTGATCGAATAGGTGAGTGGCATCAGCACCAGCGCCAGCAAGGCGGGGAGTCCCTCCTCGACATCGGCGAAGTCGATGTCCTTCAACAACCCGGTCATCAGGAACCCGACGAAGATCAGGACCGGAGCTGTCGCCTGGGCGGGGATGATCCCGGCGATCGGCGCTATCAGGATGGCGAGCAGGAACAGGACCCCGGTCACCACGGCCGTCAACCCGGTGCGCCCGCCTTCGGCCACACCGGCGCTGCTCTCGATGTAGCTCGTGTTGGAACTGACACCGCCGAGTCCGCCGGCCACCGCACCCAGCGAGTCGACCAGCAGCAGCTTGCCGATGTCGGGGACCGTTCCGTCCTCTTCGGCCAACCCGGCCTGCTCGGCGATGGCGGTGGCGGTGCCCATCGTGTCGAAGAAGTCGGTGAGCATGAAGCTGAAGATCGTCAGCACCGCCGACAGGCCACCGAGGACGGCGAACACGTTCCCCAGGTCGAAATCACCGAGTGAGGCAAAGCTCGGGCTGACCGTGAAGCTCTCGGGGAGTTTCTGGACGCCCAGCAAGAGTGCGATGACCGTCGTGGTGAGGATGCTGAGGAGCAGAGCCCCCGGGACTTTCTTCACCCACAGGGCGATGGTGACGAGCAAGCCGATCAGGGTGACCGCGGCGGCGGCACTGTTGGGGAACACGAACTCAACCGGAACGGGCCCGTCACCGGCCGGTTGGCGAATCAAACCGCCGTTGACGAAGCCGATGAACAGGATGAACAACCCGATCCCGACGCCGATCGCCCGCTTGAGACCGATTGGCACGGCATTCATCACCGCCTCCCGGAAGCCGGCGAGCACCAGGACGGTGACAACGATGCCCTCGAGCACGATCACCCCCATCGCCCCGGCCGGGGTGAGCCCTTGGGAGAGGACCAGCCCGAACGCCACGGCTCCGTTGATGCCCAGCCCGGCCGCCATCGCCAGCGGGTAGTTCGAGAACACGCCCATCGCAATCGTCAGGATCCCGGCGATCAGGGCGGTCCCCGTGGCCACCGCCACCGGGTCGAACCCCGCCGCCGACAAGATCCCGGCGTTCACGAAGATGATGTAGGCCATCACCATGAACGTCGTGAACCCGGCCCGGACTTCGGTGCCGACCGAGCTGTTGCGTTCCGAGATCCGGAAGTACCGGTCCAGACCCGCGCCCGATTGGACGTTTGTAGTCATATCGCCTCCTCTTGTCGATGACTACCACGCGGGCGGCCCGATCGTCGCCCGGCCGTGGCCAAGTATCGCGGGCGGATCGACTGGATGCCGTGATTGTCGGCGGCTACCGAAGGTCCTGACCGTAGGAGAGGGACTTTTGCCGCCAAGTAGGGTCCAATGGTTGGCGGCGAGCACAGGCGCCTTCGGGATATTGTCACGACAGAAGGGGGCAGGACGCAGGCTGCAAGGCAGCTTGCATGACGCTGGGAGGCGAGGGTGCAGACGCGTAGGCAGTTCCTGAAGGGTGCCGCCATGACCTCGGCAGGGGTGATAGTCGGGCCTGGGGTGATGATGAGGATCGGGTATACGGGGAAGCCGTTCTTGGCGGCCATTCCGGGCGGGACGCTCGATCCGCTGGCGGTCCCAAAATTCGTCTCGCCGTTGCTGGTTCCGCCGGTGATGCCAAAGGCGGGGACCATCACACGCCAGGGCGGCAGGAGCGCCGACTATTACGAGATCTCGCTGAAGCAGTTCAGCCAGCAGATTCTTCCGGCCGGCCTGCCTTCCACCAAGGTCTGGGGCTACGGGGCGGTCGCCGCGGCGAGCAAGCGGGGCCTGCTCATCCACAACGCCCCCTCGCTGACCATCGAGGCCCAGCAAGGTCGACCGGTCCGGATCAAGTGGGTCAACGCCCTCGTCGATGCGAACGGGGACTACCTCCCTCACCTGCTTCCTGTCGACCAGACCCTCCATTGGGCCAACCCGCCCGGTGGCCAGGATGGACGTGACAGCAGACCGAGTTTCACGGCACGGCCCATGGCCTATTCCGGTCCGGTGCCGATGGTCACTCACGTTCACGGCGCAGTCGGGGTGGGTGATGAGAGCGACGGCTACGCCGAGGCGTGGTACCTGCCCGACGCAGGGAACATACCCGACGACTACGCCACCGAGGGCACGTGGTACGACTTCTTTGCCCGGAAGGCTGCCGGCAAGTTCGGAGCGGTATGGGGGCCCGGATATGCGGTGTTCGAGTACCCGAATCCGGATCGGGCCTCGACCAAGTGGTACCACGATCACACCCTCGGTATGACCCGTGTGAATGTCTATGCAGGCCCGGCGGGCTTCTACATCATCCGGGGCGGCCCCGACGACGCGGTGCTCGACTCCCGGACTGGAGCCGGCGCCGTGCTCCCCGGTCCGGCCCCCAAGGAAAACGATCGATTCCCCAGCAACAAGACGTACTACGAGATCCCCATCGCCATCCAGGACCGGTCCTTCAACTCGGATGGTTCGTTGTTCTACCCGGACAGTCGGGCGTTCTTCGACGGGATCGTCGGCGAACTCATCCCGGACGGAGACTTCTCGCCCATCTGGAATCCGGAGTTCTTCGGGAACATGATGATCGTGAACGGCAACACCTGGCCGTTCCACACCGTGGAGCGGCGCCGCTACCGGTTCCGGTTCCTCAATGGATGCCAGTCGAGGTTTCTCATCCTCGACTTCAATGACATCCGGGGCGTCGAAGTGTGGGCGATTGGCAACGAGGGGGGATTCCTGGCGGCACCAGTCGACATCACCAATGATCACGGCAATCGGCTGCTCCTCGGATTGGCGGAGCGAGCAGATGTCATCGTCGACTTCACGAACGTGCCGCCTGGTACTCATGTGCTCAGAAACGTTGGACCCGACGAGCCCTTTGGAGGGGGAACTCCCGAGGTGGATTTCCAACCGGCGGACCCGGACGGCACCGGTCAGATTCTCCAGTTCAAGGTGACCCCGGCGGTGACAGTCGATCGGACGACGCCCCCGCAGTTCATCCAGTTGCCGGCGATCACTCCGTTGCCGGCGGCGACGGTGACCCGCCCGCTTGCTCTCATCGAGAAGATGGGCATGGGGTTAGACGCCAGCGGTGAAGAACTGGAGGGCCCGGTCGAGGCCTTGCTCGGGACTGTTGATGCTGGTGTCTGGACGGAGCGGAAGTGGGCGGAGGAAATCACGGAGAACCCGGAGCTGGGTGCTACGGAGATCTGGGAGTTCTACAACACCACCGGTGACGCCCATCCGATCCACGTCCACGAAACGGTGTTCGAGGTCATGAGCCGGGAAGGTCTCCTGGTTGGCCCGGAGGGAGAGGTAGTGAGCCCCCTCCAACTGGATGGCATCGTCTCACCACCGGAGCCGTGGGAAACCGGCTTCAAGGACACCGTCACGGCCTACCCCGGCCAGGTGACGCGGGTCCGCGCCAGGTTCACGGCGGCCGGCCAGTACGTTTGGCATTGCCACATCGTCGAACACGAAGACAACGAGATGATGCGTCCCTACCGCATCGGTCCGGTACAGCCGGGTCAACCGATGCGTGGCCACCACGGCTGACCTCTGTCGACGACCGTCAGACAGGGAAAGCGGCGCCCAGTTTCGGGGCGAGCAATGTGTTCTCGTTCTCAACCGCGAAGTCGGTTGCCAACGGCGTTCGCCCCGGAGCGAACGAGGTGATGATCGAGAAGCGGCCAGATGTCGGGGTGGGCGAGAGTGCGACGCATCGAGACGACCGTGCGGATGAAGGTGGGCACCGCCCGCTTGGGATCCATGTAATTCGGCCGCATAGCCGTCAGCACGTGTGGGGTGGGGCGCAGGACCAGGATGTCCGTGCCAGGCCAGGCAGAGCGGATCTCCTCGATTTCGGATTCGAGGGCGGTTCGACCCACCCGGTCGAAGACCCGCTCATGGAACCAGGCGCCGTCTCGATCCTCGTCGGCGGCCAGCGGGGCCAGCACCAGCACCAGGTCGAGCGGGGTGGGAGACCCCAGGACCAGGTCGGCGTGGGTGCCGGAAACCACCCCACCGTCCACATAGGTCCGGCCATCGATCTCCCACGGTTGGAAGACAACCGGAATCGCGGTCGAAGCCGTCACCGCATCGGCCAGGCCGACCTCCGGGGCACCAACGGTGCCGAACGCCACTCTTCGGCGGGCCTGGATGTCGAAAGCCGTGATCAGGGTCGGCCGATCGGGCCACGCTGCTGCCGCCTCGTCACCGATCTGGGAGCGAACCCAGTCGGCCAACCCGCTCGGCTCCCACGGGGCAGGAGAGCCGAGGAGCAAGGTGAGGCCAGGCTTGCGAACCCCGGGAACGATTCCGTGCCGGATCCAGCGGGTGATCTTCACTCCGGGTTTGCGGCTGAACAAGTGGGCCGAAATCCGCTCGGCGACGTCGATCCGGCTGTCTCCCGGGTGGACCAGGGAATCGAGATCGAGGCTGTCGTTTCGGAGGAGGGCGGCCACGAACGAGCCTGCCGAGGTGCCCACCACGACGTCGGCCTGATTGGGGCTCCAACCAGTCGCGATTTCGAGCGCCATCAAGGCGGCCATCTCGTAGGCCGCCCCGGTGACGCCGCCTCCTCCCAGGACGAGACCGACACTCACGAGCGTTCAGCTTAGATCCCGCCGGGGCGGTTACCGTGATCTTCGATGAGATTCAGACCGGTGGCCAGACCCATCGACGTCGACCCCCTCCACAACCTGTTCGAATTGGCGGAACGGGCGGACGGGCACCGGCCGATTGGCGAGCACAAGTACCTCGAACTGCTCCACGCCGAAACCGACATCGAGACCGGACTGGTGGGTGAGATCGGCGACGAGTTGGTCGCCTACGTCGCACTCGCCCCCCGGCCCGACCACACCTGGACCATGGAACTCGTGGTGCACCCCCTCCACCGCCATCCCGAGGTCTTGCGCTCGGTGATCGACACGGGAGTGGAACGGGTGACGAGCGGTGGCGGCCACCAGGTCAGAGTCTGGGCATTCCAACGCCATGTGGTCGAGGCGCTCGTGGACTCCGGCTTCACCGTCGAACGGGAATTGCTCCAGATGACGGCGGCGCTGAACAACCTCGAGGAGGCGCAGTTTGCGGACGACATCGTCTTGCGCCCTTTCCGAAGGGGTGTGGACGAAGAGGCCTGGCTTCTGACGAACAATGCCGCCTTCGCCGAGCATCCTGAGAACGGGGCGTGGACTCGTTCGATCCTCGAAGACCGCCTCCGCCAACCGTGGTTCGAACCAGCGGGGTTCCTCCTGGCGTGGCGATCCGATTCGCTGGTGGGGTTCTGCTGGACGAAGCTCCACGACGAGCGGACCGGTGAGATCTACATCATCGCGGTCCATCCGGATGCCCAGGAAGCCGGGCTGGGAGAGGCGCTGGTGCTGGCAGGCCTACACCACATCCAAAGCCAGGGCTGCCGGGAGGCGGTCCTCTACGTGGATCGGGTCAACCATCGGGCGGTGTCACTCTACGACCGGCTCGGGTTCAGTCTGGATCATGTGGATCGCTCGTTCGTCCTCGTCCTGGGCGGGTGAGGGGCGCCAGGTTCGGTTGGCGCGGCCAGCGGGGGTTGAATGGTGAAGGTTCAGAGGTGAAGGCGACCCACGAACTCTGAACTTCCACCTTGAACCCTCGGCCAGGGTGGTCCGAAACTCAGGAAGGCGAGGCGCACGCGGGCATTTGGGGGGTGCCGGGGGGTCATCCCCCAGCAGTGACCATCTCTCAACCGAAGCGGCGGCCGCACCCGGGACAACGGGGATCGGCCTCGGAGGACGGCGTCTTGCACCACGGACACGGCAGGTCGCCGGCGGCAGCCGTCACCTCGAACAGTCGGGCCGACCTGTCATGGCCCGAGGAAGGGGATCTGGCCGGCAACTCCGCATGCCTGCCGCGGCGACCCGCCGGTGGCACGACTGACCGAAACGCTTCGAGCATCGACTCCTCCTGAACGCTGAGCAAACGCTAGGAGACCGATGGGCAACAGCTTGGGATTTCGCGAGTTCGCTCAGCCGACGGCGCGGGCGAGATCGTCGACCAGATACGACAGATCGCCGAGGCGGCCGTCCCGTCGCTCGGCCGCCTCGAGCATCATCATCGATGAGTGGTAGGCGATCCAGGGGAGAAGCCTGTCGGCCGGGAACGAGGCACCGTATCCTTGCCACAGGGCGGTGGCGGCGTCCTCGCCGATTTCGCGGCTGAAGCGCCAGGTAGCGAGGCTGAGGTCCCACTCGGGTGGTGCCAGGGTGGCGTACTCCCATTCGATCATGGAGACTTCGCTCCGATCATTGACGAGGAAGTTGCGGGGATGGGGCCGGGTGTGGGACGGGACCGGCGCGCTGGCGATCGGGGTGTTCGACGATTGCTTTGCCTTCTCGAGCACGTCGGCGGGCATCCCCAGCCGGCGCCGGTAGCGCTCGAGTCGATCGAGCGTAGAGTGGAAGTGGGTTGCGACGTACTCGCTGTCGATGCCCGAGTCGAGGTTCGTGATATTGGCTTTCGAGTCGTGAATCGCCCGCAGAACCTGTCCACAGGTGCGGACCACCGTCAGGTTCTTGGGCAACGAGGCAACATTCCACACTCCGCCATCGGTCAGCTTGATCCACGGCATCGACTCGTTCGAGCCGCGTTCGATGATCTGCGGGACACCATGCACCCCGGCCAGTGCCTCGAGAGCATGCCGCTCGCGTCGCTCCCGGGCCGGGCTGGAGTACACCTTGATGATCGAGGTTTCCCCGGACTCTTCGATCAGACGAAAAACCTGGTTGACGGACGCCGACAGCGTCTTCAACGTCGCGGTGGGTGCCAAAGAAGCGACCATCGCAGCTGCAGTCATCGAAATTCAACCCTTCGTTTCGAGCGGGCGTCTGTGGCGGGCCTCGCCCCGTGGCCCGGATGCTCACTCCGGACGGTCCCGGGGGACGGTTACCCTGGTTTGCCAACCAACAGCCTAGCGAGAACCAACGTGCCACTCGACATAGAACTTCCCGATGGATCGATCGTCCAGCACCCTGAGGGTGTGACCGGCCTCCAGGTGGCGGAGGCGATCGGGCCCCGATTGGCCAAGGCCGCCGTGGCGATCCAACTCGACGGGCAACTCTACGATCTGAGCCGTCCTCTTCCTCATGGGGGACGGGTCGGCATCGTCACCGAAAACACACCGGAGGGGCGCCATGTCCTCCGTCACTCGGCCGCCCACATCCTGGCCCAGGCGGTCCTCGGCTTGTTCGAGGGAGCGACCTTTGCCATCGGCCCAGCCATCGAAGACGGGTTCTACTACGACTTCGACATCGGCCGTCCCTTCACCCCCGAGGACCTGGAGGCGGTCGAGGAGCGAATGGCGGAGATCATCGCCCAGGACCAACCCTTCGTCAGGGAGGCGATGAGCCGGGAGTCCGCCCTCGAGGTGTTCGACCGCCACCCGTTCAAACGCGAGATCATCGAGTCTGTCGATCCCGACGAGGTGGAGGCTGGCGAGGAGGCCGTCACCGTGTACCGGAACCAGTCGTTCGTGGATCTGTGTCGCGGCCCCCATCTGCCCTCGACCGGGAGGCTCAAGGCGTTCAAGTTGCTGCGTTCAGCCGGTGCGTACTGGAGGGGAGACGAGAAACGACCCCAACTCCAGCGCATCTATGGAACCGCCTGGGAGTCGACCCAGGCGATGGCCGATCATCTGCACCGATTGGAGGAGGCCGAGCGGCGTGACCACCGCCGTCTCGGTCCCGAGCTCGATCTCTTCAGTTTCCCCCGCGAGCTCGGGTCAGGGCTCGTCGTCTGGCACCCGAAGGGCGGGATGGTGCGCAAACTCGTCGAGGACCACAGCCGGGCGCTGCACGAGCGATACGGCTTCGAGTTCGTCTTCTCCCCCCATCTCGCCAAGGAGGCGCTGTGGGAGATCTCCGGACACCTCGGCTGGTACTCAGAGAACATGTACCCGCCCATGGAGATGGACGAGGGCGACAACTACCGGGTCAAGCCGATGAACTGCCCCTTCCACATCCTCATCTACCGGAGCCGGCCCCGTTCCTACCGTGAGCTGCCGGTCCGCCTCTCCGAGCTGGGCGGCGTCTACCGGTACGAGAGATCCGGAGTCATCCACGGTACGTTGCGGGCGAGGGGTTTCACCCAGGACGACTCCCATGTGTTCTGCCGGCCCGATCAGCTCGACGGCGAGCTCGGAATGCATCTGGACTTCGTGATGACCTGGCTCCGTGACTTCGGGTTCACCGATATCGAAGCCGACCTGTCGACCCGTCCTGAGAAGTACGTTGGCGAGGTCGATCAGTGGGAAACCGCCGAGCGGGCGCTGGCCGAGGCACTCGAACGGGCGGGTCAGCCCTACCGTCTCGCAGCCGGGGAGGGCGCCTTCTACGGGCCGAAGATCGACATCCACGTCAAGGACGCCATCGGACGGCGCTGGCAGATGTCGACCATCCAGGTCGACTTCAACCTCCCGCAGCGCTTTGGTCTCGAATACGCCGGGGCGGGCAACAGCGCCGAACGCCCGGTGATGATCCACTGCGCCAAGGCCGGGTCGATCGAGCGCTTCATGGGCGTGCTCACCGAGCACTACGCCGGTGCCTTTCCGATCTGGCTGGCTCCGATCCAGGTCACGGTGATCTCAGTGGCGGACCGCCACCTCGAGCATGCTGAAGGTGTAGGCGATCGCCTCCGCCGGGCCGGTATCCGGGTGGAGGTCGATCGGAGCGACGAGTCGGTGGGGGAGAAGATCCGAAGGGCGATCACCCAAAAGCACCCGATGGTGCTGGTGGTGGGGGACAAGGATGTCGAGGCGGGGACGGTTGGCGTGCGTCGTTATGGGGAAGACAGCGAACGGCGCAATGTGCCCCTCGACGACCTCATCGCCGAAGTGGTGGAGGCGGCGAGGCCGCCGATGGTCGGCGCATGACCGGCGAGGACCGGGGGATCGACCGGCAGGGTATCTACATCTCGCCGGAGACCGCGGAGCAAGAGGCGGTTCCCGAGGAACTCAATGCCGATTTGGTGGGGGACTACCGGTTTCCAGACCCACGCCGCAGACGAGTGGCCGCCTGGATCTACACAGGGCTGGCGGCTGGACTGCTGGCGGCGACGTTCATTTCCCCTCGCCCGTGGTGGATCGGCGGCATCGTCGCCGCCGGATTGGCGGTGTGGCACTGGCTGGCCGCCTGGCCGCTGGAGATCGATCAGGAGGAGGCACTGGCCATCGCCGCCTCCCGAGTGGAGTTCCCGGTGGGTCATGCTTCGGCCGCTGTCTCCTTCGCCGGTGTTCGGGCCAGGCCCCGCTGGCAGGTGATCGTCTACTCGGCCGAAAACCCGCCCACTCGGCGGGCGCTGGTCCAATTGGACGCAGTCGACGGTTCGGCGGTGGGAGACATCTACTCGGAGGCGATCGAAGGGTCCGGGTGAATCGTCAACGCTGGTCGAGAGGCTGCCAGTCGCGAGGAGCCGAGCCGGCGTAGACGGCGCGTGGTCGAAAGATCTTCGATGATGGATCGAATGACATCTCGGCCCACTGGGAAAGCCAGCCGGGAAGCCGACCGAGCGCGAAGAGCACGGTGAACAGGTCGGTGGGAAAGCCCATCGCCCGGTAGAGGATTCCCGAGTAGAAGTCGACATTCGGATAGAGCCGGCGTTCGAGGAAGTAGTCGTCGCGCAACGCCACGTCTTCGAGCTGCAGTGCGACATCCAGCAACGGGTCGTCGACCCCCAACTCCTTGAGGACCTCGTCGCTCATCTTCTTGATGATGCGGGCTCGCGGGTCGAAATTCTTGTAGACCCGATGCCCGAAACCCATCAACCGGAAAGAATCGTTCTTGTCCTTGGCCCGGGCCACGTAACTGCTCACATCTCCGCCATCGGCCACGATCCGCTCGAGCATCTCGAGGACCTCCTGATTGGCGCCGCCGTGCAGCGGCCCCGACAGGGCATGGACTCCAGCCGACACGGACGAGAAGATGTTGGCCTCGCCCGAGCCGACCAGTCGAACCGCGGTAGCCGAGCAGTTCTGGCCATGATCTGCATGGAGGATCAGAAGCACATTCAGCGCTTTGACCACCACCGGGTTGGGGATGTATGGCTCGCTCGGCACCGAGAACATCATGTGGAGGAAGTTCGAGGCGTAGTCGAGGTCGTTGCGGGGATACACGTAGGGCTGGTGAACCCGGTACTTGTAGGCCCAGGCCACCATCGTCGGGAGTTTGGCCAGCAGTCGGCGAGACGAGATCCTGACTGCCTCCGGATCCTTCGGATCGAGGGCATCGGGGTAGTAGGTGGCGAGAGCGGTGGTGGCCGAGGCCAGGATCTGCATCGGATGTGCCTCGTGAGGAAAGGCCTCGAAGAGCTTCTTCATGTCCTCGCGCAACAGAGTGTGGTGCGTGATCGAGTCCCGAAACGCATCGAGTTCGGCCGAGGCCGGGAGTTCGCCGTTGAGCAGCAGATACGCCACCTCCAGGAACTCGCCCTTCTCGGCCACCTGCTCGATCGGGTAACCGCGGTAGCGGAGAACCCCCGCCTCACCGTCGAGGTAACTCACCGACGACTTGCTCTCGGCGGTGTTGGCGAACCCCCGGTCGATGGTGATCAGACCCAGTTCGGACCGCAGATTGGAGATGTCGATCGCCGAATCCCCCTCCGTGGCCTCGACGACCGGAAACGTGATCTCCTTGTCGCCGTACCGGATTACCGCCTCTGGCATCGTCAACTCCTCTGCTTCCTACCCGTGGTTGGCGGCCGCAGCGATGATGCGCTGCGCCTCCTGGTTTGGAACCTCCGAATAATGATCGAACGTGATCTCGAAGTTGCCCCGGCCGCTGGTCATCGATCGCAGGTCGACAGCGTATCTCTGGACCTCGGCCATCGGCACCTCGGCTGTGATCACTCGCATGACCCCGTCGGTGTCCATCCCGAGGACGCGTCCGCGTTTGGCATTGATGTCGCCCATGATATCCCCGGTGTGGTCTTCCGGAACCCGCACCGTCATCCGCATGATCGGCTCGAGGAGCACCGGGCGGAGGGCGGCGGCGGCGGCCTTGACGGCCTGGATTCCCGCCATCCGGAAGCTCAGTTCGTCCGAGTCGACCGAGTGGAACTTGCCGTCCAGCACCTCCGCGGCGATATCGACGACCGGGTATCCGGCCACGATTCCCCTGGTCAGCGCCTCCTGGACGCCTTTGTCGACCGCCGGGATGAACTGACGGGGGATGGTGCCGCCCTTGATCGAGTCGATGTACTCATACCCGGCGCCCCGGGGCAAGGGGGCAAATCGAACCACCGCCACCGCGAACTGGCCCCGTCCGCCTGACTGCTTCTTGTGTTTCCCCTCGGCCTCGGCAGTGGTGGTGATCGTCTCTCGGTACGGGATGCGGGCGGGGGCGGTGTCGACGTGGACCCCGAACTTCCTGGCGATCTTCTGGATGGTCACATCGAGGTGGGCGTCTCCCAGACCCGAGAGGATGGTCTCGTTGGTCTCGGCTCGATGCTCTACCGAGAGCGTGGGATCCTCCTCCAGGATCCGGGCGAGGGCAGTCGACAGCTTGTCCTCGTCCTGATTGGAGTGAGGGGTGATGGCGATCTCCATGACCGGCTTCGGGTAGTCGATCGGCGCAAGCGTGATGTTGTGCCCTGGCGAGTGGATCGTGGCGCCGGTCAGGGCTTCATCGACCTTGGCGATGGCGGCGATGTCGCCGCAGATGATGGAGCTCGTGTCGGTGTGGTCCCGGCCCTGCAGATGGAACAGGTTGTGCATCCTCGCCTGGCCGCCGGTGGAGAAGGCGAGGACGTCATCTCTCTTGATCGATCCGGACAGGACCCGGATCACCGACACCTTGCCCACGAACGGATCGGAGATGGTCTTGACGACAGTGGCAACCACCGGGCCGGTTGGTGAGACGGACAGGTTCCCCTCGGTCAGGGGTGGAACCGTGCGCTCGAGGGGATTGGGGGCGAAGTCGACCAGGAACTCGGCGAGCGTGTCCACCCCGATCAACCGGGCGGCCGATCCCACCAACACCGGGAAGATGTCGGCGGTGAGCATCCCCTGGTGCACGGTTCGGATGACCGTTTCCCGGTTTGGCTCCTTCCCCTCGAAATACGCCTCCATCAAGGCTTCGTCGTGCTCGACGACCGATTCGATGAGTGAGGTGTGGGTTGCCGAGAGCATCGTCGCCACCGCCGGTGGTACCTCCTCCGTCAAGGTTCCCCGGGTGGCACCGGGGTCGTAGATGTAGACCCTGCTGGAGACCACCCGGGCCATCCCGACCAGGGAGGCCTCTTCTCCGACCGGAATCTGGATCGGAGCGACCTTCTTCCCGAACACCTCGCGCAGTTGCTCCAGGGTGCGGTCGAACGACGCACGCTCCCGGTCGAGTTTGTTGATGAAGATCGCCCGGGGGATACCCTCCTCGGCGGCGGCCCTCCACATCAGCTCGGTTCCAACCTCCACGCCGTCGACGGCGGACACGACGAACAGGGCGAGGTCGGCGGCCCGGAGGGCGGCGCGGGCGTCGCCGGCGAAGTCGGCATATCCGGGGGTATCGATGATGTTGATCCGATGGCCGCTCCAGTCGATGGAGGCCACGGCCATGTTGATCGAGATGTTGCGGGCCTGCTCCTCTGGTTCGTAGTCGAGGATCGACGTTCCGTTGTCGACCGAACCCTGTCGGGTGGTGGCTCCTGCCACGAACAGCAGGGCCTCGGCCAGGGTGGTCTTCCCGGATCCGCCATGGCCAACCAACGCCACATTGCGAATATGTTCGGGGTTCAAGCGCATACCTCCATGGACGAAAAAGCGACTCTACCCGCCCTCCGGGTCGGCCGTTCCGGAGCGATCGGGCGTGTAACGTCACCGGATCGTGATCGACCTACGCGTCCGCCCTCACGTCCAGGGAATCCTCGAGCCGATCGGGCGGTTCCTGGTGCGGATGGGGGTGGGTCCCACCTTCGTCACCCTGCTTGGACTGGTCGTGGCCTTGGCCGGCGCCGTCCTGGTGGGAATCGACCGTCCGGTCTTCGGGGGAATCGTGTTCCTGATCGGATCGGCCATCGACGGGCTCGACGGCTCGGTCGCTCGGGCCGCCAACCGGGTGACGGCCCGGGGTGCCTTTCTCGACGCCGGTGTCGACCGGCTTGGTGAGGTGGCCGTCTTGACCGCGGTGGCCGTCGCCAATCGGGACGACGCCACCATCCTGTTGCTGGCGATGCTGTCCCTGGCCGGTGGGCTGATGATTCCCTACATCCGGGCCAAGGCGGAGGCCGAGGGCCTGGACGGGCGGGGCGGCCTGATGGGGAGAGCGGAGCGAGTTCTGCTGGTTGCGATCGCGCTGCTCACAGGGCTGATCGCCCCGATCATGTGGCTTCTGATGGCCTCGTCGTGGTTCACGGTGGGCCAGCGGTTCTGGACCACCTATCGCTCCATCGAGACGTGAGGCACCGGCTCGGGTATCTGATGCTCCGAGCGGCCGGGTGGTGGTTCGCCCTGCTCCCGCTCCCCGTCGCCCAACGGGTTGGGGCCTGGGTCGCAGTTCTCGGGTCGGTGTTCATGCCGGCTCGACGCACGATGGTCACCCGCCACGCCGCCCGGCTGGGGATCCCGGCCGATCGGCGGCGGGGAGCGGTCCGTTCGGTCTTCGCCGGATACGGTCGCTACTGGGCGGAGGCGTTCTGGGTGCGGCCTCGCCGTCGGCGCCAGATCGAGGAGACGACCGTCGTCACGGGTCTCGACCGGATCCGGGCGGCTCAGGCCGAGGGACGGGGCATGATCTTCGCCCTCCCACACCTCGGGAACTGGGAGTTCGCCGGTCCCATCGCCGATCAGCTGCAGATGGAGCTGGTGGCAGTGGCAGAGAACCTGGACAACCGGCACATCCGCGACTGGTTCGTCCGGCTCCGCCGGAGCATGGGGATCGGGATCGTCCTGGCCACCGGCCAGGCCCAGGTGATGCGGGAATTGGAGGCGGTACTCGGCCGCAACGGTGGGGTGGCGCTGGTGTGTGACCGCGACATCAAGGGCCGGGGGGTGGAGGTCGAGTTCTTTGGCGAGCGAACGACCCTGCCGGCCGGACCGGTTGCCCTCGCCCTGCGAACCGGAGCGGCCCTCTTCCCGGTCGGAGCGTATTTCGACGAGGGCGCCGGCCACCACGTCGTCGTCAGGCCGGCGTTGATCCTCTCCCGATCCGAAGATCGAGCCGAGGACTTGCGCCGGGGAGCACAGCAACTCGCTCGCGAATTGGAGGAGTTGATCCGGCAGGCGCCCGAGCAGTGGCATCTCCTTCAGCCGAACTGGCCGAGTGATCGGTTGGCGGTGTGAGAGTCGGTCTCGTCTGTCCCTACGACCTCGCCGCCCCGGGTGGGGTCCAGCACCAGGTGGCGGGACTGGCCGACCGGTTGAGGAAGGACGATCACGAGGTGGTGGTGGTAGGGCCATCCAGTTCCCCGGCCGCGGAGGGCGTGGTCCGCCTGGGCGATGTGATCCGGGTCGAAGCCAATGGATCGACCGTCCCGATCATGGTCGACCCGCGAGGGTTCCAGCGGGCAAGAGAGGCGCTGTCCGGCGTCGATGTCGTCCACGTCCACGAGCCGTTGATGCCTCTGGCCGGATGGTGCGGCCTGCGAACGGCCGGTACCAACCGGGTTCTCACGTTCCATGCCGATCCCGGGCCGGCGGTTCGGCGCGCCTACCGGGTGCTGGGAAGGTTCTGGCCACGGCCGTCCGGGGTCCTGACCGCGGTCAGCCGGGCGGCGGCGGGAGCCCTCCCCTGGGATAGCGTGTCGATCGTCCCCAACGGAATCGATGTCGGGTCCTATCGGGTCGCCACCGAGCGGTTCGCCAACCGGGTGGCGTTCCTGGGCAGAGATGAGCCGCGCAAGGGCCTCGATGTCCTGCTGGCGGCGTGGCCGTACGTGGTCGGGGCGATTCCCGAGGCGGAGCTGGTGGTGATCGGGGCTCGACGGTCCGAGTCGATTCCCTCGGTTCGATTCCTGGGGCGGGTCGACGAGGATGAAAAGCGCCGGATGCTGGCGTCGTCGACATTGTTGGTCACCCCCAACCTGGGCGGGGAGAGCTTCGGAATCGTCGGGATCGAGGCACTGGCGGCCGGAGCGGTGGTGGTGGCTAGCGACCTTCCCGGATTCCGTGAAGCACTGGGAGACGCGGCGATTCTGATCCCGCCCGGAGACGTGAAGAGCTTGGCCCTCACCCTCGTCCGGCTGATCCGAACACCGGAAGAGTTGGCGCTCATGCGCCGACGTGGCGAAAACCAGGTCGAGGCATTCGACTGGCCGGTCGTGTCGGCCGGGTACATCGAGGCCTATCGACGAGCACTCGGAATTGGGTGAAGGTCCGACTCCAGTACCATTGGGGGAGAAGGAGATGGCGATGGAACGAGGAACAGATCTGGTCAAGCGAGGCCTGGCCGACATGCTCAAGGGCGGCGTCATCATGGACGTCGTAGATCCCGAACAGGCCAAGATCGCCGAGGACGCCGGCGCCGTTGCGGTGATGGCACTCGAGCGCGTGCCATCGGATATCCGCAAAGACGGGGGCGTGGCGCGGATGTCGGATCCCGAGATGATCATCGGCATTCAGCAGATGGTCTCGATTCCGGTCATGGCCAAGGCCCGTATCGGGCACTTTCTCGAGGCGCGGGTGCTGCAGGCTCTCGACATCGACTACATCGACGAGTCAGAGGTGCTCACTCCGGCCGACGAGGAACATCACATCGACAAGTGGGCGTTCACCACGCCCTTCGTCTGTGGCGCCCGCAACCTGGGCGAAGCCCTACGCCGGATCGGCGAGGGTGCGGCCATGATCAGGACGAAGGGTGAGGCAGGCACCGGGAACGTGGTCGAGGCAGTCCGCCACATGCGGGCGATGACCAATGAGATCGGGCGCCTGACGACCCTCGGTCCCGAGCAGTTGATGACCGCCGCACGAGACCTCCAGGCCCCTTACGAACTCGTCAAGGAGATCGCCGCCACCGGCAAGCTGCCGGTCGTCAACTTCGCCGCCGGTGGCATCGCCACCCCGGCCGACGCCGCCCTCATGATGGCGCTGGGTTGCGACGGGGTCTTCGTCGGATCGGGGATCTTCAAGAGCTCCAACCCGGCCCTCTTCGCCCGGGCGATCGTCGATGCCACCACCAACTGGGAGAACCCCGATGTGGTCGCCAAGGTCTCCCAGGGGTTGGGCAAAGCGATGCCCGGCCTCGAGATCGACTCGTTGGGCGAGGCGGAGAAGCTCGCCCGGCGCGGTTGGTGAACGTTTGGGATCGACCGTCGGCGTTCTCGCCCTCCAGGGTGACTTCCGGGAGCACTCCCGGGCGCTGAAGGCGTTGGGAGCCGAGGTGAGGGAGATTCGTCTCCCCGCCGACCTGGAGGGGATCGACGGGATCGTCCTCCCCGGTGGCGAATCGACCACCATCGGCAAACTGGCGGTCCGCTTTGGCCTCATCGAGCCGCTGCGGGCGGCCATCGGGGCGGGGCTCCCGACCTATGGGACCTGCGCCGGCATGATCTTCGCATCGATCTCCCTGACCGAGGGCGAGCAGCCTTTGCTCGGCGTGCTCGACGTGGTGGTCAAGCGCAACGCCTTCGGACGCCAGAACGAGTCCTTCGAAACAGACCTCGACGTCGAGGGCTTCGATGATCCGTTCCATGCGGTGTTCATCCGTGCTCCGTGGGTGGCCAAGGTGGGCGACTCGGTCGATGTGCTTGCCACCGTTCGGGACCATCCCGTGATGGTGCGACAAGGGAACATCATCGCCACCTCCTTCCATCCCGAATTGACGGAGGATCTGAGGATCCATCGGATGTTGCTCGATCTCATCGAAACGGAGTCATAGGTGTCCGGACATTCCAAATGGGCAACCATCAAGCGCAAGAAGGGCGCCAACGACGCTCGTCGCGGCAAGCTGTTCGCCAAGCTCGTCAAGGCGATCGAAGTCGCCGCCCGGGAAGGAGGGCCGAGTGTTGCCGGTAACAATGCTCTCGCCCAGGCGGTGGCCAAGGCCAAGGCCAACTCGGTTCCGGCCGACAACATCGAACGGGCCATCAAACGGGGCTCGGGTGAACTCGAGGGAGTCCATTACGACGAGTACTGGTACGAAGGCTACGGAGCCGGGGGAGTGGCCTTCTTCGTCCAAATCCTCACCGACAATCGCAACCGGGCCGCCTCCGACGTTCGCTCCGCCTTCACCCGCAACCATGGGGCGCTCGGCGAGCCGGGTTCGGTCGCCTACCTGTTCGAGGCGAAGGGCCAGATCATGGCCACCGGGAGCGAGGACACGGTGATGATGGCGGCGCTGGATGCGGGGGCAGAGGACATCCGCTCCACTGGTGACGTTCACGAGGTGATCACCGACCCCTCTCACGTCCAGTCGGTGTCGGCCGCCCTCAGCGCGGCGGGAATTGCGGTGGAGTCGAGCGAGATCCACCAGATGCCCCGAACCACCATCCAGGTCGACGCCTCGACGGCGGCCAAGGTGCTGAGGCTGGTGGACGCGCTGGAGGACCTCGACGACGTGCAGACCGTCTATGCCAACTACGACATGGACGATGAGGTGATGGCGGCGCTGGTCGAGGATTGACGGGGATGCTGCCAATCTCCCCGGTGGCGCGGTACCCTCGACCAAACACATGTTCGTACTCGGCATCGACCCTGGTCTGACCCGCACCGGCTATGGCCTGGTGCGCGGCGGGCATCCGCCCCGGACCGAGGCGGTGGGGGTGATCGCCACCGAGCCGGGCGCCGACACCTCGGTTCGCCTTGCTGAGCTCTTCGACGACCTGACCGGGGTGATCGTCGAGTACCGGCCTGACGTGATGGCGATCGAGCGAGTGTTCACCAACCGCAACCTCCAGACAGCGGTGGCGGTCGGTCGGGCCTCGGGGATCGCGCTGCTGGCGGCGGCCAAGGCCGGGATCCCCGTCTTCGAGCATTCCCCCACCGCGGTCAAGCTGGCGGTCACCGGCGACGGACGGGCCGACAAGAAGATGGTCCAGACGATGGTGACCCGGCGGCTGGGTCTGGCGCTGGCCGAATACCCGGCGGATGCCGCCGATGCCCTGGCGGTGGCTCTCTGTCACCTCCAGATGATGTCGGTCGGCCCCCGATGATCGGGAGGCTGGCGGGTTCGCTGGTGTCGATCCGGGGAGAACGGCTCCTCGTCGACGTCGCCGGGGTGGGATACGAGATCTCGGTGACTGCCAAGGTCGCCGCCGGGCTTGGTGGACCGGGCGACCGGACGGTGGTGTGGACCCACCTGCATGTGCGCGAGGACGCCATGAATCTCTTCGGCTTCCCGACCGAGGCCGACCGTGACCTGTTTCGTACCCTGCTCACTGCCCAGGGGGTGGGACCCAAGGTGGCGCTGGCGATGCTCGGCTCGTTCTCGGCCGACGCCCTCCGCCGGATGGTGGCGGCAGAAGACGTCGATTCGCTGGTCCAGGTGCCGGGAATCGGACGGCGCTCGGCCCAGAAGATCATCCTCGATCTCAAGCCTCGCCTGGCCGATCTGGAGGCAGACGTCCTGGCCGGCGACAGTCCCGCCGCCCAGTTGCGCGAGGCCCTCGAGAGCCTCGGATACGCCCCCGCCGAGATCCGCTCGGTGACGCCAATGGTGGATGCGAATCTGCCCATCGCCGAGCAGGTCAGACAAGCCCTCAAGGAACTGGCGCGATGAGACAGGAAGGAGTTGTCGCCGCCACCGTCACGGCACTCGACGACGAACTGGAGACGACGCTGCGCCCTCGTTCGCTGAACGAGTTCGTGGGGCAGGACAAGGTCAAGGAACGGCTCAGGATCTCGATCGAGGCGGCACGTTCCAGGGGCAAGCCGCTCGACCACGTTCTCCTGTCTGGTCCGCCCGGTCTTGGCAAGACCTCGCTCGCCACCATCCTCGCCCACGAGGTGGAGGTCAACATCAAGAAGACCTCCGGGCCGGCGCTGGAACGCCCCGGTGATCTGGCCGCGATCCTCTCCAACCTCGAACCGGGCGATGTGTTCTTCATCGACGAGATCCATCGCGTCCCGCGTCAGGTGGAGGAGGTCCTGTATCCGGCGATGGAGGATTTCCAGATCGACATTGTCCTTGGCAAGGGCCCCTCGGCGACTTCGATCACACTCGATCTGGCCCACTTCACCCTGGTCGGCGCCACCACCCGGATCGGCACGGTCTCCGCCCCGCTCCGGGATCGGTTCGGTCTGGTCGAGCGAATCGACCACTACACGGTCGAGGATCTCGAGCAGATCGTTGCCCGCTCCGCCCGGATCCTGGACGTGAAGCTCGAGACATCCGGTCGCTCCGAGATCGCCCGCCGCAGCCGAGGTACGGCCCGGGTCGCCAACCGCCTGCTCGCCCGGGTACGGGACTTCGCCATCGCCAGAGCGGGCGGGGTGATCACCGAAGAGGTCGCCCGGCAGGCACTCGAGGTCTTCGAGATCGACCACCTGGGTCTCGACAAGGTGGACCGGGCGATTCTCGGCGCCATCATCCACAAGTTCGACGGCGGGCCGGTCGGGCTGGGAACGCTGGCGATCTCGGTGGGCGAGGAGACCGAAACGGTCGAGGATGCCTATGAGCCGTTCTTGATCCAGGCCGGGCTCCTCCACCGCACTCCGCGGGGGAGGGTGGCCACGCTGGCAGCGTTCCGCCATCTGGGTGTCGAGCCGCCGGCCTCGCCCCAGGTCTCACTCGATTTCTGATCGTGCTCGCCTCGGAATTCGACTACCACCTCCCGGCGGATCGGATCGCCCAGACCCCGATCGAGCCCCGTCACTCTGCCCGGCTGCTCGACACCCGCACCATGTCCGACCACCACTTCCTCGATCTGGCCGACCTCCTCGCACCGGGTGACCTGGTGGTTGTGAACCGGACCCGGGTTCGCCATGCCCGACTCCAGGGGCACAAGGACGGCTCCGGGGGGCGGGTCGAGGTGCTGTTGTTGGGGGCGCTGGCAGACGGCACCTGGGAGGCGATGATCCGGCCCGCCCGGCGAATCCGGGTCGGAACCACGATCGACTTCGATGGGTTGGCGGCCACAGTGATCGGCGGGCCCGAGGACGGCCTGGTCAGGTTGGAGCTGGTGGCGGACGACGACATCGAGACGGTCATCGAACGAATCGGGGAGGTACCGCTCCCTCCCTACATCCAGCGGGCCCCCGCAGACCCCGATCGATATCAGACGGTCTATGCCGACTCGACAGGATCGGCGGCGGCACCCACCGCCGGGCTCCATTTCACAGATGAGGCCCTGAGGCGGTTGGAGCTGGCCGGAATCGACCTCGCCTTCATCGACCTGCAGGTGGGTCTGGCCACCTTCCGGCCGCTGGCGGTCGACGACATCGCCGACCACGTGATGCACCGGGAGTGGTTCACCGTGCCGGCCGAGACGGCCGGGGCGATCGATCGGTGCCGCCGACGTGGGGGACGGGTGGTGGCGATCGGGACCACGACGCTTCGAACGTTGGAGACGGTGGCGACATCCGATGGCATGGTCACTCCCGGGGACGGATCCACCGATCTCTATCTGAAGCCGGGCGACCCCATCCGTTGCGTGGATCTGCTGGTGACCAACTTTCATCTGCCCCGCTCCTCCCTGCTGGTGTTGCTGGAGGCGTTCATGGGTCCGAGTTGGAGGATGGTGTACCAAACCGCCCTGGCCAGTGGCTACCGGTTTCTCAGCTTTGGCGATGCCATGGTGTGCGAACGAAGATGACACCACCCATGGGGCGAGACCGATGACCCACGCCGCCGACTTTCACACGCTGGCAACCGATGGTGCGGCCCGCGTCGGGACACTGACGCTCACGCATGGTGTGGTCGAGACTCCCAACTTCATGCCGGTGGGAACCCGGGGTGTGGTCAAAGCGCTCGATTCGAGCGACCTGGTGGCTGTGGGGGCCCAGATGATGCTCGCCAACACCTATCACCTCATGCTGCGCCCGGGGGCCGAGACGGTGGCGGCGCTGGGTGGCCTCCACGGCTTCTCGGGCTGGGACAAGCCGACACTCACCGATTCTGGCGGATATCAGATCTTCTCCCTCGGCCCGCAGATCACCGAACAGGGAGCAGCCTTCGCCTCGACCTACGACGGCTCCCCGATCATGCTCACCCCGGAAGAATCGATGCGTGTCCAACAACTGCTGGGAGCGGACGTGGCGATGGTGCTCGATGTCCTCATCGGACTTCCGGCCGAGGAGGCGGCGGTCACCAGCGCCCTCGAACAGACCCTGCGCTGGTCGGAGCGAGCCCTGGCTGCCCACTCCCGGACCGACCAGGCGCTGTTCGGGATCGTCCAGGGTGGGGTCGACGAGAACCTGCGGCGGTACTCGGCCCGGGCGACCTCGGCGCTCGGGTTCAGCGGCTTCGGGATCGGGGGCCTGTCGGTGGGGGAGTCGGCGGAGGATCGAAACCGGGCATTGGAAGCCACGCTTCCCGAGTTGCCGGCCGACAAGGTCAGGTATGTGATGGGGTTGGGCGACTCGGAGGGGGTGCTCGACGCCATCGCCCGGGGTTGTGACCTATTCGACTGTGTGTGGCCCACCCGACTCGCTCGTCACGGAAAGATCCTCACCGGGACGGGCGACTTCAACCTGCGGCGGGCCGAGTTCTCCCGTGACCCCCGGCCGCTCGATCCGGAGTGTGGATGTCACACGTGCACCATTGCCTCCCGGGCCTATCTGCGCCATCTCCTCACCACCAACGAACTCACCGCCTTCCGGCTCCTCAGCATCCACAACCTCACTTACACCCTCGGTCTGGTGGCCTCCGCCCGGCAGGCGATCACCGCCGGCCGGTTCGTGTCATTTCATGGTGAGCGGATCGAGGCCCGTATCGATTCGGCCGGCTCCCGGAACCGCTAGTCTCCCGATCTCCCCAATGCTCATGAACCCAGTCCCGCTGCTCGCTCAGACCCAGTCACAGTCGGTGATCCCGATCATCATCGTGATGGGCCTGTTCCTGGTGCTGATGAACGTCAGTCAGCGTCGCCGGGTGAAGCGGCAGCAGGAACTGCAGAGTTCGATCAGCGTCGGCGATCGAGTTCAGACCATCGGGGGCATCCAGGGCAAGGTCATCAGCGCTGACGACGACTCGATCGTCCTCGAGGTCGAATCGGGCAAGATCCGGTTCGCCCGGCGGGCAGTGGCAACGAAACTCGCAGAGCCTTCCTGATGCGCCGCCGGATCATCGGTCTGATCGTCGTGCTCGGCGTGGCCTGGGGTGGGCTGGCGGCCCTGACGCTGAACGGCTTCGAGCCCAAACTGGGTCTCGACCTCCAGGGAGGGACCTCGGTGCTCCTCACCGCTCCATCCGGGACGGAAGAAGATGTGCTCGCCCAGGCGGTCGAGCAGATGCGGCAGCGGATCGAAGCCATCGGCGGGGTTCAGGAGCCCGAGATCCAGATCTCGGGTGCCAACACCGTGCTCGTCCAGTTGCCCGGGGTCACGGACGAGGCCAGGGCCCTCGACGCCATCGGTCGAACCGGCTTGCTTTCATTCCGACCCGTGCTCGACACCACTCCCGGTCTGGTCGGGCCGCTCGGTTCGGACTACGTCGATCCCGCCACCACCACGACCACCGAGGCCCCCGGGAGCAGCACAACCAGCGAGGCGACGACCTCCACCACCGAGGCCGTGACCACCACGACGGAACCCGTCACGACGACCACCACCACCCCTCCTCCGCCGGAGTTGCTGGCAACGCTCGATCCTCAGACAGGTCTGACGATCGTCGACGACCCGACCAAAGAGTCCTACCTGCCGTATGTGAACTCGTTGTTCGGCCAGGCGTTCCCGGTGGTGCTCCATCTCGGCCCTGCCGCGGTCCTGGGCGAGACCATCGACGAAGCCACTCCCGGCTACGACTCCACCCAGGCGCAATGGCTCGTTCAACTGTCATTCAACGACGAAGGTGGAGACGCCTTCGCGGCGTTGACTGCCGAGGCGGCCGGCTTTCCCAGTGGTGATCCGCGCCGTCAGATCGCCATCGTGCTCGACGGTGAGGTGGTGTCGGCGCCGGCGGTCAACGAGGACGTCGACCCCGGAGTCGGGATCACCGGGGGTCAAGCGGTCATCACCGTCGGGAGCAGCCAGGACGAGGCGCAGGAACTCGGGGTCGTTCTGCGGTATGGAGCGCTTCCGGTGGCTTTCGAGCGTTCCCAGGTGAACAAGGTGTCCGCCACTCTGGGCGCCGACTCTCTCCGGATCGGGTTGATCTCCGGTCTGGTCGGACTGCTGCTGGTAGCCGCGGTTCTGGTGCTCTACTACCGGGCGCTAGGAGTGGTGGCCGTCGTCGGTCTCACCGTCTTCGGCGCGCTCGTCGTCAGCATCTTCAGCCTCCTCGGCGAGACACGGGGCCTCACGCTCACTCTGGCCGGCGTCACCGGCATCATCGTCTCGGTGGGGATCACAGCCGACAGCTACATCGTCTATTTCGAGCGAATCAAGGACGAGATTCGAAACGGCAAGAAAGTCAGGTCGGCGGTCACCGACGGCTTCACCAGCGCCTTCCGGACCATTCTCACCGCCGACTTCGTTTCCCTGATGGCGGCGGCCCTCCTCTATTTCCTGGCCGTCGGCCCCGTCAAGGGATTCGCCCTGGCGCTCGGGATCGCCACGCTGCTCGACATCGTCATCGCCCGGGTCTTTACCCGGCGGGCGGCCTGGGTGGTTGCCCACAGTCGACTCGGTGGCGGGGAAGGGCCGATGTCGATCGGGGCCGCTGCCGGACTCGCCAAGGAGGAACGGTCGTGAACCTCTATCAACGGATCTCGAGGGGCGAGACGACCATCGACTTCGTCGGCAACTGGCGTCGGTGGGCGAAGATCTCGGGTGTGTTCCTGGCGATCTCGTTGATCGCCCTCGTCACCCGCCAGCTCAACTTCGGTCTCGAGTTCGAAGGCGGCGTCGCCGTCCAGGCCGAGAATGTCGCCGGAGCCGACCTCGAGGCCATCCGGGAGGCGCTCGCCTCGATCGGCCTGGAGGGCGCCCGGGTCCTGTTGCTCGACGACGGCACCGATGTCCGGGTTCAGACGGCGCCGCTCGACGGCGACACCGAGCAGCGCCTGGTCGAGACGGTCGCCGACGTGACCGGAACCGACCCCGCAGACAACTCGCGGGAGTCGGTGGGTCCGACCTTCGGCGCGTTGGTTGCCCGTCAAGCGTTCATCGCCCTGGGTGTGTTCCTGGCTGCCGCCGCCCTCTTCATCACGGTCCGGCTGGAATGGAAGATGGCCGGGGCGGCTCTGGTCGCTCTCGTCCACGACCTCGCCATCACGATCGGCGTCTACGCCATCACCGGCTTCGAAGTCACCCCGGCGACCGTTGTCGCCCTCCTCACCATTCTCGGATACTCCCTCTACGACACGGTGGTGGTGTTCGACAAGGTCGAGGAACTCGAGCATGAGCTCACCAAGGAGGTGACCTACTCGGGACTCGTCAACCGGTCCATGAACATGGTGCTGGCAAGATCGCTGAACACCTCACTCACCTCCCTGCTCCCGGTCGGCAGCCTTCTGTTCGTCGGTTCCATCCTCCTCGGCGCCTCCAGCCTCAAGGACTTCGCCCTGGCGCTCTTCGTCGGAATCGCCTCGGGCACCTACTCATCGGTGTTCGTGGCGGCACCCTTGCTCGGCCTTTGGAAGGAGCGGGAGCCGGAGTGGATCGAACACCGTGAGCGGATCGAACGCCGGGCTGCCGGGCTGGCGACCGCTGTTCCTCACAGGCCAGGGCCCTCAGCACCGCCGGCGACGCCCCGTCCCAACAGCGGAGCCGCTCCCAGACCACCGAAGAAGCGACCGCGTTGACCGGGTAGTCTGGCCGGGTGAACGAACTCCAGGCGCTGATTCGATCCATCCCCGACTACCCCAATCCGGGAATCACATTCTTCGACATCACTCCGGTTCTGGGGCACGGGCCGAGCTTTGCCTCGCTCCTGGCTCAGCTGACGGAACCCTTCATGACGTTGGGAATCACCAAGGTGGCGGGGATCGAAGCCCGCGGCTTCGTTCTCGCCGCCCCGGCGGCCGAACGGCTGGGGGCCGGTTTCGTCCCGATTCGCAAGCCGGGCAAGCTGCCATACGACACGCTCACCAAGACCTACGACCTCGAGTACGGGACCGACTCCCTGGAGATCCACGTCGATGCAGTGGACGATACCGACAGGGTGTTGCTGGTAGATGATGTCATCGCCACCGGCGGGACAGCCGAGGCTGCGATCGGCCTGCTCGAGGACCTCGGTGCCGCCGTCATCGGATTCTCTGTGTTCATCGAACTCGGTTTCCTGGGAGGCCGTACCCGTTTGCGGGAGACACCGTTCCATGCCGTTCTCTGTTACGACTGACCTGGATCCGGATCGAGCTTTCGAGGCGATCGTCGCCGAGTTCCAGACGCAGCACCCGCACGGTGACGTCGACCTCCTCCGTCGGGCCTACCGGCTCGCCAAGGAGGCCCACACCGGCCAAACCCGCAAGTCGGGCGAGGAATACATAACCCATCCGGTAGCCGTCACCGAGATCTTGACCCGATACGGCATGGATGCCGCCACCTTGGCAGCCGCCCTCCTCCACGACACCGTCGAGGACACCCCGGTCACGCTGGAGCAGATCAACGCCGAGTTCGGACCCGAGATAGCCCACCTCATCGACGGCCTCACGAAGCTCGACAGGATCGAGTACACGAGCCGCGAGGCGGCGCAGGCCGCCACCATCCGGAAGATGGTGGTGGCGATGGCGCAGGACATGCGAGTGCTGTTGATCAAGTTGTGCGACCGGCTCCACAACATCCGCACGGTTTCGGCCCTGAGGGAGGAGAAACAGAAGCGGGTGGCGGCGGAGACACTGGACGTCTACACCCCGCTCGCCCACCGACTCGGGGTCCAGGAGATCAAGCACGAGTTGGAGGACCGCTGCTTTCAGATCCTCTATCCGGGCCCTTTCGCCGAGATCGAGGCCAAGCTGTCCGAGCGGGCACCGGAGCGGGAGATCTTCATCGAGAAGGTGGTCGTCGAGATCCACACGATGCTGGTCGACGCCGGGGT
The DNA here is from genome assembly GCA_036745195.1 of Actinomycetota bacterium. Lineage (GTDB taxonomy): Bacteria > Actinomycetota > Acidimicrobiia > Spongiisociales > ZC4RG35 > JBFHRE01. Next base: position 1,535 of record DAIOGO010000016.1, on the reverse strand, counting down.
AGAGGCCGAAGTGAGCGGACGGCCCAAGCACCACTATTCGATCTATCGCAAGATGGTCGAGTCCGGGCGGCCGTTCGAGGACATCCACGATCTCATCGGAATCAGGGTTATCACCAAGAGTGTGGCCGGTTGTTATTCGGCGCTCGGCCTGGTCCATGCCAAGTGGGTTCCGGTGTCGGGTCGTTTCAAGGACTACATCGCCATGCCGAAGTTCAACCTCTACCAGTCACTCCACACCACCGTGATCGGGCCGGACGGCAAGCCTCTCGAGATCCAGATCCGAACGAGCGACATGCATCAACTGGCCGAAACCGGCATCGCCGCCCACTGGCGCTACAAGGAGGGTGCCGAAGCCGTCAACCTGGCATGGGTGGGAAGCCTTCGCAGCCTGCAGGAGGACACCACCGATCCCGAGGAGTTCCTCGACCAGCTCAAGCTCGATCTGTACCAGGACGAGGTCTTCGTCCTCACTCCCAAGGGTGACGTCCGCAGCCTTCCCCGGGGCGCCACCGCTGTCGACTTTGCCTATGCGGTGCACACCGAGATCGGGCACCGTTGTGTCGGCGCCAGGATCAACGGCCGGTTGCTGCCCCTCTCCACCCGACTCGAATCGGGCGACATCGTGGAGGTGATCACCTCCAAGGCAGTCGAGGCGGGACCCTCCCGAGACTGGCTCAATTTCGTTCGCACCTCGCGGGCGAAGTCCAAGATCAAGGCATGGTTCCTGAAGGAGCGGCGTGAGCTGGCCGCCTCCGACGGGCGCGACCAGATCATGACGGCACTTCGCAAGGAGGCGCTCGGGCTGGGCGCCTCCGAGCGTCAGAATCTCCTCAACGAGGTGGCCGTCGAGCTCAACAAGTCCGACGCCGAAGCCTTGATGGCGGCGGTGGGGGAGGGAGAGATCTCCGCCGCCAGCGTCGCTCATCGAGTGGCCCGCCATGTCAGGCCGGAAGACGACGAGGACGACCTCCTGGCCCCGCTCAAGCCCCGCCGTTATCAAGCGGTGGGGCCGGCCATCATCGTCGAGGGCCTCGATGACATGCTCGTTCGGATCGCCCGCTGTTGTGTGCCTGTTCCCGGCGACGCCATTGTCGGGTTCGTCACCGTCGGCCGGGGGGTCTCGGTCCATCGGTCCGATTGCACCAACATCGCCCACCTCGGGCATGAAGGGCGGGAGCGAATGGTCGAGGTCTCCTGGCCTCTCGACCGGGTGGGTTCGTTCACGGTCTGGATCCAGGTGGAGGCGCTCGATCGCACCAAGCTGTTGCGGGATGTGACCAGCGCCATCTCCGACCTGGGCGGCAACATCACGGCCTCCTCATCGGTGACCGGTCGTGATCGAGTTGCGGTGCTTCGGTACGAGGTCGAGCTGTCCGATCCGAGTCAGGTGACCAAGTTGATCTCCGATCTGCGCGGGGTCGATGGTGTGTTCGCCGCCTTCCGGCTCGTGAGCGAACCGACCTAGCCGAAACGGTGCCGGCTAGTTGTACCTGGCCGGGAGGTTGGTGACGGTTCTTGGATGGGTGAAGACCCCC
>DAIOGO010000015.1:0-33059 GCA_036745195.1 Actinomycetota bacterium | reverse complement strand
GTTCCCGGCCTGGTGGCGATCATCGGGGTCAGCTTGTGGGGACTGGCGGCCTGGACGGTCGTCTTCCTCCTGAACCGAAGACCCGCCCTCGCCACCGCCCCCAATCTCGTGTTCTACCTCCAGCTGGCGACCATCGACCGGCTGCCTTCGAACCGGGCGTGGGTCATCGGGCTGGCACTGGTCACGGCCGCCCTGGTGCTCACGATCGGCGACCGGCAACCGGGCAAACGTGGTCGATTGGATCGGACGACGGGCGAGACGATGCCCCGCCGCTCGTGGGGGCTGGCGGTGGTGTCGCTGGTGGTGCTCGCCCTGGTCGGGAGCCTCATGCCCGACATGCTCGGCGATCGGGTCCCGGCAGGAGGCACCATCCGCTGGCGTACCTCATCGGGGCTGGGGGGCCTGTATGGGGGAGGAACCGCCCTCAACCCCTTCGTCGGCCTCCAGCAGAGTGTCGTGAGCCTCAGCGACGAACCGGTGTTCTTCGCCACCGTGAGTGAGTCGGCTCCACCCGGCGACGAGCTCTACTGGAACCTCATCACCCTCGACGTGTTCGATGGCAGCAACTGGCTTCCGTCGGCCCTTCCCACCTACAAGACCGGTGAGGCGTGGGAGGACGAGGAGCAACGGTTCCGGGGTCCCACCACCAAAGTCGCCGCTCGCGTCCGGATCGCCGGTTTGCGTGGTCAGATCCTTCCCACGCTCTACTCCGCCACCAGCCTCGAGTCGCCCACCGACCGGATCCGGGAAGGGTTCCTGGTCAGGGCCGACGGGACCGTCCGCCTCGACCTGTCGTTGCGGGAGGGATGGGAGTACGAGATCCAGGCCGATCTGCCCGATCCCGATATCGCCGCGCTGGCCAGCAGGAACGGTCGATTGACCCCGCTGTTCGAAACGGCCGTAGAGGGACAGGCCACGGATCTGGTCGCCTCCAACCGCCCCCTCGACCGGACCCCGCTGACGGACCGGGTGCGCTACGTCGAGCTCCCGCCCCGTCTCCCCGCCGGCATCCGCAACCTGGCCCGGGAGGTCGCCAAGGGCGGTTCCACCCCGTTCGAAGACGCCCTCCTGTTGGAAGCGTTCTTCCGCGACTCCCGGCTCTTCGTCTATTCGCCGGACGTATCGTCCGGTCACTCGTCACTCGATCTCGAGGACTGGTTGACCGACCCGGCCAGCACGAATTACCGAACCGGCTACTGCGAGCAGTTCGCCACTGCGATGGCGGTGATGGCGCGAACCCTCGACCTCCCGGCCCGAGTCGTCCTCGGCTTCACACCTGGCACGGTCACCACGCAGGAGGACGGGAGCGAGGTGATCGTCGTCAAGGAACGTAACGCCCACGCCTGGGTCGAGTTGTGGCTCGATGGGCAAGGATGGGTGCGCTTCGATCCGACTCCGCGCTCGGACGGGATCAACCCATCACTCACCGAGACCGAGGTCGGATTCGACCCACGGGGCTTCCTCCCGGCCCCCACCGAGCCGGGAGGGTCGACCGGCCGCGCAACGAGGCCTCAACTCCCCAACCTGCCAGAAGAAGATCTCCGTCCGCTCGGTCCTCCCGGCGGGACGACCACGCGGGTCGAGCTTCCGGGCTGGTCGTGGTGGGTGGCGGCGATCGCCTTGCTGGTGACGGTCACCCCGGGAGCGCGCTGGCTGGCGCGCAGAAGGAGACTGCACCGCCTCCGCCACGGCGACATCACCGCCGCCTGGGAGGAGATCACGGTTCGGTTGGCCGGCCTGGGCGAGTCGATGACGGTGAACGAAACGCCGATGGAGCTGGCCACCAGATTCGGAGGTGAGCTGCGGCCGTTGGCAGGCATGATGACCGCCGCCGTCTCAGAAGGCCCGGTTCGGGGAGACCTGGAAGAGGCGTTCCGGCGGGCAGACGTGGCGGTGGCCGCCCGCACCACTGACGTGCGGCGCAGACTGGCCTGGATGCTCCCGAGCCGGCCCCGGCGCTGAATCAACCCGTGTGGGTCTGCTCCTCGATCACCTCATCTTCGGCGCGACGGATCAACTCGAGGAACCTCGACTTGTCGAGTTCGAAGCGGGTCACGTCTTCTTCCACCGACCGGGTGATCTCGTCGATCGCCACGAAGAACGCCATCTGGCCTTGACGGAGGGCGTCCAGAACCTCGATCTCGTCGCGAGTCACCGCAAACAGCGTGGTGCCATCGGTCACCAGCTTCACCTCGGACAGGTGATGATCCATCGCCGCGTGGCGACGCAGGTAGTCCCACGCCCGCCGCACCCGCTGGAGCGACATCCCGTTGTTGAGGAGGGTCCTGACCACCCGCAGCGCCACCAGATCACGGAAGCTGTAGAGGCGTCGCACCCCCGGACGTCCACCGGTCGCCTGGAGAGAGGGACGCACCAGGTTGACCCGGTCCCAGTACCTCAGTTGATGGTGTGTGCAATCGGTCAGTCGACAAGCCTGATCGGCGGTGAAACCTTCCTGCACACGTCCCTCACATCAACTCTGGACCGCCGAATACGGGCGGTCGAAAACCAAATCTTCACCGCCGGAAACGTTCATCTCTCGTTTCGCTGCCGGTCGGCGGGGGGTCACTCTAGCGAAGTGTCACCGGCCCCGGCGAGGGCGCCGAACCGGGCCTCGCCGACCACCATCCTGCTCCGCTCCATCGTCGGTCCGGAGCCCTCCCCGACTCCGAATCCCGTGAACCAAGGCCGTGGCTGAGATCGCCATCAGGCCGAATCCGACCACCGCGACGAACTGGTTGGCGGTGAAGGTGGCGAGCAGGATCGCCATGCCCGCCATCAGGCCCACCAGCGGCAATCTGACCCCGAAGCGACCGAACCGATCGATGTTCTTGACGGCATTGACCAGGTCGGGATCGTCGGCATAGAACTGCCTCTCGATCTCGGCGAGTATCTGCTGCTCGCGGTCGTCCAACGACATCCTCGATCCCTATGGGGTGGTGGTCTGGTCAGGGTGAGTATACGACCCGGTGGCAGGATTGGGACCGCGAGATCGGATCATTTAGCGGTCATGCGGAATGGCCGGTCCGATGGTGCCGGAACCGAAGCGCGATCGAATCGCATCGATCGCCAGATCCAGATCGTTGCGCCGCGACGATCGGTCGAGATCGAGTTGCTCTTCTCCCGCCGGCTCGAGTCCGCTGCACGCCAGTCCGATCAGCCGGATGGCCTGGCCGGGTTCGATCGCCTTGGCCAGCAACCGGGTGGCCGTACGGAACACCTCGAGATCGTTGGAGGTGGGCAACGGCAAGGTTTCGGATCGGGTGATGGTGCGAAAGTCCGAGAAGCGGATCTTGACCGTGATGGTTCTGGCTCGCAACCCTGAGTCCCGCACTCGCCCCGCCACCCGATCGGCTTGCACTCGTAACACCCGGCTGAGGTCGTCGAATCCGGTCAGGTCCTTTTCGAAAGTCTCTTCGGCAGAGATCGACTTCGTCCGTTCGCCCGTCTCCACCGGCCGGGGATCGCGTCCGTGCGCAAGGTCGAGGAGGTGGTGGGCCAGGCCCTCGCCGAGCGCCCTGCCCAACTGCAGCCGATCGGTGGAGGCCAGCTCGGCGACGGTGGTTATCCCGAGTCGGGTCAGCGCCGCCAGCGTGGCGGGACCGACTCCCCACAGGGCCGTCAATGGGAGGGAATGGATGAAGGCGACCTGGCCGCCGGCCGGGACATGGAGCAGACCGTCGGGTTTGGCCTCGGCAGAGGCGAGTTTGGCGACGAACTTGGTGGCGGCCACTCCCACCGAACAGGGCAATCCGAGTTGGTCACGGATCGAGGAGCGAACCGCCTGGCCGACCGCCACCGGGTCGGCGAAATGGCGGCGAAGTCCCCCGACATCGAGGAATGCCTCGTCGACGCTCAGACCCTCGACCAGGGGTGTGAAGCCCCGGAACACCTCGAACACCAGCGACGAGATCCGGCCGTATTCGGCATGGTCGGGGGGAACCACCACCAGCCGCGGACAGATGCGCTTGGCCCGCCCCATCGGCATCGCAGAGTGGACGCCGAAGGCGCGGGCCTCGTAACTCGCCGAGGCCACCACCGCCCGCACAGAGTCACCTCCCACCGCCACCGGAAGTCCGGCGAGGTCGGGGTTGCGGAGACGCTCCACCTCCACGAAGAAGGCGTCCATGTCGACGTGCAGGATCGGCTCAGACCATCCGGCCATGCCGCAGACGGTAGTTGGGCACCTCCGGCACTAGTGTCGCCGTCCGATGCCCTCCGTCGTCCATCTCATCCGTCATGGCGAGACCGAGAACCCCGCCCACCTGGTCTACGCATCACTCCCCGGCTTTGGCTTGACTCCAGGCGGCTTCGCTCAGGCCGGGATGGCAGCCCGACACCTCGCCAACCGGCCGGTGGCAGCGGTGTGGTCGTCTCCTCTCCAGCGGGCCCTGGAGACGGCGGGCGAGATCGCTCGCAGCTTTGGGCTACCGGTGATCGCCGACGAGGAACTGCGGGAGTGGAGTCTCCTCGACCGATGGGCCGGTCATCGCTGGGAGGAACTCTCCGATCATTTTCCCGGGGAGGTGGAGACCTACCTGAGTACCCCGACTGCCCTCCCGTTCAGTCCCGAGTCGCTGATCGACCTCGCCCGGCGGATGGCCGGCGCCCTGGCCCGCTTCAGCGAGCGGGAGCCGGCCGGTGACATCGTGGTGGTGTCCCATCAGGATCCGATCCAGGCCGCCCGGCTCTTCGTCACCGGGCGGGACCTGGCCGGGCTACACGTCGACAAACCCGGCCATGGGTCCGTGATCAGCCTGCGTCCCGGCAAACCGTGGGAGGAGATCTGGGTGATGAACCCCGCTTCAAGCGAGCGTGGCGAGTAATGCCTCGTCGGTGGGAAACGCCAGTTCCGGTAGCCCATCGAGGGGGTACCAGCCGACTTCGACGGCGTCGTCACCCGGGCTGAGCACACCCCCGGTCACGGTGCCTTCGAACCAGATCCCGACCGTGACCTTGGCGGGATCGTGGAAGTTGGTGCGAACGAACACGGGTGGCCCGATCGCCGCCTCCAGCCCGGTCTCCTCCCTCAGTTCCCTGGCTGCCCCGTCCCGGGCTTCCTCACCGTATTCGAGGTAGCCGCATGGGATACACCAGGCACCTGACCGAGTCATGCCGGGGCCGCGCCGTACGAGCAGAACCCGGCCTGCCTCATCGCGCAGGAGGACGGCCACTCCCACCCCCGGGTTACGAAAGTGGATCCAATCACATTCCGGACATACCGGCCTGGTCTTCCCGTTGCGGATTCCGTCCACCAGCCCTGCCCCGCATCGAGGACAGAACCGATACGACCCTGGCCACACTTCTATCACCGCAACTCCTCGTCTTCAGCGCTTCCGCCTGTTTGCGAAAGCAGCCGCGACCGCCGAGACTGAGCCCCGATTCTCGCATGCGCGCCTTATTCTTCGCACTCTCACTGCTCTGCTCGGGTTTGATCGCCGCCTCCCGCATTTGGACCATGACCGAGGGTGGCTCGGGGGCGGCGGTGATCGCCACCACCGTGATCATGCTCGTGGCGGTGGCAGTCATCGGGATGCTCATCGGGCACGCCCGCTGGGCCCGACGTCTTGGAATCGGCCTGGCCGGTCTCGGGTTGCTCGTCACCGGGTTGGGTGAAATCGATGGTTGGTGGTGGCCCGGTGTTCTCGCTGCGGCGACGGCGTTGAGTGGTCTGATCGGACCGGGGATGAAGGGTACGGTGCGCGACCTGGCGCCCGCCCTGGGCCCTCCACCCGAGGCGGTGTTGCTCCCCCTCGCTCTGATCGCCGCCCCGGCGGCGGTGGCGCTGACCCGGCTCGACGGCATCGATGGATGGGCATGGCTGGCGATCGGATGCTGCTGGGGGGCAGCCGCCCTCTACGCCAAAGCCGGGTGGGGTGGGTTGACCGGGGTTCGAGTGGTGGCGCCGCTCACCCTCGCCGTCTCGGCGGTCGGCCCGCTCCTCTCGGCGGTGGTAGACCTGACGCTGGCGGGTGCGGTGCTCGCCCTCGCCTGGACCGTGAATGCCAGGGTGGCGATCCGCCCGCTGGTGCAACCCGGTTCCAGGAAGCCGATCCTGCCCGAGATGGTCCCGGCCGACCTGATGGACAGCGCCGGTTACGACAGCCGTGGCCGGGTCAAAGGAGTAGACCGATGAGAATCCCCAACCCGTGGGTGCTGATCCCCTCGCTGCTGGCGGCGGTCTTCGGCGCAACGATGGGCTGGATCGTGACCGACGTCAGTTGCCGGGTCGAGGTGGCCGGAGTGGTGACGAGCTGTCCCGGCTGGTCGCTGACGATGGCGGTCTTCGGTTTCCTGGTGGGAGGGCTGGGGATGGGAACATTGCTGGTGCTGGTCTACCGCTCGATCGCAGAGGCCAGGGAGGCGAACGCGGCGGGCCGGGAGGAAGCCGGACCCGGCTGCGAGACGGGCTGAGTTCAAATTCCCCGGGTGAGGACGAGTGCCACGTTGTGGCCGCCGAACCCGAACGAGTTCGACATCACCGACTCCACCTGGCAGGGCCTCGCCACGTTGGGGACGTAGTCGAGATCACATTCCGGGTCCGGCGTCTCGTAGTTGATCGTCGGCGGCAGCAGAGAATCCCGCATGGCCAGGATCGAGAACATCGCCTCGACGGCACCGGCGCCACCCAACATGTGCCCGGTCATCGACTTGGTCGACGACACCGGGGTGGTGGCCGCCTGCTCACCCAGCACCAGCTTGATCGCCGCCGTCTCGGTGGCGTCGTTGGCCGGAGTCGACGTCCCGTGGGCGTTGATGTAGTCGACCCGCTCCAGGCCGGCGTCGGCCAGGGCCACCTGCATCGCCTTGGCAGCCCCCATCCCGCCCGGACGGGGAAGCGTCATGTGGTACCCGTCGGCCGACATCCCGTAGCCAGCCACCTCGGCCAGGATGGTGGCTCCCCGCGAGAGGGCCCGGTCCCGTTCCTCCAGCACCAGCACCGCCGCCCCTTCGCCGATGAGGAAACCGTCACGATCCGCATCGAATGGGCGCGACGCCTGCTCGGGCCGTTCGTTGTGGGTGGTGAGGGCCTTGGCGTTGCCGAACCCCGCCAGGGCGTAGTCGGTGATGGCGGCCTCGGCGCCACCCGCCACCATCACATCTGCCGCTCCCCGGCGGATGATCTCGGCGGCGTCACCGATGGCGTTGGCGGAGGCGGCACAGGCGGTGACACTGCACGACACCGGTCCGAGCAGGTGATGCTCGATCGAGACCAGGCCCGACGGCATGTTGGCGATCAGCTTGGGAATCCCGAAGGGGCTGGCGCGGTCGGGACCGCGCTGACGCAACGTGTCGATCTCGTCGATGAACGTCTGCATGCCCCCGAAGCCGACTCCGATCAAGGCGCCGGCCCGCCAGGCCTCCTCGCTGTCCTCGGCGAACGCCAACCCGGCCTGAGTCATCGCCTCCCGCGCCGCCACCAGGGCAAACTGGGAACAACGATCGAGCCTGCGCACTTCCTTCTTCTCGAAGTGCAGTTCCGGGTCGAATTGTTTGACCTCGGCTGCGATCCGGCACTTGTAGCCGTCGGCATCGAACAGCGTGATCGGCCCGGCCCCGGATCGTCCCTGCCGGGCCGCCTCCCATGTCTCGGCAACCGAATGGCCGAGAGGCGTTATGGCTCCGAGCCCGGTGACGACAACCCGTCTCCGGTGTGTCATGGCTGAATCAGCCGTTGAGCTTGCCGTCGATGAGATCGATCGCCTGGCCGACCGTGTGGATGGTCTCGGCTTCGTCGTCGGGGATCTTGACGCCAAACTCGTCCTCCATCGCCATCAACAACTCGACAACGCCCAGCGAGTCGACCTCGAGGTCCGCCTCGAAGTTGGCCTCGTCTGTGATCTTGTCGGCGTCGAGACCGAGCTCGCTGACGAGCAACGTGTTCAATTTCGCCGAGATCTCTGATCGGTCCATTCCTGTCTTCCTCTCTTCTGTGGTCCAGAACCCTACAAGCTGATGCCGCCGTCGACTCCCAGCACCTGTCCGGTGATGTAGCCGGCGTCTTCGCCGGCGAGAAACCCGACCGCCGCCGCCACCTCTCCGGCCGAACCGAATCTTCCGAGGGCGATCGAGGGGAGCGACGCCGTCTTCACCTCCTCCCCGAGCGCTTCGGTCATGTCCGTCTCGATGAAGCCAGGGGCGATGACATTGACGGTGATCCCGCGCGAGCCGACTTCCTTGGCGACCGATTTGGAGAAGCCGATCAGCCCGGCCTTGGAAGCGGCGTAGTTGGCCTGGCCGGGATTGCCCGCCACCCCGGCGACGGAGGCGATCGAGACAACCCGCCCCCACCTGGCCTTGAGCATCCCTCTCAAGGCTGCCTTGGTGCACAGGAAGGCAGAGCGCAGATTGGTGGCGATCACCTGGTCGAATTCGTCCACCGTCATCCGCAGCAGGAGGTTGTCCCGGGTGATCCCGGCGTTGTTCACCAGCACCGTCACCGGGCCGAGGGCAGCGGTGACTTCTTCGAACAGCGCCGTCACCGCCGTCTCCCGGGAGACGTCGGCGCCAAACGCCATGGCGTTACCGCCTGCCGACCGAATCTCATCGACCACCTCCTCGGCCGCCTCCGCCCGGGTGGCGTAGTTGACGGCCACCGCCATTCCGCGCGAGGCGAGGTCGATGGAGATGGCCCGCCCGATCCCGCGCGAGCCCCCGGTGACCAGCGCCACCCTGCTCACAACAAGACCTTGCGGGTGGCGCCGAAGAACTCCAGGTTGGGGGCGAGGACCTCCCAGACACTGCGATCGGTGGCGGGGATGGCGGCATCCGAGACCCCGACCGGCTCAACCCGCTGTCCCCACCTGACCGCCGCCGCCCCGTAAGACAGGCCACCGCCGAAGGCGGCGAACACGAGGTTCGCCCCCGGCTTGATCCGGCCCTGTTCCAAGGCCTCGGTCAGCGCCACCGGCACGGTGGCAGCCGAGGTGTTGCCGTACGACTGGATGTTGACGAAGACCTTGGTGTCGTCGAGCCCGATCCGGCGGGCGACGGCGTCGATGATTCGTTGGTTGGCCTGGTGCGGGATCAGGAGGTCGATGTCGTCGATCGTCCATCCCATCTCCTCGACGACGGCGCTGCTGGCTCCGCCCATTCCCTTGACGGCTCGCTTGAAGACCTCGGGGCCTTCCATGTAGATCCCGGCCTTACGTGGGTCGGGATGGCCGGGTGTTCCCCTGGTCCCCGACTCGGGGATGCACAGGAAGGGGGCGGCGCTGCCGTCATTCCCCAGCCTGCTGGCGAGCAGACCGATGGGCTCATCGGTGGCCTCCAGCACCACCGCCCCCGCTCCGTCGCCGAACAGGACACAGGTGCTGCGGTCGGTGTAGTCGGTCACGTAGCTCAGCTTTTCAACTCCCACCAGCAGCGCCCGGGTGGCGGCCCCGGCCTTGATCATGGAGTCGGCCACCACCATCGCGTACACGAACCCGGAGCAATTGGCGTTGAGGTCGAAGGCGGCCGCACCGTTCGCCCCGATCCGGTCCTGGAGCAAGGCGGCGGAGGCCGGAACGGTGGAGTCGGGGGTGAGGGTGGCGCAGACGATCAGGTCGATCTCGCCTGGCTCGCGCCCGGCCGCCGCCAGAGCATGCCGGGCTGCCACGGCCCCCATCTCCGAGATCTCGACGTGGCTGATCCGTCGTTCCTTGATCCCGCTGCGGCTCGTGATCCACTCGTCGTTGGTGTCCACGATCTGCTCGAGATCATGGTTGGTGAGCACCGTCGGGGGCATCGCCTTGCCCCAGCCCGTGATCTCCGCATACCTCATGTGTCTCCTCCGGAATCGGCCATGTTAAGGATCGTGTCCGCTGCCTGCTCGATCGAGTCGAGGTCGCCCACCGTGACGATGCGGGCCCCTTCGACGACCCGCTTGGCCATCCCGGCGGTGACGTCGCCAGGACCCACGTGCACGAAGGTGCCGATCCCAATGGCGGCCATTCCCAGCAAGCTGTCCTCGAATCGAACCGGAGAGATCACCTGTCGGGCGAGCAGCTCGCGCAGTTCGGAGTGGACCATGGGTGTGGCTGTCACGTTGCCGAAGACCGGAAAGGCCGGGTGGGCGAAGTCGACACTCGCCACGGCCTTGGCCACCCGCTCTGCAGCGGGTTGCATGAAGGGCGAATGGAAGGCTCCGGCCACCTTGAGACGTACCGCCCGCCGCACCCCGTGGTCGCGTCCGTGGGCGTCGAGCCAGTCGAGATCATCGATCCCCCCTGCCACCACCACCTGCCCACCGCCGTTGAGGTTGGCCACCACCAGCCGGCCGCCCTCGGCCGCCCTGGCCGCGCACAACGTCTCCGCCAGTGAGTGATCAGCGCCCAGCAGGGCCGCCATCCCCGATGGTTCCATGTCGGCGGCTTCGGCCATGGCTCTCCCCCGTTCGGCCACCACCGCCAGAGCGTCGTCGAATCCGATCGCACCGGCCGCCGCCAGGGCGGTGTATTCGCCGAGGGAATGGCCGGCGGCAGCAGCCGGGGGAAGAGGCAACCGAGTCGCCAGTTCCTCCCACAAGGCGAAGGAAAGCGCAAAGAGGGCGGGCTGGGCATGTTCGGTACGGGTCAACAAGTCCTCGGGCCCATCGAGACAGACAGAACGCAATGACCATCCGAGCACCCGATCGGAGCGTGACCCGAGCAGATCGGGACGCCGGTCGAAGAGGTCGGCACCCATCCCGACGAACTGGCTCCCTTGACCAGGGAAGAGCAGTGCATAAGCCATCGTGAACTCCGACTCGGCGATTGGCCCGGAGGTTACCGGCGCTCCCCACCGTTCCCCTGGCACACCCGTCAGCGGAATAGGGCGTCGAGGAGCCTCTGGACGTCGGCCTGGTCAACGTCCCGGTGGGTGACGAGCCGCCACACCCCGTTGATGGGGGCATTCACGGCCACCCTCGCCGTAGCCAGGCGGGCGGTGATCTCCGGCCATGGCCGCTTGAGGTGGTCGACCACGACGTTGACGATGTTGGTCTGAACCGAAGCGGGATCGACCGCCGCCGGAGCGTGGTCGGCGATTCCCGCCGCCAGCCGGGCGGCGAGGAGGTGGTCCTCCTCCAGCCGTTCCCGGTCTCGAAGAGCCAGTCTGGCGGCGGCCGCGATCACCCCCACCTGTCGCATCCCCCCTCCCAGCCGCTTGCGGAGATAGCGGATCTCTGCGATCAACTCGGGAGAGCCACAGATGACCGAACCGATCGGAGCCCCCAGGCCCTTCGAGAAGCAGAACGTCACGGAGTCGACCCCCGCCGCCAGTTGATCCGCTCCCACCCCGAGGGCCACCGCCGCGTTGAACAGCCGGGCACCGTCGAGATGGATCGCCAGACCGTGTCTCCGCGCCTCGGAGTTGCCGGCTTCCATCCCCTCGACCGGGATCACCCGGCCACCCGAGAGATTGTGGGTGTTCTCCCACACCATCAGTCCGATCCTCGGATAGAACACACCGGCGGTCCCCAGCGCCACCTCGATCTGATGGGGCTGGATCCAGCCGCCCGGGGCATGGACCGTGCGGAAGGCGACCCCGGAGAGGGCGGCTGCGGCCCCCCGCTCGACGTTGCGGCAGTGGGCGCCCTCGTCGCACAGCACTTCCTCCCCGGGGCGGCTCTGGGCCATGATGGAGAGCTGGTTGCCCATGGTCCCGGTGGGGACGAAGACCGCCGCCGCCTTGCCGACCGCCGCTGCCGACTCCTCCTCGAGGGCGTTGACGGTCGGGTCCTCGCCGTATACGTCGTCGCCGACCTCGGCGTCGGCCATCGCCTGGCGCATCCCTGCGGTCGGCCTGGTGACCGTGTCGGAACGGAAATCGGCGATGCCGTCGGGGAACGCCATGGCGCCAGGCTAGAAGACGGACCTACAACCTGACGAGCGCCTTGCGGATGCCACCCACCGCCTGGCGGATCCGGTGCTCGTTCTCGACCAGGGCAAACCGCACATACCCCTCGCCGGTGGGCCCGAACCCGATTCCGGGGCTCACCGCCACCTTGGCCTCCTGGATCAGATGGATGGCGAACTCGAGCGACGCCATGTCCTGATAGGGGTCGGGGATGGGCGCCCACACGAACATCGTTCCTCGCGGCTTCTCGATCTTCCATCCGCTCCGGTTGAGACCGTCGACCAGGGCGTCCCGACGGCCCAGGTAGATGCTGTTCACCTCTTCGACGTACCCGTCACCCTCGTTGAGGGCGATGATCGACGCGATCTGGATCGGCTGGAACGTGCCGTAGTCGAGGTAGGACTTCAACTTGCCGAGGGCGGCGACGATCTCGGGGTTGCCCACCAGGAAACCCACCCGCCATCCCGCCATCGAGTGGCCCTTGGTGAGCGTGTACAACTCCACCCCGACTTCCTTTGCCCCCGGAACCTGCATCATCGAAGGGGGCCGGTACCCGTCGAAGGCGATGTCGGCGTAAGCGAAGTCGTGCACCAGGACCACCCCGTGCTGATGGGCGAAGTCCACCAGTCGTTCGAAGAAGTCCAGTTCGACGCAGTGAGCGGTGGGATTGTGAGGAAACGACACCACGATCACCCGCGGTTTCGGCCACGAATTCCGGAACATCCGCTCCAGCGTCTCGAAGTAGTCAGATTCGGTGTCGATCGGGCACATCCGCGCCTCGGCCCCGGCCATCGAGGCGGCGTAGATGTGGATCGGATACGACGGGGTGGGAACGATGGCGGCGTCCCCTGGTTGGACGAGCACCCACATCAGATGCGACAACCCCTCCTTGGCGCCGATGGTCGAGATCACCTCGGTCTCGGGGTCGAGATCGACCCCGAACCTCCGCAGGTAACGATCGGCCACCGCCTTGCGGAGGTTGGGCAGACCCCGCGACACCGAATAGCGGTGGTTGCGCGGATTCTGGGCCGCCTCCACCAGTTTGTCGACGACGAAGGGGGCCGAAGGGATGTCCGGGTTGCCAAATCCGAGATCGACGATGTCCTCCCCCGCCCGTCTGGCGGCGATCTTGCGCTGATTCACCTCGGCGAACACGTAGGGAGGGAGGTTGTCGATCCTTCGAAACTGGAAGTCCATGCTTCGAGGTTACCCCTCGGTGGGATCAGTCCAGCGCCGGGAGAACCAGCTCGGAGAGGACCTCCCAGCGGTCGGGACGGTTGGGGACCAGGGTGATCACGATCTCGTCCGCCCCCGCCCGCAGGTAGCTCCGACAGGCCTCCACCATCTCGGGAGGCGACCAGACGTTGACCCACTGGCCCGGTTTGCGCCTGGCCGCCAGATCCTGTGCCTCGGTCGTGTCCCGCCCGAGCAGCACCGACGCCCCCCACGAGATCCGAAGCGACGGTCGGGCCTTGCGCAAGCCGGAGGCCGAAGCGCTGAACCGATCCAGATCGAGACCCCAGGCATTCCATCCATCGGCATGGTCGAGCACCATGTCCTGGGTCAGGCGATGGGTTCCCCCCAGCACCACCGTCCCTCCCTCGGACCGGATGAGGTCGGCGGTGGCTGCCATGAGCGATCTCCGCTCGGCGGGGGCGGCGGCGCCGAGAGCGAAGCGCCGGTGCTCATCGGCGGTCATGGAGTCCCCCGTGCCGAGACCGATGACCGTCCGACCGACGGCGATGGCCCGGATCGATCGGGCGAGTGCCACCGACTCCTCGACCGAGCGGACACCAACTCGCATGATCATGGAGCCCACGGTGACCCGGGAGGTGCAGGCAGCCACCGTTCCCAGCGTCGTCGCCAGGTCGAAGACCGGCCCGTCCGGACGTCCCATCGGGATGAGATGATCGAAGGCGTAGAGCCCCCTGATTCCGACCGACTCGGCGAACTCGGCCGCGCCGCGCAGGAGGCCGGGATCGGATCCGAACTGGGGCGCCGTGATCGAGAGGACGGTCACGAATCCGAGAGACGCGAGAACAACTTCCGCACCTTCACCGGAACGAGGTCGGAAGCCACGTCGAGCACCGACCTGATCATCTCCAGCAGGTCGCGAGGGCCGTCCCAGTGCTCGAGAACCACCTCTTCGCCTGCCACATTCACCAGATGATTGAGGGCGAAGGCCACCAGCAGGGCATCGTCGGCAAACCCCACCACCGGGATGAACTCCGGCAACAGATCGAGAGGTGACACCACATAGGCCAGCGCCGCTCCCACCACCATCTTCGAGCGGCGCGGCACCCGCGGATCCCTGACCAGTCGGGCGAGCAGTTTCACGAGGTTGGGCAGGGTGGTGACGAGGTCCCCGGCCAGCTTGCGCAGCTGGACCGAGCCCTGGTCGCCGGGGGCGATGACATCGTCGGGTCTGATCGATTCACCCATGGTTGTCACCCATCATGCACCGTTCCCGGCTCTCTGTGTAGCCAGAGCCGCCCCGACCGCCCCTGCCAGGCTCCCGAATTCGGATTGAATGAGGCGCACCGAACGGTGGCGGCCATGGCCGGGAACCGCCGAAGCGATGGAACGGCGGGCGGGCCCCAGCAGGAGGTCGCCGGCCGCCGACACGGCTCCGGCGACGACAACGACCGCCGGATCGAGCATCATCACCAGCGTCGCCACCCCCCGCCCGAGCCAGTGCCCGGCGGCTTCGACAGCCTCCACGGCCTGCTGGTCGCCCCTGCCGGCCAGCGCCACCAGGTCGGGGGCCCTGGCATCGGTCCCCAACATTTCCTGGGCCACCCGGTCGAGCTGCCCGCCCGAGACAACCGTCTCCCAGCACCCCTCCAGACCGCAGGCGCACGGCTCCCCGGCCCCGACCATGGCCATGTGGCCGACCTCACCGGCGAACCCTGCCCCTCGATAGATGGAGCCACCCACCACCAGGCCTGCCCCGATTCCGGTCCCGAGGACCACGGTCAGCACCGGGTCGTAATCCCGCCCGGCGCCGAGGACGGACTCCGCCAGGGCGGCCAGATTGGCGTCGTTGTCGACGACCACCGGGCAGCTCAACCTCGCTTCGAGCGAGGAGCGAAAGGGGACATCTCGACCGGCCAGGTGCGGGCCCCACACGAATCGCCCCTCGGGATGGCGGACGAGCCCGGCCAGACCGACCCCGACCGCGGTAGGGCGGTACCGGCCGACCAGTTGCTCCGTCTCGGCGGCCACCATCTCGAGTGTCCCAACTGCGGGCAACGGCCGGCGTCCCAGGTCGAGCACCTGTCCCGCCTCGATTCCGGCGATCTTCAGGAAGGAGCCTCCCACGTCCAGCCCCAACCTCATTCGACCTCGATCCGCTGCCGACCCGATTCGCCCTCGTCCTCGGACTCACCCACCCGGCCCAACTCCTCGATGACGGCTTCGACCGCTTTCAAACCCTCGACCCCCGCCCGCAACAGGTGATACAGGACCCGCCGCCCGGCCCGTGACAAGGCCTCGAGGGTCTCGGATCCCCCGGTCACCTCCGGGTGCTCCGGGTCCGGGTGGAAACGCCGAACGTCACCGTCAGCCGTCCATCCTCCAACCGGGCGGAGTCGATCGTGCGCCGCTGCAGGGTGTCGGGGAGAAGGAACGAGCGTCGGTAGGGACCAACCTGGAGGTACAACTCGGACCCGTGGCGAAACACGTCGAGTTCCTCCTTCTCGACAAATGGCACCTCGACGATCAGCTTGACGGTGCCGCCCTCCTCCACCACCTCGAACGGGCTGTGGGTGGTGAACCCCTCCACCGGATGGCGCTCTCCGTACAGTTCTGTCGACAGCACCCGGAGTCGCTCCAGACCCACCATCTCGTCGTCGAACAGACGCAGACGCAGACGGGGAACCTCCCGAAAGGCCTCGTCCACCGTCTCCAGATGGCGTTGCTGGATCGCCATCCACCGCGAGAAATACGGGTCCTCCACCGAAGCGGGGAGCACCCGGTTGACCACCACCGCGTCGACCCCGTACCCGAACAACCCCAGGTAGGTGTAGGTGCGCCGGGCCTCGTCGATGACCATCTTCTCGGGGTTGACCACCAATCGCGCCGAGGTGACCTTGGGGTCCGCCAGCAGGGCCTTGACCTGCTCGATCCCCTCGAACACTCCCAACGCCGCCCGGAAAACGCTGTCGTCGGGGACCGGGAGATCGGTCATACGGGTGAGAAGGGGCCGGGCCGCCTTCATCAGTCTCCGCTCGGCGGGGAGGATCCGCTCGAAGTACCACGAGAGCACCTCGGGAAGGCTGAGAAGGCGCAGCGTCTCGGCGGTGGGGGCGCAGTCGACCACGATGGCGTCGAAGTCGCCGGATCGGGCTCGCTTGTTGACGTCGAGCAGGGCGAACAGTTCATCCATCCCGGGGAAGACGAGGAACTCCTCGGCTTCGATCCCGCTCACCCCGCCCCAGTCGAAGACGCTCATCAACTGGTCGCGAATCGTCCCCCAGTGGTGCTCGAGTTGCTCCTGCGTGTCGATCTGCTGACCCCACAGGTTGGGCGAGATCTCGGTCGGTTCGTCGCCAAGGGAAATGGCGAGGGCGTCGGCCAGGGAATGGGCCGGGTCGGTGGAGGAGACCAGGGTTCGCATTCCCCGGTCGGCAGAGGCGATGGCGGTTGCCGCTGCCACCGTGGTCTTGCCAACCCCGCCCTTCCCCGTGACGAGGACGATCCTCACATCACTGGCCAGATTCGACCCGTTTCCGTAGCCCGCGCAAAGCGGTGGTCACGATCTGCTTCTCCACCTGGCGACGCAGGAAGCCGGGAATCGAGAAGGCCGGCTCCGCTCGGAGTGCATACACGACCTCGGTGCGACCATCGCCGGCGTCGTTGAAGGTGTACGAGCCATCCATCTCCTTGATGTCGTCGCCGGGAATCGCCTTCCAGCTGATCGAGGACGGCTCCTCGTAGCTGTATTCGAGGATGTAGGAGATCTCTTTGACCATGCCGTCCACGACATAGGACGCCCGGTGGGCGCGGCCCTCGGCGTCGAGCTCGAGGATCTCGACCTGGCGGACGCCGGTCGCCCACTCGGGGTAGGAGGCCAGGTCAGCGGCAACTGCAAAACACGCCGCGGGGGCGGCGTCGATCTCGATGGTTTGAACGGTGCTGTCGGCCATTGCTCAGGGTCCGTGCTGGCGTGAGGCCAGGCTAGCTCATCTCCCGCTGTACGGATCGAAGTGCACAGCCCGTCTGGTGGCTCGAAAATACCCCACGTTCCGGCAGCGGGTGGGACCGACCCGCCACTGGATGGCCTGCGGCTGGTGCACATCGCCAAAGAAGTGATATCCCGGCTGGTGGGTGAGCAGATAGTCGAGGATCGGCTGGGAAGCCCGCTCCTGTCGACCGGTGACCACATCGGTGTGGAGCGGCGCCACTGCCGGGGGTAGATGCGAGCAGAGGACGTCCACCGGGCCGAGGGTGGCGAGTTTTGCCGCCATCTCTGCGTCGCTCACTTCTCCCTCGGCTCCCAGCGGGGTGGTGATCCCCCCGCCCACGAAACCCACCCGGACCCCTTCGACCTCCACCACCTCTCCGTCGACGAAGCGAACCCCGGGCGGCAGATGCCGGCGGAGGACGGAAGGACGATCGACGTTGCCGTAGGTGACGATGGCGTTGGTGCCTTCCAGCGCCTGACGCGCCTCCACGTACTGCGCCTCGACCTTCTCGGCGTAGGCCGCCCTGAATTCGTCGACCCTGTCACCGATGGCCTCGGTGAAGAGCTTCCTCATCGCCACGTAGTCCCCGGCCGCCCGGGCGGCCGAGCTCCGTCGGGCGAAATCGGGTCCGAGCAGGTCACTGGTGATGCCCTCTCCATTGCGATAGTCCGTCAGGTTGATGAGGTCGCCCAGGACGAGCAGCGGTTCCCCGGTCTGGCCGACGCGGTGGAGATCCTCGAAGGCTCCGTGGATGTCGGACACCAGCAACATCAGACGTCGGTCTCGGTCGTTTCCTCGACATGCTCTCCGACCTGGGGATCCCGGCCCGACCACCACACGGCCGCCCCACCCCCGAGCAGGGCTAGACCCAGCGCCACCTGCCACGACAGGTTCCTCGGCGAGAACTCGGCCGACATCCCGGCCATCCCGAAACCGACCAGACCCCCCACCACCCGGCGTCCGTTTGCCCCAAAGCGCCGGTCGGGGTCGAGCCCGGGCTTGTTCTCGTTCTCGGCATGGGCCGAGAACAGAACCCAGCCGATCAGGCCGGCGGCACCGATGACGAGCAGAACGGCGTAGACCTTGACCATCAGGGGTTCGTCACGGCGCCGAGATCGGCCGGGCCAACCAATCGGGCGTATTTGGCGAGGGCACCCGAGGTGTAGCGAGGCGGGAACGGCTTGCGGTTGGCGGAGCGGGTGAGCAGTTCCGTGTCGTCGACGAGCACATCGAGCGAGCGCCGAGCGATGTCGACTCTGATTCGATCCCCCTCCTGGACGAGCCCGATCGGGCCGCCCTCCTCCGACTCAGGGGTGACGTGCCCGATGCAGAGCCCGGTGGTTCCCCCCGAGAACCGCCCGTCGGTGATGAGGAGCACGTCTTTGCCCAGACCGGCGCCCTTGATGGCGGCGGTGATCTGGAGCATCTCGCGCATCCCGGGGCCGCCCTTGGGCCCTTCCGTCCGGATCACGACCACGTCCCCATGTTGGATGCGATGAGCAAAGAGCGCCTCCAGCGCCGCCTGCTCACCATCGAAGACCCGGGCCGGACCTTCGAAGACGTCGAGGGCGATACCCGCCACCTTGACCACCGCCCCGGTGGGGGCGAGCGAACCTCGCAGGATGGCGATCCCCCCCTCGTTGGCCAAGGGGGCACTCGTTGGGCGGATCACCTCCTGATCGCCGGGAGGGCCGACCGAGGCCAGGTTCTCTGCCATGGTCCGGCCGGTGATGGTCATCACGTCGGGGTGCAACAGCCCGGCGTCGAGCAACAACTTGAGCACGACCGGGACACCCCCCACCCGGTCGAGGTCGACCATGTGGTACCGCCCGAACGGTTTGAGGTCGCCGAGGTGCGGGGTACGGCGGCTGATTCGATCGAAGTCGTCGAGATCGAGAGGCACCTGCGCTTCGTGGGCGATGGCCAGCAGATGGAGCACGGCGTTGGTCGACCCGCCCAGCGCCATCACGGTGGTCACGGCGTTCTCGAAGGCCTCTCTGGTCATGATCTGGCGGGGCCGGATGTTCCGTTCCAGGAGGTTCATGACGGCGGCTCCCGACTGGACGGCGTATTCGGCCAGCCGGGGATCGACCGCCGGCACCGTCGCCGAACCGGGAAGCGACATGCCGATCGCCTCGCCCACCGACGCCATGGTGTTGGCCGTGAACATCCCGGCACACGAGCCTGCCCCCGGGCAGGCGCTCCGCTCGATCTCGAGCAGATCCGCCGCCTCGATCCGGCCATCGGAGAGAGCCCCGATTCCCTCGAAGACGTCGACGATGGAGATGTCCTTTCCCCGGTAACTCCCGGGCAGACTCGATCCCCCGTACAGGAACACCGACGGCAGATTGGTCCTGGCGGCGGCCATCAACATCCCCGGCAACGATTTGTCACAACCGGCGATCGTCACCATCCCGTCGAACCGCTCGGCGTGCATCACCAACTCGACGGAGTCACAGATCACCTCACGTGACACGAGTGAGGCACGCATCCCTTCGTGGCCCATCGATATGCCATCAGAGACGGCGATGGTGGCGAAGACGAGACCCACCCCGCCGTTGGCCCGAACCCCCAGCTTGGCCGCCTCGGCCAGGGCAGGTCCGGTGACGTTGCACGGAGTGACCTCGTTCCCGGCCGAAACCAGTCCGACCTGGGGTTTGGAGAAGTCGTCGTCGGACAGTCCGACCGCCCGGAGCATCGCTCGGGCCGCCGCTTTGGCGGGTCCTTCGGTGACTTCGTGAGAGTGGATCTTCGGGGCCATCGGGTCAGGTTACCGGGTGGCCTCAGATCGACCGGCGTTCCGCTCTCGCCCCGTTCGATCACGGGCCGTATGCTGGCGTTGACCACCACCGGCATCCATCCGGTTAGGCTCCTTTGCTGCAAATTTTCAGTAGTGATGCCGTGATTTCGATACCCACCCTTGCCAACAACGAGTTCACCCTGCCCCGCACCCTGTCGCGGCTGATCGATCTCGCCTACAACGTGTGGTGGTCGTGGAGCAACGACGGTCGGGCGCTATGGGCCACCATCGACCCGGTCGCCTGGGACCAATACCACAACCCGATCGAGTTGCTCTCGTCGATCGAACGCGGCCAGTGGTATCAGATCGAACAACTCGAGGCCTTCCACGAGCGGTACCAGCGGGCGATCAATTCCTTCGACGAGTACATGACCGACTCGAACACCTGGTATCACCGGGCGCCTAACCAACTCGGGGCTCCGGTGGCATATCTGTGCACCGAATTCGGGGTCCACGAGTCGCTCCCCTTCTACTCGGGGGGTCTGGGGATCCTGGCCGGCGACCATCTCAAGGCTGCCTCCGACCTCGGGGTGCCCCTAGTCGGGGTCGGCCTTCTCTACCGGCGCGGCTACTTCCGCCAGGAGATGGACTCCGATGGCGGGCAACAACACTTCTACCCGACCCTCGACCTCCGCCGTCTCCCGGTTCTCCCGGTGGAGGATCCGGCCGGCGGCCAGCTCAAGATCCCGATCGAGTTCCCCGGCCGCGAGGTGTGGGCGGGAGTCTGGAAGCTCAACGTCGGCAGGGTTGCCTTGCTTCTGCTCGATACCGATGTGCCCGAGAATGACCCCTCGGATCGCCCGATCACCCATCAGCTCTACATCGCCGGCCGGGAGATGCGGTTCTGTCAGGAACTCGTCCTCGGTGTGGGTGCGGTGCGCGCCCTCGAAGCTCTAGGCATCCGCCCGGGGGTCTGGCATGTGAACGAGGGTCACGCCGCCATGAGCGTCCTGGAGCGGGCCGCCATTCGAATCAAGACGGGCGAATCGCTCGACTCCGCCACCAAGGCGCTCCGGGCGGAGACGCTCTTCACCCTCCACACCCCGGTCCCGGCCGGGAACGAGGTCTTCGCCACCGACATCGCCGCCAAGTACCTCTCACCGTGGGCCGAGCGGATCGGACAGCCTCTCCCCGAATTGCTCGAACTGGCGGTGGCGCGGGAAGGCGCCGAAGATCGATTCGACCTCGGCGCACTGGCCATCCGTTTCTCGTCGATCGTCAACGGCGTCTCCAAGCGCCATGGAGCTGTGGTGACCGAGGACTGGCGGCACCTGATAGGCGGAGAGGGAACGAGTGTCACCAATGGTGTCCACACCCCCACCTGGGTCGGGCGGGAGGGCGGCGCAATGCTCCGCAACGCCTTCGGCCCCAACTGGCCGACAAAGGTGCTCGACGACCCGGCCCTCCTCGACCAGATCGATCTCATCCCCGACGAGACGGTGTGGAACTCCCACCTGGCTCGCAAGGAGTTGTTCACCCGCTTCGCCCGCGGCCGCCTCCGCCGCCAGTACGCCCGGCTCGGGGCTTCCCCCGACGAGTTGAGCGCCTTCGACTCGGTGCTGCCCACCGATCGGCTGACGCTCGGCTTCGCCCGCCGCTTCGCCACCTACAAACGGGCCACACTCATGTTCGCCGACCGGGGACGGCTGAGAGCGATCCTGACCAACCCCGAGCGCCCGATCCAGATCGTGTTCGCCGGCAAAGCCCACCCGGCCGACCGCCACGGCCAGGGATATCTCCAGGAGATCTCGGAGCTGTCCCACAGCGACGACTTCCGCGGCCACGTCTTCGTGCTCGAGGACTACGACGCCCGGATGGCCCGGTTCATGGTGCAGGGGGTGGATGTCTGGGTGAACACACCTCGTCCCCCGATGGAGGCGAGCGGCACCTCCGGGATGAAGGCCGCCATCAACGGCGGCCTCAATCTGTCGGTGCTCGACGGTTGGTGGATCGAGGGATTCAACGGCAAGAACGGCTGGGCGTTTGGATCCCCCGACGGCAACGGCGACTGGGCGGCGGAGGATCACGAGGATTCGAACCGGCTCTACGAGCTGCTGGAGCACGAGGTGGCCCCGCTCTACTACCGGCGGGCTGAGAACGATCTCCCGCTCGAGTGGATCGGTTGGATGCGGGAAGCCATCAAGTCGTCACTGGTCGCCTTCTCGACCCACCGGATGGTCGCCGACTATTACCGGCACGGTTACCTTCCGCTGGCGACTGATCAACCGGAGTGATCTCGTCGAGCACCCGCTGATCGGTCTCGACCTGACCGAGGGATGACAGCAGAGCCTCGATCCAGTCGGGCCCGATCCGCCGGGCCGTCCACACCGCATGCGCTCTGAGCACGGGATCGGGGTGACCGAGGTACCCGACCACCTCCGGGACGAGGTCCGCCCCACCCACGTTGCCGGCCACCACCAGGGCATTGCGCCGCACCATTTCGACTTGGGCCCTGGCCAGATAGAAGTGACCGAAGGCGGCGGCCAGCTCTTCGTCGGGTGCCGACAGAAGCCGGTCGAGCTGGTGGCGTCCGCGCAATCGGGAGGACGATTCGAGGAGCCGCAACCCGGGCGGGCAGGCGTCGAGGCAATCGTCACAGCCGTACAACCGATCCCCCACCGCCGCCCGGAGGTGGGCCGGGATGATCCCGGGCGACTGGAGAACGGCGGCCAGGCACCGTCGAGCATCGAGCACCCCGGGGGCGATGAGGGCTCCGGTCGGACAGGCGGGGAGACAGGCATCACAGGCGCCACAACCACGTTCCATCGCCGGCGACACCTCGAGCATCGCGTCGGTGACCACAGACCCGAACAGCATCCACGGCCCCTGTCCGGGAGCCAGCACCATCGTGTTCTTGCCCCACCAACCCAACCCGGCGCGAACCGCTGCCGCCCGATCGACCAAACGGGCATCGTCGACGAGCACCACGCCCCGATAGCCGTCAGACTCCAACCGCCCGACGATCAGCTCCAGGGTGGAGCGGAGCGGGACATAGGCGTCGTCGACGGCGAAGCGGGCCACCCTGGCCGAGACGGCCCCCTCCCCCGGCGACCCCGCCCCTGGCAGATAGGCCATCCCCGCCACCACCAACCGGTTGGCCCACGGGAACGACCGGCGGACGTCGGTCGCCGTCGCCGGGTCGGCGAACGTGAACCCCAATCCACCGGAGAGGCCTGCGGACCGCCGTTCGTCGAGCGACGAGCGAACCGAGTCGAACGGCTCGACATCGCACACCCCGACCCGGGCGCAGCCGGCGGCGATCGCCAATTCCGCCAGTTCTCGGCTCGTGACCGTCGACCCTTCGCCCAATGGCCCTTGACCGTCTCCAGCCGGTGTGCGCCCAACCTCCATAACCTCAGGATGGCACAGGTCACCCGGCCCGGCGGGTCGGTGGGAGCAACCGCAACCGGGGGACGAGACCGGCGTCGGCCAGCAAGGTCAGCGCCTCCTGCTCATCGCCGTCGACTTCGAGCGGCTGCGGGCTGAACAGCACCGACACCAGACAGTCATCACAGGCTTCCGAATCCCGGGCGAGACAGGTATCACAATCGATCAGCATGCCGGCCAACCTATCGGAGGCCACCGACAGAATTCGTGGGGTGGTCAGACAGGCCGCAACCACCGGCACAGAGCAGTCGACCACAACCCGATCGCACCGACTCGCTCCGCCTGCTCTCGCACCGCACGGTCGGATGTGACGACCACCCGATCCCGGCGAAGTTTGGACGCCCGCTCGACGATCGCCGCGTCGGCGCTCGCAACGTAGGTCACCACCAGGCCCCGATGCCGGTCGGCCGGGTCGGGTAGGACGCTGGTGTCCCAGTAGACCTCGATCGCCAGCCTGCCGGCCGCCTGGTGCCGCAACCGGCGAAGCGCTTCTTCGAGATGACGCCTCCCGTCGATTCCCACCCCCGACCCCAGCGCGTGGGTGACGTTGAACCCGTCGACCAGCATCACCAATGGTCCCGGATAGGCGAGCACCTCGTCGATCGCCGCCGCCTCGTCCGGCCGCACCCCCGGGCCGAGGCGAAACCGGGCGGGACGATCCGGCTCGCCCGGTTGGATGAGCCCGGAGCGGGCCACGGCCTCCATCTGCCGATCGAGATTTCGGGCGAACTCGACCGGGTTGCCGGCGCCGACAACGACCGGTTGCCGGATCGGATTGGGGACGGGCGGCCTGGCCGGCCGCGCCGGCAGCGGAGGCGCCGGCTTCACGAGCCGGGTTCTCTCCAGCTCGGAGGTCAGGCGCTTCAGCTCCACTTTCGTCTCCGCCAGTTCGGACTTGATCCGGGCGGACTGTCGCTCAAGACGTCGGCGCTCGGATGACACTCGTTCTTCGGTCTCGGCCCTGGCGTCTTCGAGTTGCCGGCGTGTCTCGGCCAGCAACTGCCGCAGTTCGGCTTCCTTGCGCTCACCTTCGACCGCTTTCTGTTCGGCCCGGGCCTGACGTTGTCGGGCCGAGGTCTCCTCCTGCGACCGGCGGGCGGCATCGAGTTCGCTCTCCCAGTCTCGAGGACGCTCCAGGAAGAGCACCGAAGGTCGCTGCCGGATGTCGCCGGGATCACGGTCCTTCCACTGCTCCAGCGCCTTGGAGCGGAGCCAGTCGGAGGATTCGAGCCCGGCCACCAGGGCCTTGCGCAGCGGTTTGGGCAGATTGCGATCGGTGAACGAGGCGACCTTGCGGAGTGATGCAGGTACGTCGAGGGACTCCATCTCCCGTAGGGCGCGCCGGGCGGCCTCCAACGCCGGCCCCAAGAGCTCGTCAGCAACCACGGGGCCAGTCAACCACCTGCCACCGTCAATCGGATGACACCGGGCCGGCCCGGCTCCGGAACATGATCGGCCCGCCCTCCCGCAGCGGGAAGAACCGCCGCGACTCCGACCGCTCCGGGTTGCCGCGACGCCTCGGCGACTGGCTATAGTGCCAAGAGATTATGCCGTCCATCCTCGTACTTCGGTAGCGCACACGCCTTCAACACCGGCGTGTGCGCAGCTCTGACCCTCCCCACCCGGGAGGGTTTTTCATATCCCGAACACCGACCCATGACAAGAGGCCACACATGAGCAAGATCAGCGGAGCCCAGGCTTTGATCCAGGCCCTCGAACACGAGGGCGTCGACGTCATGTTCGGCGTCCCCGGAGGCGCCATCCTTCCCGCCTACGACCCACTCCTCGACTCGCCCATACGCCACGTCCTCGCCCGACATGAGCAAGGTGCCGGCCACATGGCCGAAGGGTATGCGTGGGCAACCGGCCGGGTCGGGGTGTGCATCGCCACCTCCGGCCCCGGCGCCACCAACCTGGTGACCCCGCTGGCCGACGCCCTGATCGACTCGGTACCGGTGGTCGCCATCACCGGGCAGGTGCCGACGTCGTCGGTGGGCAACGACGCCTTCCAGGAGGCGTACACGGTCGGGATCACGATGCCCGCCACCAAACACAACTATTTCGTGACCAACGCCGCCGAGATCTCCGATACGGTGCACGAGGCGTTCCACATCGCCTCCACCGGGCGGCCGGGTCCGGTCCTGATCGACATCCCCAAGGACATCCTCAACGCCCAGACCGAGTGGCGGATCCCGGCCGAACTCAACCTGCCTGGGTACAAACCCACCAGCGAGGGCCACCCCCGGCGGATCAGAGAGGCGATCGAGATGATCGCCGCCGCCGAACGGCCGGTCCTCTACGTCGGGGGAGGCGCCATCAAGGCCAACGCCGCCGAAGAGGTGCGCCGCTTCGCCGAATTGTCGGGGGTGCCGGTGACGACCACCCTCATGGGGCGGGGAGCCTTCCCCGATTCCCACCCCCTCTCGATGGGAATGCCCGGGATGCACGGCACCTACACCGCCATCACCGCCATTCAGAAGGCCGACGTGCTGGTGTCGGTCGGCGCCCGATTCGACGACCGGGTCACCGGCAACCCCAAGTTCTTCGCCCCCCATGCCCGGGTGATCCACATCGACGTCGACCCCGCCGAAATCGGCAAGGTGCGGGTCCCCGAGATCCCGATCGTCGGTGATGCCCGCCGGGTATTGCTGCAACTGATCGAGGCATGGGGTGAGCGGGAGACACCGGACCGTTCGGCCTGGCAGGACACCATCCGGACCTGGCAGCGCAACCACCCGCTTCGCTACGAGCAGCGTCCCGATGGCCCGATCAAGCCGCAGTTCGTGGTCGAGGAGTTGTACCGGATCACAGGGGGTGACGCCACCGTCGTGTCAGGGGTGGGTCAGCACCAGATGTGGGCCAGCCAGTTCTGGAAGTTCGAGAACCCCCGTCGCTGGATCAACTCGGGTGGCCTGGGGACCATGGGTTTCGCCGTCCCGGCGGCGATCGGCGCCAAGACCGGCATGCCCGACGACCTTGTCTACGCCATCGACGGCGACGGCTGCTTCCAGATGACCTTCCAGGAATTGATCACCGCCGCCACCGACAACATCCCGGTCAAGATCGCCGTCATGAACAACGGCGTCCACGGGATGGTGACCCAGTGGCAACGGCTCTTCTACAACGGCCGCTATTCGGGCTCACAACTCGGAAACAAGGTGGATTACGTCAAGCTGGCCGAAGCGCTCGGGTGCGCCGGCCTGCGGGCCGAGACCCCCGACGAGGTGGCTCCCACGATCGAGAAGTCGCTCGCCATCAACGACCGTCCGGTGGTGGTGGAGTTCGTGGTCGACCCGGAGGAGATGGTCTTTCCCATGGTGCCGGCGGGAGGCTCCAACGACGACGTGATCCTCGGGCCGTCCGAGCGGATCATCAGCCCGGCGAGTGACCTGCCGTGAACCACACCCTCAGCGTTCTCGTCGAGGACAAGCCAGGCGTCCTCGCCCGGGTTTCCTCACTGCTCGCCCGGCGCGGCTTCAACATCCATTCGCTGGCAGTCGGCCCCTCACATGAGGAGGGAATGTCGAAGATGACAATCGTGGTCGACGCCCCCGAGCTGGAGCAGGTCAAGAAACAGCTCCACAAGCTGATCAACGTGGTCAAGATCACCGAACTCGACCCGACCCTCTCGCTGGAACGCGAGATCATGCTGGTCCGGGTGTCGGCCGCCCCCGGGCGCAGATCCGAGATCCTCGAGATCGCTTCGATCTTCAAGGCGATCTCGGTCGATGTGGGGCAGAATTCGATCTGCTTCCAGGTCACCGGCGATCCTGCCAAGATAAACGACTTCCTCGACCTGGTCAGGCCCTACGGGATCATCGACCTGGTCAAGTCGGGACGGGTGGCGATCTCGAGGGATGTCAAAGGCAAACAGTCGCGGCTGCGCGCGGTGAATTGAGACGAGGGACGGCATGGCGACGATCTATTACGACAAGGACTGCGATCCGGGAATCATCAAAGGCCGCAAGGTGGCCATCATCGGGTACGGGAGCCAGGGCCATGCCCATGCCCGCAACCTCCACGAATCGGGGGTGGATGTCATCGTCGGATTGCGGGCAGGCTCCAAGAGCCGCACCGAGGCCGAAGCCGCCGGGTTGACGGTCGTGGACGTCGCCGAGGCGGCCCGCCAGGCCGACGTGGTGATGCTCCTCCTCCCCGACCAGCACATGGCCGGGATCTACGAGAGTGAGGTGGCCCCCAATCTGTCGGCGGGCAACGCCCTCATGTTCGCCCACGGCTTCAACATCCATTTCGGGGCGATCACCCCGCCGGCGGATGTCGACGTGCTCATGGTCGCCCCCAAGGGACCGGGTCATCTGGTGCGACGCACCTACACCGAGGGATCAGGAGTCCCCTGCTTGATCGCGGTGCATCAGGACTTCACCGGCAACGCCCACGCCCTCGGGCTGTCCTACGCCTGGGGAATCGGCGGGAGCCGGGCGGGGGTGCTCGAGACGACCTTCAAAGAGGAGACCGAGACCGACCTGTTCGGCGAGCAGGTGGTGTTGTGCGGAGGTGTGTCAGAGCTGATCAAGGCATCCTTCGAAACCCTGGTCGAGGCGGGTTATCAACCGGAGTCGGCCTACTTCGAGACCCTGCACGAGCTCAAGCTGATCGTCGACCTCCTCTACGAGGGCGGGTTGTCGTGGATGCGGTATTCGATCTCCGACACCGCCGAGTACGGCGACTACACCCGGGGGCCCCGCATCGCGGCGGGCGCCAAGGACGAGATGAAGAAGATCCTGGACGAGATCCAATCCGGGGCGTTCGCCCAGGAGTGGCTGGCCCAGGCCCGGGAAGGCGCCCCCTTCCTGCTCGAGCAGCGAGCCAAGAACCAGGGCCACCAGATCGAGAAGGTGGGAGCGGAGCTGCGCAGGATGATGCCGTTCATCACCCCCAAGGCCCCGCCGGAATGAGCCATCACCGGCATCGTCTCCAGGCCGCCGGCACCGGCGGGTTGCTCCTTCTTATCCGGCCGGGCAGCGAACCCCGCTGACCCGGCCTGACGAGAGCAACCCGTAGCAACCTTTGAACTGGAGCACCCATGAACGACCGGCTGATCATCTTCGACACCACCCTGCGCGACGGCGAGCAGGCCCCGGGCATCGCCCTCACCCCTGACGAGAAACTGGTGATCGCCCACCAGTTGGCGAAGCTGAAGGTCGATGTGCTCGAGGCCGGATTCGCCGCCTCCTCCCCCGGGGACTTCGACGCCGTCTCCCGGATCGCCGCCGGAGTGCGCGGTCCGGTGATCGCCTCGCTCGCCCGGGCCCATCCCGACGACATCGACAAGGCGGCCGAGGCCCTCAAGGCCGCCGAGCGGTTCCGGATCCACGTGTTCATGTCCACCAGCCGAATCCACATGGAACGCATGCTGCGGATCACCCCCGAGGAGGTCATGAAGGCCTCGATCGAGGGGGTACGACGTGCCCGCCAGTACACCGACGACGTCGAGTTCTCGCCGCAGGACGCAACCCGTACCGATCACGACTTCCTGATCGCGGTCTGCCAGGCGGCGGTGGAGGCGGGTGCGACCACCATCAACATCCCCGACACGGTCGGTTACGCCACCCCCACCGACTTCGTCGAGTTGATGAAGCGGGCCTTCCGTGAGGTGAAGGGCGACCGCGACGACGTCGTCATGTCGGTCCACTGCCACAACGACCTCGGACTGGCGGTGGCCAACTCCCTTTCGTCCCTCCATGCCGGCGCCCGCCAGATCGAAGGCGCCATCAACGGGATCGGCGAGCGGGCCGGGAACACCTCGATCGAGGAGGTGATCATGGCCGTGAAGACCCGCCAGGACATCTTCGGGGTGGAGGTGGGAGCAGACACCACCCAGCTCTACGACACGTCGCGGTTGGTGTCACGTCTCACCGGCTATCCGGTCCAGTACAACAAGTCGGTGGTGGGACGGAACGCCTTCGCCCACGAATCGGGCATCCACCAGCACGGGGTGCTGCGCGACCGGCTCACCTACGAGATCATGGACGCCGAGTCGGTGGGGCAGGTGGCCGCCCAGATCATCCTCGGCAAACACTCGGGTCGGGCGGGCTTCTCGGATGCCCTCACCAAGCTGGGCATCGTCCTGGAGGAAGATGCCTTCGCCCGGGCCTTCGACAAGTTCAAGCAGATGGCCGATCGCAAGGTCCAGATCGGCGAGACCGAACTGCGGGCGATCATCGACGAAGAGTCGGCCCATGTCGCCGGGACTGTCCGGATGCTCGGGCTCCACGTGGAGGGCGGCAACGACATCACCCCCAAGGCGACGGTGACGCTCGAGGTCAACGGCTCTCCCGCCGCCTACTCGGGTGAGGGCGACGGAATGGTCCACGCCGCCTTCGCCGCCATCCGGCAGGGATTCGGAGGCGTGGACGCCCGCCTGGTCGACTACCGGGTGGTCCCGGTCACGTCGGGAGCCGACGCCATGGCCGAGATCAACGTGGTGGTGCGAGTCGGCGACGACACCTTCGCCGGCCGATCGCTCAACACCGACGTGGTCGAAGGTTCGGCCGAAGCCTTCGTAGAAGCCCTCAACAAGTCGATGGGGTAGGCGCGAGTCGCGAGTCACCATTCACCGAAAGAAATCCGGTGTTCTTGATTCGTTGGTTGCCTTGGTCAGGAGTTCCGTCGCTCTCGGACAGGTCGATGGCGTCGCTGGGTACATCGGGAGGCAACGGCAGGTCCGGCGATTCCATGGCGAGCCGAATCTTGTTCCGCTCGACATCGATCCACCACGAGCCGGGTAGAAGCGCCCAACCCGCCTCCACCTGTGCTCCCCAAGCGACCAACTGCTCGTAGCTGTACTTCACACGGATGAGGCGGACCGTACGAGGTCTGGCGGCGGTCTC
The DNA here is from genome assembly GCA_036745195.1 of Actinomycetota bacterium. Lineage (GTDB taxonomy): Bacteria > Actinomycetota > Acidimicrobiia > Spongiisociales > ZC4RG35 > JBFHRE01. Next base: position 3,015 of record DAIOGO010000015.1, on the reverse strand, counting down.
GATGAGATCGACAACCCGGCTGTCGGTGTCTCCGTCAGCGCGACGACCATCGTGGCATCAGCGGTGATGACCATCCCTCCGTCCTTATCTCTGCCCATCGCGCCTGCCACGACCTGATCAACCCGATGGCGTTCTTCAGAGAATGTTCCAACCGGGTTGGTTGCGCAGCCTCCCAGCATCAGAACACCGACGAGAACAGGAACGAGTCGCGCCACCCCGCCTCGCCGGGCTATCCGCCGAGTATGGGTCATGATTTCGTCCGGGTTGCCAACCGTCCCAACCATCCGATCCCTCACCTCGCGGTCGCTGGGTGTTCGATATCAGTAAGGACAGCGTGGGTAGGGTCCGCCACAAAGCACAAGACGCACGACGCAGGACGCAAGACGCTCCAGCCCCCGGCAGCTATCTCCACCACCTCTTCCAGGATTCCGATGACCCCGAAGAGCCGACTGCCTGATTGAGCTGACGCAAGACGCATGACGCAAGACGCAAGACGCAGGACGCAGTGCGCAAGACGCATGACGCATGACGGGTTCCGCCTAACCTCCCCCGCATGCCAGATCGCAGGTACCGAATCGCAACCATCCCCGGCGACGGGGTCGGGATCGAGGTCACCGCCGAGGCCGTCAAGGCGATGGATGCCGCGGCAGCCCATCACGGGTTTGGCCTCGACTACACCGATTACGACCTGGGTGGCCGTCGTTACCTGGCGACCGGCGAGGTCCTCCCCGATACGGTGCAGGCGGAACTGGCCGATCACGATGTCATCCTGCTCGGGGCGGTCGGCACCCCCGACGTCCCCCCGGGAGTGCTGGAACGAGGCCTGCTACTCAAGCTGCGATTCGACTTCGACCAGTACGTCAACCTCCGTCCGGTCAAGCTCTACCCTGGTGTCCCTACTCCCATTTCCGGGTTGACCCCCGAGCGCTGCGACATGGTCATCGTTCGCGAGAACACCGAGGGCCTCTACACCGGGATGGGCGGGGTCTTCAAGAAGGGCACCGCAAACGAGGTCGCCACCCAGGAGTCGATCAACACCAGGGTGGGCGTGGAGCGGGTCGTCCGGTATGCCTTCGAGCGAGCCCGGCTGAGGGACCGCCGGCTCACCGTGTGTCACAAGACCAACGTGCTCACCTTTGCAGGCGACCTCTGGTGGCGGGCCGCCCAGGAGATCGGCGCCGGCGACTACCCCGACGTATCGCTCGACTACGTCCATGTCGACGCTGCCTGTCTCTATCTGGTCAACACCCCGGAACGTTTCGATGTGATGGTGACCGACAACCTCTTTGGCGACATCGTCACCGACCTCGGCGCCGCCGTTCAGGGCGGACTGGGTCTGGCGGCCTCGGGCAATCTCGATCCGACCAAGGTCCACCCCTCGATGTTCGAACCGGTCCACGGATCGGCCCCCGACATCGCCGGCAACGGCTGGGCCAACCCTGTCGCGGCGGTGTTGTCGGCGGCGATGGCGCTCGACCATCTGGGCGAGAGCGAGGCGGCGGCGAATGTCGAGCGGGCCGCCGCCTCGGTCCTACCCGAACTGAAAACGATGGGAGGCCCGGAGATGGGGATGTCGACCGCCCAGATCGGCGACCTGATCGCGACTCGCATCACCGGATGAGGCGGGCGGCCCTGGTTCTGGCGGGAGCCCTCCTGCTCGGCTCCTGCACGGGGTCGGCCACCACCAGTACGCCCGGCACTACCTCCACTTCCAGCTCGGCTCCCCCGGCCATCACCACGACATCGACCGCCGCTCCCACCACCACCACCACGGTGCCTGCCCTGGTCGAGCGCCTGCCCGAGGCGCCCTGCAGCTTCGACCCGGCCCCGGCCGAGGGAGAGGTGACGGTGGCCCGTGACGGCCGGGTGTTCGGCATCTCACCCGACGGGACCATCGTGCGCTGCCTGGTCGATGAGGTTGCTCTGACCGCCGAACTCTCCTGGGGGCCGGTGGCCGACCGGTTGCTGGCGGGCGACATGGTCATCCTGACCGACGGAAGCCGCTACCAGCCGATCGAAGGCCTGCCCGCCGCCGCTCCCGAGTGGACGACACCGACCGGTGTCCGTCTGGTCTATGTCATCGACGGTGTGCTGCTGAAGTCGGAGGTCGACGGGTCGGGCACCGATGACGTCGGCTTCCTCGCCAACCACTTCGAGGTCGCCTATCACCCGGCGGGCACCCACTACCTGGTGGACGGGACCTCGGAGGAGGGGGAATACGGCTTGTGGCTGGCCCGCAACGACGCCTCCACCACCGTCCTAATTGCCACCGACGAAGGAGCGCTCCTCTCCAGTCCCGACTGGACCGCCGACGGTCAGATCGTGTTCGTGGCCGCCCATGACGACGGGAGCCACGACCTCCACCGGATCTTCCCGTCGGAGGACCTGGCCGCCTACGACCAGCTGGACCTCGTGTCGACCGACGACTGGCTGGGACACGTTGTCGCCTCGCCCTTCAATCCGGTCCTGGTGGCATACGCCGTCGGCGGAGAACCGGGCGGGGGTTGTGCCGACGGACGAACGACGGAGGTGGTAGGAGTCGACCTTCCCGAGCCGCTCGCCTCGGCCACCTCCCTGCCGGTCGGATGGCTGCCCGACGACCGCCTGGTGGTTGCCGCCTATCCGGACGGCTGTGACGGCGCCATCGACGTGTGGGTGTTCACGTCGGGTTTCTGTCCCGGGACCGAATATGGGGCCGCGCTACTGGTATCGGGAGTGGAGGGGGTCGCCGAGCGGGTGGTGATGCCCCCACCCCCACCGTCGCCCGAGGACTTCACGAACCTGCCCGATCCCGCCCCCGCTTGATGAGCGGAGTCCGCGGCCGGTCGGCCTGTGATGACTGCAGGGGGATGACCCCCCGGCACCCCCCAAGAAAAGGCCCGCGACCCTCGACTCGGGACCACTCCCGGGGATGACCCCCCGGCACCCCCAATGATGATGGCTCTGAAGGAAACCGGTGACCGGTTCTGTCTCTCCCTCCGAAGGGGGGAGTCCGGCGAAGCCGGGAGGGGGGCA
>DAIOGO010000014.1:2811-33253 GCA_036745195.1 Actinomycetota bacterium | reverse complement strand
GGTCATCAAGATCAACAAGTAACCCACCCCCTCACCCAACCCAGAAACGAGACACAATGGCAGAACAGAAGATTCGGATCCGCCTCAAGGCGTATGACCACCAGGTGGTCGACGAGTCGTCGCGCAAGATCGCCGAGACCGTGATCCGCACGCAGGCGAGGATCCGTGGCCCGGTGCCGCTTCCGACCGAGATCCATCGATATTGCGTGATCCGCGGACCACACGTCGACAAGACCTCGCGCGAGCACTTCGAGTTGCGAATCCACAAGCGCCTCATCGACATCCTCGAGCCCACCCCCAAGACGGTGGACTCGCTGATGCGCCTCGACCTCCCGGCAGGCGTAGAGGTGGAGATCAAGCTATGAGCGTCTTGCGTCTTGCGTCTTGCGTCCTGCGCCAGGCGTCCTGCGGCGTCCGCCGGGCGACGCGGGAGGTGCAGCCATGAACGCCATTCTGGGGGAGAAGTTGGGGATGACCCAGATCTTCGATGCCAATGCCCGCGCCATCCCGGTGACGGTGATCAAGGCGGGGCCCTGTCATGTCGTCCAGATCAAGCGGGACGCCACCGACGGGTACTCCGCGGTGCAGTTGAGCTTCGGGGACATCAAGCCGGGCAATGTCAACAAGCCGGCCGGCGGGCATTTCGCCAAGGCGGGAGTCGCTCCGACCCGCCATCTGGTCGAGGTGAGAGTCGACGACCCCGACGTCTTTGAGGTTGGACAAGAGATCACGCTCTCCGACGTGTTCACCGCCGGAACCAAGGCCGACGTGACCGGGATCTCGAAGGGCAAGGGCTTCGAGGGTGTCATGAAGCGCCACAACTTCTCGGGTCTGGGCGCCAGCCACGGAACCCACAAGAAACATCGTGCTCCGGGTTCGATCGGCGCATGTTCCACTCCCGCCCGGGTGTTCAAGGGCAGCCGGATGGCCGGCCGCATGGGTGGCGAGCAGGTGACGACTCTCAACCTCGAAGTGGTGGCAGTCGACACCGATCGCAATCTGCTGCTGCTGGGCGGTTCCGTTCCGGGTGCCAATGGGTCCCTCGTGTTCTTGCGAGAGGCCGTGAAGGGAGGCTCTCGTGGCTGACCTGAAAGCTCCCCTCTTCTCCGCCGACGGCGTCGGGAAGGGAGAGATCTCCCTCGATGCCGAGGTGTTCGGTATCGAACCCAACCTGGCCGTGATGCATCAGGTGGTCACCGCCCAGCTGGCCGGGGCCCGCGCCGGAACCCATTCGACCAAGCGTCGAGGTGAGGTCAGAGGTGGCGGAAGAAAGCCATGGCGTCAGAAGGGACTCGGCCGGGCCCGACAGGGTTCCATCCGGGCCCCCCACTGGAAGGGCGGCGGCGTCGCTCACGGCCCCAAGCCGCGCGACTACACGCAACGAACCCCCAAGAAGATGAAACGGCTGGCGTTGCGTTCGGCGCTTTCGGCGCGGGCCTCGGAGGCCGCCATCGTCGTCACCGAACCGATCGAATGGTCGGACGCCAAGACCCGTCAAGCGGCCGAGTTCCTCGGCAAGGTCGGAGTTGCCGGCAAGATCCTGCTGATCATCAACCACACCGACGTGGTGGCGGCGCGCGCCTTCCGCAACCTCCCCAACGTGATGATCTCCGAGCCGGGTCAGGTGACCACCTACGACGTGCTCTGGTCTGACAGGGTGATCTTCACCACGCACACCGTCGGCGCCATCGGACGGGCCGGCTCCTACGAAGTGGCCGACGACGACTTCGTGAAGGAGGCGAAGGCCTGATGAAGAACCCTCGTGACATCATCTTCGAGCCGGTCGTGTCTGAAAAGTCCTACGCCCTCATCGAGAAGGCCAACACCTACACCTTCCTGGTCGATCCCCGGTCCAACAAGACCGAGATCAAACAGGCGATCCAGTCGATCTTCGACGTGAAGGTCGAGCGGGTCGCCACCCAGAATCGCAAGGGAAAGGCCAAACGCACCGGGTACATCATCGGCAGGCGCAAGAACACCAAGCGAGCCTTGGTCACCCTTGCCGCCGGTGATTCGATCGAGTTGTTCGGAGTCTGAGATGGCAGTGAAGAAGACAAAGCCCACTTCGGCGGGACGTCGGTTCCAGACCGTCTCCGACTTCGCCGAGATCACCAAGTCGGAGCCGGAGAAGTCCCTGCTCGCCCCCAAGTCGAAGTCGGGTGGGCGCAACACCCATGGTCGGGTCACCTCCCGCCATCGGGGTGGGGGGCACAAGCAGCAGTACCGCATCATCGACTTCCGTCGGAACAAAGATGGGATCCCCGCCAAGGTGGCGGGAATCGAGTACGACCCGAATCGCAACGCTCGGATCGCACTGCTCCACTACCTGGACGGCGAGAAGCGATACATCCTGGCTCCGATCGGTCTCAAGCCCGGCGACATGGTCGAATCGGGTCACAAGGCCGATATCCGCCCGGGGAATGCGCTTCCCCTCCGAAACATCCCGGCCGGTACCACCGTCCACGCCATCGAGCTTCGTCCCGGAGGAGGAGCCAAGATGGGGCGCTCGGCCGGAACGGCCGTCCAGCTGATGTCCAAAGAGAACGAGATGGCACTGCTGCGCCTCCCCTCGGGTGAGATGCGCCAGGTGTCGCTCGACTGCCGGGCAACCATCGGTCAGGTCGGCAACACCGAGTCGGAGCTCATCAAGCTCGGCAAGGCAGGGCGCAATCGGTGGAAGGGCGTTCGTCCCCAGACTCGGGGCGTGGCGATGAACCCGGTCGACCACCCGCTCGGCGGCGGCGAGGGCAAGAGTTCAGGTGGACGTCACCCGGTCAGCCCGTGGGGCAAGCCCGAGGGCCGCACCCGCCCCAAGAAGAAGCAGTCGAACAAGTACATCGTGCGCCGTCGCAGCTCGAAGGGTCGGAGGTAGACCATGGCACGAAGCCTGAAGAAAGGGCCCTTCGTCGACGATCACCTGATCGAGAAGATCGAGGCGCTCAATTCCAAGAACGAGAAAAAGGTGGTTCGGACCTGGAGCCGGCGGTCCACCATCGTCCCCGAGATGCTCGGCCACACGGTTGCCGTCCACGACGGTCGCAAGCATGTGCCCGTCTACATCACGGAGTCGATGGTCGGTCACAAGCTCGGTGAGTTCGCCCCGACCCGGACCTTCCGGGGTCACGCGGACAAGAGGGACAAGGCGGGGAAGCGCAGATGAAGGTCAAAGCTCAAGCCAAGTACGTACGCGAATCCCCCTACAAGGTGCGCAGGGTGCTCGACCTCGTCCGTGGGCTCCCGGTCGGTGAGGCCGAGACCGTGCTCAAGTTCGTCAACCGGGGCGCCGCCGAACCGGTGGTGAAGGTTCTCAAATCGGCCGTGGCCAACGCCGAGCACAATCACTCGCTCGACGCCGACGACCTGTTCGTGGCGGAGGCCTTCGCCGACGAGGGCCCCACCCTCAAACGATTCAGACCCGCCGCTCGAGGCCGGGCAACTCGTATCCGCAAGCGCACCAGCCACATCACGATCGTCGTAGCCAACAAGGAGGTGAACTGATGGGTCAGAAGACCCACCCCTACGGCTTCCGGATTGGCATCGTCAACGACTGGAAGTCGAAGTGGTACTCGGACAAGGACTACGTCAATCTGGTCAATGAGGACTGGCGCGTGCGCAAGTTCCTCGAGCAGGAGCTCCGGCGAGGCGCCGTCTCCCGCATCGACATCGAGCGAACCCGTGACCGGGTCGTGGTCGAGATCTACACCGCCCGCCCGGGCGTGGTGATCGGCCGCAAGGGCGCCGAGGCCGAACGGCTTCGCGCCGAACTCGAGCAGATCGCCTCCAAGCCGGTGAAGCTGAACATCGTCGAACTGAAGGATGCCGATACCGATGCCAGGCTGCTGGCCCAGGGAATCGCCGATCAACTCGAGAACCGGGTCGCCTTCCGGCGTGCCATGAAGCGTGCCGTCACCGCCGCCATGAAGGCCGGTGCCGAGGGTGTCAGGGTCGAGGCCAAGGGTCGCCTGGGTGGCGCCGAGATGGGACGGCGTGAGTGGTACCGCGAAGGGCGGGTGCCGCTTCACACGTTGCGGGCAGACGTCGACTTCGGCATCGCCACCGCTCGCACCACTGTGGGAGCGATCGGGATCAAGGTGTGGGTCTACAAGGGTGACGTCGTGGGTGGTCGCAGCGCCAGTCGCGAGAAGATCGCCGCCGAGGCCGAGCTGGCTTCGGGTGGGCCGTCGCGGGGACGAGCAGCTCCTGCCAGGGCCAAGGCCGAGGCCGCTGCCGGAGCTGATAGAGTTCCCCGTCTCATCGAGGCCGGGGGCGGTAAGCGCCTGGTCGAGTCGGGGGGCGGCAAGACCGACGGCAAGCGTCTCATCGAGGCGGGCGGCGGCAAGAAGCGGGTTGACGCCGATTCCGCCGAGGCCGAATACCGGGAAGAGCGCGAGCAACTCGTCTCGCCCCTCCTGGCGGTCCCCCTCGAAGAGTCGGTCGTCGACGACGTCGCGGTCGAGGAGGCCATGGACGGCTCCGCCGGGATCGAGGCCCAGGTCACGCCTGGCGAGCCGGTGATCGAGGCGGAGGCCATCGAGACACAGGAAGAGGAGTAGACGGTCATGTTGATGCCAAAGCGAGTGAAACACCGCAAGGTGCACCGCGGCCGCATGTCCGGACCGTCCAAAGGTGGCACCAAGGTGTCGTTTGGCGAGTATGGGATCCAGGCGCTCGAGCCGGGGTGGATCACCGCCCGTCAGATCGAGTCGGCCCGTATCGCCATCACCCGAACCGTCAAGCGTGGCGGCAAGGTGTGGATCAACATCTTCCCGCAGAAGCCGGTGACTCAGAAGCCGGCCGAGACCCGGATGGGGTCGGGCAAGGGCAACCCCGAGTTCTGGGTGGCCGTCGTCAAGCCCGGCCGCGTGATGTTCGAACTGGGCGGCGTGTCCGAGGAACTGGCCCGTGAGGCCATGCGCAGGGCGGGCCACAAGTTGCCGATCAAGACCCGGTTCGTGATGAGGGAGGAAGTATGAGTGCTTCCGACCTGCGCGAACTGACCTATGAGGAGCTGGTCGAGAAGTTGGCCGAGGCGAAAGAGGAGCTCTTCAACCTCCGCTTTCAACTCGCCACCAACCAGCTCGACAACACCGCCCGCATCCCGGCGGTGAAAAAGGAGATCGCTCGCATCCTCACAACGATGCGGGGGCAGGAAATCGAAGCGTGGCGCGCAGAGGCCGCCACCGGAAAGGAAGCGTGATGGAAGACAGATCACGGCGCAAGGTTCGCGTCGGTGTGGTTGTCTCCGACGCGCGCGACAAGACGGTGACGGTCGAGATCCCGACCCAGGCGAAGCACCCCAGGTACGACAAGGTCGTCCGCCGCTCCACCAAGTTCCACGCGCACGACGAGAACAACGATGCGCACATCGGCGACACCGTTCGCATCATGGAGACCAAGCCGATCTCCAAGCAGAAGCGGTGGCGTGTCATCGAAGTCGTGGAGCGGGCGAGATGATCCAGCAGGAATCCCGACTCAAAGTGGCCGACAACAGTGGGGCTCGCGAGGTGCTGTGCATCCGCGTGCTCGGCGGTACCCGCCGTCGCTACGCGTCGATCGGCGACATCATCGTGGCGGCCGTGAAGGAGGCCACTCCCGGTGGCACCGTCAAGAAGGGTGAGGTGGTCAAGGCCGTGGTGGTGCGAACCACCAAGGAGCGTCGCCGTTCCGATGGCACCTACATCCGCTTCGACGACAACGCCTGCGTCATCATCAACAACAACAACGAGCCTCGCGGCACCCGAATCTTCGGACCCGTTGCTCGTGAGCTGCGCGATCGCAAGTTCATGCGAATCGTCTCCCTGGCGCCAGAGGTGATCTGATGAGGCTCAAAGCAGGAGACAAGGTCAAGGTCATCGCCGGGAAGGACGCCGGCAAGGAATCGCGCATCGAGCGGGTCTTCCCCGCCGACGGCAAGATCCTGGTGGAGGGTGTCAACACCGCCAAGAAGCATCAGAAGGCTCGCAGCCAGACGATGCAGGGCGGGATCATCGATCGTGACATGCCCATCGACGCCTCCAACGTGATGATCGTGTGCGAGGACTGCGGTCCCACCCGCATCGGCATCCGGGTCGACGACCGTGGCAAGCATCGCATCTGCCGCAAGTGTGGAGGTGACCTGTGACGCCCCGTCTCAAGATCAAATACGCCGAGGAGCTCGCCCCCAAGCTGGCCGAGCAGCTCGGTGTCACCAACCCGATGGAGATCCCGCGTCTGTCCAAGATCGTGGTCAACATGGGTGTGGGTGAGGCGGTCACCGACAAGAAGCAGGTCGACTCCGCCATGGAGGAGCTCGCCCTGATCACGGGGCAGAAGCCCAAGATGAACCGTTCTCGCAAGTCGATCGCCAACTTCAAGATCCGCGAGGGGATGCCGTTGGGAACATCGGTCACGTTGCGAGGCGATCGGATGTGGGAGTTCTTCGACCGCCTGCTGGCGGTGGCAATCCCCCGTATCCGTGACTTCCGCGGGCTCAACCCCAAGTCCTTCGACGGGCGCGGGAACTACAGCTTCGGGGTCACCGAGCAGTTGATCTTCACGGAGATCGATTTCGATCGGGTCACGACCACGCGGGGCATGGACATCACGATCTGCACCACCGCCCGGGACAACGAGGCGGCCAAGGCACTGCTCGAGGCCTTTGGCTTTCCGTTCCGCAAGCAGAGCGCACAGGTCTGAGCGGAGGTAGGGAGCTATGGCAAAGAAATCGATGATCGCCAAGACGAACCGGAAGCCCAAGTTCAAGGTGCGGGGCTACAACCGCTGCAAGCGGTGTGGCCGCCCCCGTGGGTATCTGCGGGACTTCGGCATGTGTCGTATTTGTGTGAGAGAACTGGCGAGCCGGGGCGAATTGCCCGGGGTGCGAAAGGCGTCGTGGTAACGATGATGACCGATCCCATTGCCGACATGTTGACCAGGATCCGTAACGGTGTTGCCGTCGGACAGGCCAAGATCACCCTTCCTTCTTCCAAGATGAAGGAGGCGATCGCCAAGATCCTCGTGTCGGAAGGATTCATTGACAGGTATGAGGTGAAGCCGCTCGATACCGGCGCCGAGATGATGCTGGTACTGCGCTACGGCGACCGGCGCACCCCGGCCATCAAGGGTCTCAAACGAGTCTCGAAGCCCGGTCACCGGGTTTACCGGGCCGCCGCCGAGATCGGCCGGGTGCAGGGAGGCATCGGCGTTGCCGTTGTCTCCACTTCGCAGGGACTGCTTCCCGATCGGGAGGCCCGCCGGCGTCGTCTGGGCGGCGAGATCGTGTGCGAGGTCTGGTGAGATGAGCCGTATCGGAAAGATGCCCGTGCCCGTGCCTGGTGGCGTCGACGTCGCCATCGAGGGCCGCAACGTCACGGTCAAGGGACCCAGGGGCACCCTGGTTCGCGAGTTCCCCGAACGCGTGGCCATCAACTTCGAGGAGGGGGTGGCGACGGTCAGCCGGGCCGACGAGAGCCGGGAGTCACGTGCTCTGCATGGTCTGAGCCGGGCGCTCCTCGCCAACATGGTCGAGGGTGTCGCCACCGGGTTCACCCGCAACCTCGAGATCGTCGGGGTCGGCTACCGGGCCGCCCTCAAGGGTCAGGATCTCGAACTGCAACTCGGGTTCAGCCACCCGGTCAGCTTCCCCGCTCCCGACGGGATCAGCTTCGAGGTGCCGGAGCCGACCAAGGTCTCCATCTCGGGGATCGACAAGGAGCAGGTCGGTCAGGTGGCGGCCAACATCCGCAAGATTCGACCGCCGGAGCCCTACAAGGGCAAAGGGGTCCGGTACGCCGGCGAGCAGATTCGCCGGAAGGCAGGAAAGGCAGGGAGGGGTCGATGAAGCGCTCTCGCGACGAAGCCCGTCAGCGCCGTCACACGCGCGTGCGCAAGATTGTGTCGGGTTCCCCGGACCGTCCCCGTCTGGCCGTGTACCGGTCGAACCGGTATATCTATGCCCAGGTGATCGACGACACCGCCGGCAAGACCCTGGCGGCGGCCTCCTCCCAGGAGAAGGACCTCCGTTCCAGGACCTTGACCGTCGAGACCGCTTCCGAGGTGGGCAAGCTGGTGGCTGCCCGCGCCAAGGAAGCCGGGGTTTCGGCGGTGGTGTTCGATCGGGGCGGCAACAAGTTCCATGGTCGGGTGAAGGCCCTGGCCGACGCAGCCCGCGAATCCGGGCTGGAGTTCTAGGAGGAGCCATGACCGATCAAAAACAGGAAAGCCAATTCGACGAGCGAGTGATCCAGATCAACCGAGTCGCCAAAGTCGTGAAGGGTGGTCGGCGATTCTCGTTCACCGCCCTGTGCGTTGTGGGCGACGGCAACGGCAAAGTCGGGATCGGCTACGGGAAGGCCAAGGAGGTCCCCGCCGCCATCCAGAAAGGCATGGAGTTCGCCCGCCGGGCGATGGTCACCGTGCCGATGGCCGGACAGACCATCATTCATCAGACCCTCGGTGAGCACGACGCCTCCCGCGTCATGATCAAGCCGGCTGCCCCGGGTACCGGTGTCATCGCCGGTGGGGCGGTGCGCCAGATCCTAGAGGCGGCCGGGGTGAAGGACGCCCTCGCCAAGTCGTTGGGCGCACCCACCCATCTGAATGTGGCCCGCGCCACCATGAACGCCCTGGCCGATCAACAACGGCCGGACGAGGTGGCGAGGCTGCGAGGCAAGCAGGCCGAGGACTTCGTGCCGCCGGCACTGCTCGCCGCCTATCGCTCGACCGAGTCGATCAGGGCCAGGAGCTGAGGAGACGCCGCATGGCCAAAGAACCCAAGAAGCTCAGCGTGACGCTGACCAAGAGCCCGATCGGCGAGAAGCCCAAGACGCGGGCGACGGTCCGCGGCCTCGGTCTTCGCAAGGTCAGGCAGACGGTCGAACAGAACGACACCCCCGACGTGCGAGGGATGTTGCACAAGGTTCGGCACCTGGTTTCCGTGGAAGAGCAGAACGACTGAAGACGCAGAACGTGGGACCTTCAACGTTGGGGATCCCACCGATCGAGAGATTCCTATGACCGATGAGACCAAAGAACAACTGAAGCTCCACCACCTGGTTCCGGCACCCGGCTCCAAGCAGGCCAAGGTCCGGATCGGACGTGGTGAAGGCGGCAAGCGGGGCAAGACCGGCGGACGCGGTACCAAGGGTCTCAAGGCCCGCAACACGTTGCGCCCCGGTTTCGAGGGCGGGCAGACCCCGCTGTCGATGCGCCTTCCCAAGCTGAAGGGGTTCAAGAACCCCAACAAGCAGGTCTACGCGGTCATCAACGTCGGCATGCTCGACAGGGCGTACGCCGCCGGGTCAACGGTCGATCCCGACAGCCTCCACTCTCAGGGCCTCGTCAAGCACAAGGGCCTGGTCAAGGTGCTCGCCGAGGGGGAGATCACCAAGCCGCTCACCGTGTCGGTCCATGCCATCAGCGCCGCTGCCAGAGCCAAGATCGAGACGGCGGGCGGAACCGTGAGCCAGATCGGCAAGTGATTCCGGGCGGGCAACGGCCCGGGGAATCCTTTCCGCCCCACCGTGGGAGAATGGAAGACCTATGAACGCACTTTCGATCTACCGGCACATGTTTGCGGTGCCGGATCTTCGCAAGAAGATCCTGTTCACCCTGGCGATGATGGGTGCCTACCGGCTCGGCACCGCCATCCCGGTTCCCGGCATCGATCTGGGCGCTCTCCGGTTGTTCCAGTCTCAGCAGGAGGCCGGCGGGATCTTCGGGCTCCTCAACTTGTTCTCGGGTGGAGCGCTCGAACAGATGTCGGTGTTTGCTCTCGGGATCATGCCCTACATCACCTCGTCGATCATCATGCAGTTGTTGACGGTGGTGATCCCCAAGCTGCAGGCGCTCCAGGAGGAGGGCCAGTCGGGGCAGAAGACGATCACCCAGTGGACCCGGTACCTCACCGTGGTGCTGGCGGTGATCCAGTCGACCAGCTTCACCTATCTGTTCCATGCCGGCGTCTACACCGGGGGAATCGACCTGATTCCCAACTACTGGTGGGGCCGGGTCGCCCTGATCGTCCTGACGATGACGGCGGGAACCGCCTTCGTCATGTGGCTGGGTGAACTCATCACCCAAAAAGGGGTGGGTAACGGCATGTCGATCCTGATCTTCGTGTCGATCCTGTCGCAGTTCCCGAGCACGTTCGGGATTCTCTACGCCAACACCGCCCAGGGCGGGCGCTGGCTGCCGTTCATCATCGTGATCCTCGTCTTCCTGGCGATGGTGGCCGCCATCATCTACATCGACCAGGGTCAGCGGAGAATCCCGATCTCGTTCGCCAAGCGGGTGCGGGGACGCCGGGTGATGGGCGGGCAGTCGACCTACATTCCGATCAAGGTCAACACGGCCGGAGTGATTCCGGTCATCTTTGCCTCATCTTTCCTGTTGTTCCCGGCGTTGCTGGTCTCGGCCATCCCCAGCGACGGTCGGTGGATCACGGCGGCCCGTACCTGGGTCGACGAGAACCTCGGCGGAGGTGCCGGGCAGGGGAGCATCTCGTTCTGGTACGTGATCGCCATGTTCCTGCTCATCATCTTCTTCACGTTCTTCTACACCCAGATCCAGTTCGACCCCGACCGTCAAAGCGAGATGATCCAGCGCCAGGGGGGTTTCATCCCCGGTGTCCGCCCGGGACGTCAGACGGCAGAGCATCTCCGCCACATCCTCAGCCGGATCACCCTTCCCGGGGCCGTTTTCTTGGGGACGATCGCCATCTTGCCGGCGCTGGCGTCGCTGATCTGGAACCTCCCCCTCGGTTTCTCCGGTGTGTCGATCCTGATCATCGTCGGGGTGGCGCTCGAGACCATGAAGCAGATCGAGAGCCAGCTGACGATGCGAAACTACGAAGGCTTCCTGACATGAGGCAGTCGGCAGTCGGCTATCGGCGATGCGCCCTGGAGAGCGCGTGAAGCTCCTGTTTGTGGGGCCTCCGGGGGCGGGGAAGGGAACCCAGGCGCAGCGGGTGGCGGCCCGGTTGGGAATCGCCCACGTCTCGACCGGTGACATGTTCCGGGCCCTCGACCCGACCTCCGAATTGGGGGAGCGGGTGAAGGCGATCATGGAGTCGGGTGGATACGTGTCCGACGAAATCGTGATCGAGATGCTCGAGGGTCGCCTCGCCCTCCCCGACGCCGCCGCCGGGTACATCCTCGACGGATTCCCCCGCACGCTTCCCCAAGCCGAGGCGCTCGACGCGTTCCTGGGCGACGATGGCCTCGATGCGGTGGTGCTGTTCGAGGTCGACGAGGAGGAAGTGGTCGAACGGATGCTCGCTCGTGGTCGGGCCGACGACAGCGAAGAGACGATCCGGACCCGCCTCGAGGTGTACCGTCGCCAAACCGAGCCACTGATAGACCTGTACGACCGACGGCACATCGTCAAACGGGTCGACGCCGTCGGAACGATCGAGTCGATCACCGAGCGGGTGCTCGACGCCCTCGGCGCCTGAGCGTGATCACGTTCAAGAAGCCGCAGGAGTTCGCCAGGATGGCGGTGGCGGGCCGGGTGGTGGCGGCGGCTCACGCCGCGGTACGCGAGTCGATTCGGCCGGGAGTGTCGATGGAGCAACTCGACCTGATCGCCGACCGGGTGATCCGGGACGGCAACTGCGTTCCCAGCTTCCTCGGATATCGAGGTTATCCGGCAGCGATCTGTGCTTCACCCAACGATGTGATCGTGCATGGCATCCCCGGCGACTACCGCCTGCGGGAAGGCGACCTGATCGCCATCGATGTCGGCGCCATCTACGAGGGGTTTCACGGTGATGCCGCCTTCAGTGCCATCGTCGGATCGGCATCGGCCCAGGTGGTGAAACTCAACGCCGTCACCGAGGAGGCGATGTGGGCGGGTGTCACCGCCGTTCGCCATGGGGCGAGAGTGGGTGACATCGCCCATGCCGTCGAAGTGGTGGGACGGCGAGAGGGTTACGGGATCGTCGAGGGGTACGGTGGCCACGGGATCGGGCGGCAGATGCACGAGGAGCCCCACATTCCCAACGTGGGCCACCCCGGCCGGGGCTACAAGCTCAAGACGGGGATGGCGATCTGCATCGAACCCATGTTCAATCTGGGCTCGGCCGCGACGAAGGTCGATCCGGACGGATGGACGGTGCGTACCGTCGATGGCTCGATCTCCGCTCATTGGGAGCACACGGTGGCGATCACCCCCGATGGAGTGGTGGTGACCACCACTTCCGAAGAGGTTGCCATCGCCGTTGGCTAGAGGCTGCGACCGGTCGGCCGCTGCCGGCGCCGGGCTCAGTTCAGCAGGAATCCGCCGTCGACCTCGAACCCCGATCCGGTGGCGCGGGGCAGCACCGGGAGCAGGCTGGAGCGGGCGACTCCCTTGCCATAGACGAACACCGGCATCCCGATCTCGAGGCGGGTGGTGAGGAAGTCCATGTCGTGCAGCTCCACCCGCACACATCCGTGGGACGCCTCGAACGGCGGCACACTGGCCGACCCGTGGATGGCGTATCCGCCGCGGAAGTAATAGGGGCGATAGAGCCCTCCGAGATAGGAGATACGCCACCCATCGATGTGGTTGTAGAACTGAAAACCCCCTTCCGGGGTTCGCGCTCTCACCAACGACCCCGAGGCATTGCGGAATTGTTCTCCGTTGCCCGATGAGATGGGGAGAACCACCTCGACCCGCTGCTGTCGCACCAGGTAGAGAACCTGGCGTCCCAGGTCGACCTCGACCCGATCGGGCTCTGCCGCCTCCGGCAAGGCCGGGGTGGTCTCGAGGAGCGCCCAGTCGGCGGCCCTGAACACTCCGTCCCGGGTCAGATCGTGCAGCTTCTGGAAGGCGTAGACCGCCCCCAGGGTGGCCCGGCCAAAGCGGCCATCGGGCGGGCCGGGGCGAAAACCGGCGCTCGCCAGCCGAAGCTGGAGCTCTTCCACCCAGGGTCCGCCGTCACCCGGTTCGATGGTGGCGGGGATGAAGTCGCTCCCTCCCGGCCGGTACCGGTCCACTTCGTTGGGGTAGGCCGCCGACGTTGCCAGCCCGGGCAGAGCCAGGCCGATGACGGCGATTGCCGTCACCAGCGTGAACGCCGAGCGGTGTTGGAGAGCAGTCATCATTCCCCCTGTGTTTCCTGAGGCTACCGTGCCGGCGCAGCTTCCTGGTTTTGCCTGCCGGACCCTGTTCTGCCTATGATTGCGCTCCAGCTTCCGGTCGTTCGCGTCCATTCGAGCAGTCGAGTGGAAGCAGCGAGGTCCACGGAATGGCATCCGCAACCCGTACCAAGCGGTCTGTACCCGCGGTGAGGGTGGTGTCATGTCGTTCCAAGCCCACCGCCGGGCCGATCCGGAAGGCTGAGAATGAAAGACCGTCTGACGACGGTTCCTCGAGATGGCGGCGGCCTGCCGGGCGGGTCGACAAGGAGAAGACGAAACATGAAGGTTCGCCCTTCGACCAAGAAGATGTGCGAGAAGTGCCGGATCATCCGGCGTAACGGACGCGTCTGGGTCATCTGCACCAATCCCCGACACAAGCAACGGCAAGGGTGATCTGACATGGCACGTATCGCCGGTGTCGATCTCCCGCGAGACAAGCGTCTCGAGATCGGCCTCACCTACATCTACGGCGTCGGGCTCACCAAGTCCCACGAGATCCTGCAGGCCCTCGACATCAACCCGGACACCCGTGTCCGCGATCTGACCGATGACGAGGCGGCCCGGATTCGCCGCTACATCGACTCCAACCTCCAGGTAGAAGGTGATCTTCGCCGCGAGGTCCAGCAGAACATCAAGCGCAAGATCGAGATCGGTTGCTACGAAGGCATCCGCCACCGCAAGGGGCTTCCCGTGCGTGGCCAGCGGACCCACACCAACGCCCGGACCCGCAAGGGCAAGCGGGTGGCGATCGCCGGCAAGAAGAAGATCGGGAAGAAGTAGGAGTAGCGAGTGGCAAAGACGTCAGGACAGCAGCCCAAGGTCAGGGTCCGCCGCCGCGAGCGAAAGAACATCGCCCACGGCCAGGCCCACATCAAGGCCAGTTTCAACAACACCATCATCAACATCACCGATCAGGCCGGTAACACCGTCGTCTGGACGTCGGGTGGGTCCGTCGGGTTCAAGGGCTCCCGCAAGTCCACTCCTTATGCCGCCCAGGTGGCAGCCGAGGAAGCGGCCCGTCGGGCCGGCGAGCACGGAGTGCGCAAGCTCGATGTGATCGTCGCCGGGACCGGTTCTGGTCGGGACACTGCGGTTCGCACCCTCCAGAACATGGGTCTGGAGATCACCGGCATTCGTGACGTCACCCCGATCCCGCACAACGGGTGCCGCGCCAAGAAGCGCCGGAGGGGCTGAGCCATGGCCCGTTACACAGGTCCCCGTCACAAGGCGTGCCGTCGTGCCCGCACTCCACTCTGCCAGTCCAAGAAGTGCCCGGTAGACAAGCGTCCCTATCCCCCCGGCCAGCACGGTCGGGGCCGGATCCGCGAGTCGGACTACCTCGTCCAGCTTCGTGAGAAGCAGAAGCTCCGCACCATGTACGGAGTGCTCGAGAAGCAGTTCCGTCGTTACTACGAGCTCGCCTCCCGTCAGCCCGGCGTCACCGGTGACAACCTGCTTCGCCTGCTCGAGACCCGCCTCGACAACGTGGTCTGGCGGTCCGGTCTGGCGGCCACCCGTCCCCAGGCCCGTCAGCTGGTCAACCACGGTCACTTCCGGGTCAACGGCAAGAAGGTGGACATCGCCTCCTATCGGGTGCGGCAGAGCGACGTCGTCACCCTCAAGGACACCTCAGAGGAGCTGTTCGCCGTGCAACTGGCCGTCGACACGTTCGGTCGCGTCGTGCCCGAGTGGCTGGACGTCGATCAGAGGGCTCGCAGGATCGTGGTCCGGGCCGTTCCGAGCCGTGACCAGATCGATACCGCTGTGAACGAGCAGCTCGTCGTCGAGCTCTACTCCAAGTGAAATCCCGATACGAGAGGGTCCCATCGTGTTGATCGTTCAACGTCCCCGAATCGAAGAAGTACCGAGTTCCGAGTTCCGGTCGCGATTCCTGGTCGAGCCGCTCGAACCGGGCTTCGGCTACACCCTCGGCAACACCATCCGGCGCACCTTGCTCTCCCGGATCCCGGGGGCAGCGGTCACCCACATCCAGATCGAGGGCATTCAGCACGAGTTCTCGACGGTTCCCGGTGTGGTGGAGGACGTGGTGGACCTGATCCTCAACGTCAAGCACATCGTCGTGAAGCTGGACTCGATCGACGAGCAGACCCTCTACCTGTCGGCCAAAGGCGCCGGCGTGGTCACCGCCGGTGACCTCAAGGTCCCGGCCGGGGTCACCATCGTCAACCCAGACCTGCATCTCGCCACACTGTCGGCCAACGGCCGTCTCGAACTCGAGCTGACCGTTGCGCCGGGCGTCGGATATCGCAGTGCCGACTCGAACAAGAGGACCGGGTCGATCGGCCTGATTCCCATCGATTCGATGTTCTCGCCGGTGCGCAAGGTCTCCTATCTGGTCGAGAGCACCCAGGTCGGGCAGATGACCAACTTCGATCGCCTGGTGATCGATGTCGAGACCAACGGTGCCCTCACCCCGTCCGAGGCGGTGTCCTCCGCCGGCAAGACTCTGTCCGAGCTGATGAACCTCTTTGCGGACGCCGGCGAAGGGATCGGCCTGGAGCTGGGGGACCGGGACGACGAGTCCATGGGCTCACCCGATCTCGATCTGCCGATCGAGGCACTCGACCTCTCCGAGCGTCCCCGCAACTGCCTCCGTCGTGCCCAGATCAAGACCGTCGGCGAGCTCGTTCTCAAGAGCCCGGACGACCTCCTCAACATCACCAACTTCGGGCAGAAGAGCCTGGAGGAGGTCACGATGAAGCTCGACGAGCTGGGGTTGTCCCTGGCGGAAGGCTCGGGTGCCTGATGCCCACTCCCAAGAAGGGCCGGCGGCTGGGCCACTCCTCCGCCAACCAGAAGCTCATTCTCTCCAACCTGACGACGTCGCTGATCGCCGAAGGCAAGATCGAGACCACCATCGCCCGGGCCAAGGCGGTCCGGCCCCTGGCCGAGAAGATGATCACCAAGGCTCGCAAGGGTGATCTCAACAGCCGCCGGGTGATCCTCAAGACCATCAAGGACAACGCCGTGGTCACCAAGCTGTTCGACGAAGTGGCTCCCCGCTACACCGAACGACCGGGCGGGTACACCCGAATCGTCAAGATCGGCCCTCGTCGCGGCGATGGCGCCGAAATGGCCATCATCGAATTGGTCTGAGCTGGATTCTGCGAACCCTGGGTTCGCAGATACACGTGGTGTGTTCAGGAGCCCACAGTTGAACCGTGGGCCGGGCACGACACCGGATGTGGTCCTGAACCCTGGGTTCGCACACGCATGGTCGGGACCTCGGGGCGGGTCCCCTATCCTGCCGTCCGTGACCGCAGACAGCTCTCCGTTCCTCCGTTTCTCCCGGCCCGAGTGGGCGGCGTTGCGGGCCTCGACCCCGATGACCTTGACCGAGGACGACATCGAACGTATCCGGGGCATCAACGTCGAGTTGTCGATGACCGAAGTCGAGGACATCTTCCTGCCCCTCTCCCGGCTGCTGAACCTCTACATACGAGCGAGCCAGCAGCTGTTCAGTGTCACCGATACCTTCCTTGGCAAACCCACCCACCCGGTGCCGTATGTGATCGGGATCGCCGGCTCGGTGGCGGTGGGCAAGTCGACCATCGCCCGCATCCTCCAGGAACTCCTGGCCCGCTGGCCTGACCACCCCCGGGTCGACCTGGTCACCACCGACGGGTTCCTCCACCCCAACCGGGTGCTGGAGGAACTGGGTCTGATGGAGAAGAAGGGGTTCCCCGACTCCTATGACCGGAGGCGTCTGCTCGAGTTCGTCTCCGATCTCAAAGCGGGCGCCCAGGTGGTTCGGGCGCCGGTCTACAGCCACCTGATCTACGACATCGTTCCCGGCGAGGAGAGGGTGGTGGAGCGTCCCGACATCCTGATCCTCGAGGGCCTCAATGTGCTGCAGGCGGGAGGGAGCGGGCCCCATGTCTCGGACTACTTCGACTTCTCCATCTACGTGGATGCCGAGCCATCCGACATCGAGGGTTGGTATGTGGAACGTTTCCTGACCCTGCGGGACACAGCCTTTCGCTCGCCCGCCAGCTATTTCCACCGCTTCTCCGAGCTGGCGGACGATGCGGCCGAGGAGGAGGCCCGCCGGATCTGGAAGGAGATCAACCTTGCCAACCTGGAACAGAACATCCTCCACACCCGGGAGCGGGCGACGCTGATCCTCGAGAAGGCCCACGACCACTCGGTGGAGACCGTACGCTTGCGCCGCCGTTGAGCGCCGTCGGGCCGCCGCGAGGCTCGCCGGCCCGTACCGGTACGATGCGGCCGATGCTCGATCGGGACACCCTCAGATCGGTGGCCGCCAGCCTGAGGACGGATCAGGAGCTGGTGGGGTCGATGGAACGATTCGAGGCATTGCTCGACCTCGACGGGGACGTCCTCGACCGGCATCACTTCGACCCCGGTCACGTCACGGCATCCTCCTTCGTAGCCCACCCCCGGCGACCGGCGGTGGCGCTGGTCTTTCACCGCAAGCTCCAGGCGTGGCTTCAACCCGGTGGCCACATGGAACCCGACGACACCTCACACGAGTCGGCGGCCCGGCGGGAGGTGGCGGAGGAGACAGGGTTGACCGGCCTCGAAGTACTGGGAATCATCGACCTCGACATCCACCCCTTCCCTTCCCGTGACCATCAGCCTGCCCACCTGCACTTCGATCTGCGTTGGGCCTTTCGGGCGGTGAGCGAAGAACTCATCGTCGGAGACGGAGTCAGCGGGGTGCGGTGGGTGCCGTTCGCCGAGGCGATGACGATGAAGCCGTCGGTGGCGAGACCGGTGAGGAGGCTCGCTGGTAGCCTCGGCTACCGACCATGAAGAAGATCTTCTCACGAGCGCTGCGCGGTTCGATGTTCGACAAGAAGGCGTTCGAGCACGCCTACTGGGATGACGATGCCACCGCCGATGGGGTGATCCTGGTGGCGTCGGTGTCGGCGGTTTCATTTCTGATTCGGGCGGTCCTCTCCAACGGTCTCGGGGCCGGGGCCGTCCTCGGTGTCCTGGGGGCGGCCATCTCGGGGGTGGCGGGCTGGCTGATCCTGGCCGCCTGCGTCTGGGTGGCGTCCACCAAGATCTTCAAGACCGGCGGTGGCCTGCAAACGATGATGGCGGCCCACGGGCTCGCCTACCTGCCCCTCATCCTCACCGCCATCCCGATTCCGCTCGTCGGGGTGGCCGCCGTGTTGTGGTACCTGGCGGTGCTGGTGGTGGCGACGAGGGCGACCACCGATTCGAGTCAGAAGCTCGCCATCCTCTCGGTGCTGGTCGGATACGCCGTACTCGTGCTCCTGAGCGCACTCCTCTCGGGGGTCACCTTCACTGCCGTCTCCGCCTTTCAGACGCTGTTCTGAGTGGCCACCTATCGCCTCGACCTCTCCTACGACGGCTCCGGGTTCAGGGGGATGGCCCGCCAGTCCGGGGTGCGGACCGTGCAGGGGGAACTGGAGAGGGTGCTCGAGCAGGTGATCGGCGAACCGATCCAGACCGTGGTGGCCGGTCGAACCGATGCCGGGGTCCACGCCCGCCGTCAGGTGGTCAGCTTCTCCACCGACCTTCCGGTGGATGAGGCGGCTCTCGCCCGGTCGATCAACCGGATGCTGGGAGGGGAGGTGGTGGCCGGGCGCGTGGGGAGGGTCGCCGACGGATTCAGCGCCCGGTTCTCGGCCGTTTCCCGCACCTATCACTATCAGGTCCTCAACGCACCGGTCCCCGACCCGTTGCGCCGTCATCAGGTCTGGCATGTGAGTGACACTCTCGATCTCGAATCGATGAACCGGGCGGCGGACGGGTTCGTCGGAGTCCACGACTTCGCCGCCTTCTGCCGCCAGGCCGAGGGCCGGTCCACCGAGCGCCACGTCCTCTCTGCCGGCTGGGACCGGCATGAGGATCTGGTGGTCTTCGAGGTCACCGCCACCGCCTTCTGCCACCAGATGGTCCGGTCGGTGGTGGGGTTCTGCGTGGATGCCGGCCGGGGAAAGGTCTCGCCGGATGAGGTGGGGCGGATCCTGGCCGATCGGGACCGGAACGCCGGCCGGCCGATGGCCCCGGCGGCGGGCCTCATCCTGTGGGATGTCGCCTACTGATCGGCCGCGCCGGTCGAATTGGCGCGAACCGGCCCGAGGGCGTATTCTTGCGCTGCTCTCGTCGCCGAGAGTTCTCGCTTTCGAGATCCCAGTCTGAGATCACGCCTCGAGATCACGCCTCGAGATCACAGCCCGAGATCCCAAGCCGAGGGTTCGCCGTCCCGAGCGGGGCGGCGTCTCACGACCTGGATTGGATTCAGCATGACCAACAACAAGACGTTCTCGCCCAAGAAGGCCGACATCGCCCACGAGTGGTGGGTGGTCGACGCCGCCGACATGCCCCTGGGCAGAGTCGCCTCGGAGGTCGCCCAGTTGATCCGCGGCAAGCACAAGCCGACCTTCGCCCCCCATGTCGATGGTGGCGACTTCGTCATCGTGGTCAACGCCGCCAAGGTGGCCGTGACCTCCGACAAGAGCCAGGAGAAGATCTACTTCCGCCACTCCGGGTACCCGGGTGGTCTCAAGGCGGAGAGCTTCGGCGCCCTCCTCGACCGGAGGCCGGAGCAGGTCATCGAACGGGCCGTCAAGGGCATGCTTCCCAAGTCCAAGCTCGGGCGCAAGCTGGGGCGCAAGCTCAAGGTGTACCCAGGCCCTGACCATCCGCATGCCGCACAGCAGCCCAAACCGCATGACCTTGCCATCCGAAAGGTGGATCGTTGATGTCAAAGCCACTGGTTCAGTCCACCGGTCGTCGCAAGGAGGCGACGGTTCGAGTCCGGCTCCGTGAAGGGTCCGGCCAGGTCCGTCTCAACGGCAAAGCCCTCGAGCAGTATTTCCCCACGATGGCCAACAGGATGCGGGTGATGGAGCCCCTCCAGATCACCCAAACCCAGGGCCGGTATGACCTCGACGCCACTCTCGAAGGTGGCGGCACCACCGGTCAGGTCGATGCTCTGCGGCTCGGGATCGCCCGGGCGTTGTGTGTGCTGGATCCCGGCATGCGCCCGGCCCTCAAGAAAGCCGGGCTCCTCACCCGGGATGCGCGCATCGTCGAGTCCAAGAAGTACGGGTTGCGCAAGGCGCGTCGCGCCCCCCAGTACACCAAGCGGTGATCTTGCCGGACGGCGTCGCCCGTCTGTTCGGGACCGATGGCGTACGCGGGGTCGCCAACCTCGAGCTCACCCCCGATCTGGCAATGGCCATCGGCCGTGCGGCCGGTTCTCTCCGACCGGGTGGGTCGGTCCTCATCGGTCGGGACACCAGGCGCTCAGGGGAGATGTTGTCGCTGGCGCTCCAGGCCGGATTCCACTCCGTCGGGATGGATACCGTCGACGTCGGCGTCCTCCCCTCCGGCGGCATCAGCTGGCTCACCGCCAAGTCGGGCGCCGATCTCGGTGCGATCGTCAGTGCCTCCCACAACCCCGCCGAGGACAACGGGATCAAGCTCCTCTCCCACCAGGGAACCAAACTCTCCGACGAACAGGAGGAGGAGATCGAGAGCCAGATCCGGCAAGACGGCGACTCGAGGCGGGCTCTCGGGCCCTCGATCGGGACCCGATTTCCGATGTCCGACGCCCTCATGCGTTACGTCGATCACCTCGCCTCCGGCGCGGCGTTCTCCTTTGCCGGTCTGGACGTCGTCCTCGACTGCGCCAACGGCGCCGCCTATCAGGCGGCACCGCAGCTCTTCATCCGACTCAAGGCCGCCGTCACCACCCTGTCCGATCTTCCCGACGGGAGCAACATCAATCTCGGCTGCGGGGCGACCCATCCCCGGTTCCTGGCGGAACGCAGCAAGAACACGATCGGGTTTGCCTTCGACGGCGACGCCGATCGGCTGATCGCGGTCGACGAAGAGGGCGAAATCGTCGACGGGGATGCCATTCTCGCCATCCTCGCCCGGCAATGGAAGAGCCAGGGACGCCTGAAGAACGACACTGTGGTTGCCACCGTGATGTCGAACCTCGGGTTCCATCGGTCGATGAAAGAGGCGGGCGTCACGGTCATCCAGACCCAGGTCGGCGACCGGTATGTGGCGGAGGCGATGCGTCAGAACCGGGCGATCCTCGGCGGCGAGCAGTCCGGTCACATCATCTGCGGCGATCGGGGGAACACCGGTGACGGGCTGCTGACGGGGGTTCGCCTGCTGGAGGTGGTGGCCGCCACCGGCAAGAGCCTGGCCGAGCTTCGGGCCGAGGCGATCACCGTGTTTCCTCAGGTACTCCGCAACATCAGAGTCACCAACAAAGAGGGCCTGGCGGGGGCCACCAGGGTATGGGAGAAGGTCAGCGAGGTCGAGAGGGAGCTGGGGGCGGACGGCCGGGTTCTGGTGAGGGCATCGGGAACCGAGCCGCTGATCCGGGTGATGGTCGAGGCGCCTGGTGAAGACGAAGCCGGTCGTTACACTGACGAGATCCTCTCCGTCGTCGGCGAGGTACTCGGAAACGAGTGAAGACCCACTGCGAAGACGCCTGAAAGGAGGGAGTCCACAACCTGACGGTGCACCGCGCACAAACCCACGAGCGCCAGACCTCCCCCGGGAGGTGACGAGGTGGAAGGTGATCGAATCTTCGGCGGATGCCTTCCCGGCCTGATCACGGTCGAGACGTTTGGGAGCAAAACCCGGGAGTGATCCCGGCGACAGAATCCCACACGAAGTGATCCCCAGCTGCTGGGAACCTCTCGCGGTTCGTCGTCACAGCAATCGGGCGCCGATGCGCCCCTCACCACTTTGGGAGGTTCCGCCATGTGCGGCATCGTTGGTTACGTCGGGCCGCGGCCCGTTCTCGACATCCTGGTACCGGGTCTGGAGCGACTCGAGTACCGCGGGTATGACTCGGCCGGCGTGGCCCTGCGCCAGGATGATGGGATCACGATCGTCAAACGGGCCGGCCGGATGGCCGATCTGTCCGTAGCCCTCGCCGATCACCCACCCGCCGGGACCATCGGCGTGGGTCACACCCGCTGGGCGACCCATGGCGCTCCCAACGAGCGCAACGCCCATCCCCACGTCGACTGCTCCGGCTCGGTGGCCGTGGTCCACAACGGCATCATCGAGAACTGGGTGGAGTTGAAGCAGGGACTCGTCGAGCGCGGGCATCGCTTCGAGTCGGACACCGACACGGAAGTGGTCGCCCACCTGGTGGAGGAGATGGCGGATCTGCCGCTGGCCGACGCGGTTCGAGCGGTCATGAAGATGTCAGAGGGCGCCCTGGCGCTGGCGGTCATGCGCCTGAGCGATCCCCAGTTGATCGTCGGAGCCCGTCGGGGCAGCCCGCTGGTGGTGGGCCGGGGCGAGGGCGAGAATTTCCTCGCCTCGGACATTCCGGCCTTTCTCCAGCACACCAAGCAGATGGTCGTGATCGACGACGACCGGGTGGTGCAACTCCGTCCTGATTCGGTGGTGGTGACCGACCTCGATGGCCAGGTGGTGGTGCCCCAGGAACGGCACATCGACTGGGATCTCGAGGCCGCCGAGAAGGGCGGATTCGACACGTTCATGTTGAAGGAGATCTACGAACAACCGCAGGCCATCACCGACACACTTCGCTCCCGGGTCGACTCCGGGGGGCGGATCACCCTGCGCGAGCTCGAGATCCCGCAGCAGGCGCTCAAGATGATCGACAAGGTCTTCGTGGTCGCCTGCGGCACCTCCTTTCACGCCGCCATGATGGCCAAGTACGCCATCGAGCGGTGGACCCGTCTTCCGGTGGAGATCGACATCGCGTCGGAGTTCCGATACCGGGATCCGGTGCTCGATGTGAGGACGCTGGTGATCGGTATCAGTCAGTCGGGCGAGACGATCGACACCCTCGCCGCCGTCCGCTACGCCAAGGCCCAGGGTGCCACCGTCATCGGGGTGTCCAATGTGGTCGATTCGGCCCTGGCCCGCGAGGCCGATGCCGTCCTCTACACCCGTTCCGGGCCCGAGATCGGTGTCGCCGCCACCAAGACCTTCACCACCCAACTGGTGGCCATGCAGTTGCTCGGGCTCTATCTCGCCCAGGAGCGCGGATCGCTCGACCCCGGCACCATCGGCGTGATGGCCGCAGAATTGCGCGCCCTCCCCGACAAGGTCAGGGGCGCCCTGGCGCTCGACGAGATCGTGGTCGAGATGTGCAAGCAGTGGCATGACACCCGCGACTTCTTCTTCCTGGGGCGTTCTGGGGATTTCCCGATCGCCATGGAAGGGGCGCTCAAGCTCAAGGAGATCGCCTATGTCCGGGCGGAGGGTTATGCCGCCGGCGAGATGAAGCATGGCCCCATCGCCCTTGTTGAACCCGGCGTGGTCGTGGTCGGGGTTGCCACCGAGTCGAAGATCCGGGCCAAGACCCTCTCCAACATGCAGGAGATGAAGGCTCGGGGCGCCACCATCGTGATGGTGGTGGAGCAGGGCGACGAGGCCGAGTTCACCGATGTGGCAGATCATCTCATCGCCGTTCCGCCCAGCCCCGATCTGATCTGCACCGTCACTGCCGTGGTTCCGCTTCAGCTGCTCGCCTATCACGTCGCCACCGCCCGGGGACTCGACGTGGACAAGCCGCGCAACCTGGCGAAGACGGTCACGGTCGAGTAGCCGGAGCGGGCATTCCGGCGTGTGGTGCAACCGCTTTCGGCCTACCCTCCGTGCAGCGAGAGGAGTTCGATGTTGGCCGGCCGCCGCAGTCACCTGTTCATGTTGACCCCCGAAGACGTCGACCAGGCGTATCTCGCCCTGGTGCGAGGTGGCATCCCGGTCGAGGCTCCTCCGGAGGAGCAACCGTGGGGAGTGCGCCACCTCCGGTTCCGCGACCACGACGGTCGCCGGTTGTCGGTGGCCGGCCGATGAAGATCATCGGGCTGGGAGTGGACCTGGCCGAGATCGAGCGGGTGGCCCGGGTCTACGAGAAATACCCCCGCTTCCTGGAGCGGTGCTTCACCGAGCACGAACAGGAATACGCCCTCCGGTTCGCCAAACCCGCTCGCCGGCTGGCGGCACGGTTTGCCGGCAAGGAAGCGGTGATGAAGTCGATGGGGACGGGTTGGCGGCGGATCCGCTGGACGGACATCGAGATCACCGGGGGCGGCAAACCAACCGTCAGGATGGTCGGCAACGCCGCTCGCAGGGCCGAGATGCTGGGTGTCACCGAGGTTCACATCACGATCACCCACACCGACACCACCGCCCTGGTGATGGCGGTGGCGGTGGGCGAGCACGACTGAACCCACGATCCCTCAGGTGGTGGCGGGGGAACCGGCCGGAGCCGATCCCCCCACCACCTAAGTCGACCCGACCGGCGGCGAGGGAACACCGCCGGTTGGCGTTTGGCATCGAGGGGTCTCGGGCCGACACCTCTCTCATCGGCGGCACGCTGCCGGGGTCAAGGGGTCGGATAGGATCGGTTCGTGAAACCGGTCATCACGCCCGCCGAAGCGGCTCGCCTCGACGCCGGCGGCGACATCCCGGTGTTGATGGAGCGAGCCGGGCTGGCGGTGGCGCTGGCTGCGGTGGGTATGGGGGCGCGGTACGGATCCACCGTGGCGATCCTGGCCGGGCCCGGGAACAACGGCGGCGATGGTTCGGTGGCTGCCCGGATCCTCCGCCGGCGCGGGGTGGGCGTGACGTTGTATCTGGTAGCCGAGCCGGTGACCGAGCCCGCCCGCCAGGCCCTGGCCCGGGCCAGACAGGCGGGGGTGAGGGTCATGGCACTCGGTCCTCTCCGTCCCGTCGACCTGGTCATCGATGCTCTCTTTGGGGGTGGTTACCGGCCGGGCCTCGACCCGGCGGTCGAGGCCTGGTTCGGGACCCCCTCCCCGGTGCTTTCGGTTGACGTCCCCACCGGGCTCGATCCGCTCGACGGCACGGTGGCCCGGGCGGCATTCAACGCCACCAGGACCGTCACATTCCACGCTCTCCGCACCGGACACCTGCTCGGTGAGGGCCCCGATCGCTGCGGGGTGATCAAGGTGGCCGATATCGGTCTCGAGGGTGGCGTTCCCGAGCTCTTGCTGGCCGAGTCGATCGACACGGTCCGACCCCCTCGCCGGCGGGTCAGTCACAAGTGGTCGGCAGGGTCGGTGCTGTGTGTAGGGGGGTCGGTGGGGATGGTCGGTGCCGCCATCCTGGTGGCCCGGTCCGCCCTCGGGTTCGGGGCGGGGGCGGCGGGGGTGGCGGTACCCGATGTCGCACTGGCGCAGACCGCCGGTCCCGACGTCCTCGCCCACCCTCTGCGGCAGGTGCCAGATCGCTACGCAGTGCTGGTGGTCGGTCCCGGTCTGGGCGACCTGGCCCCCGAGGTCGCCCCCGGCTTCCTCGATGATCCCCGGCCGGTGGTGTTCGACGCCGACGCCCTCGGCGCCGTCACCAGCGAGCAGCTCTCGACCCGCTCCGGACCGACCGTATTGACTCCGCACGCCGGTGAGTTCCGGCGTCTTACCGGCTCGGAACCCGGCCCGGCCCCCGCCCGCGCCCTGGCCGGATCGACCGGCGCCGTCGTCCTCCTCAAGGGAAATCCGACCATCGTCACCGATGGGGGCACCCCCTGGGTGGTGACGTCGGGTGGCCCCGAGCTGGCCACCATCGGATCGGGCGATGTGCTGGCGGGGATGATCGGAGCGTTGCTGGCGAGGGGAGCCGACCCGTTGCGGGCGGCGGTCTCCGCTGCCTACTGGCACGGGGTGGCGGGAGCCGACCTGGCGCGGACGGGGACCGTCACCGCCGACCGGCTGGCCGCTCACATCGGTCGCTTCGCCTGGCGGGAGGCGGTATGAGGCCGTCCTGGGTGGAAGTGGACCTCGATGCGATCCGCACCAACGTGGCGGGCTTCGTGGCCTTCGTTGCGCCTGCCGAGTTGTGGGCGGTGGTCAAGGCCGACGGCTATGGCCACGGTGACGTGCCGGTGGCGATGGCCGCCGCCGAGTCCGGCGCCTCCGGGTTGTGCGTCGCTCTCGTCGAGGAAGGGATACGGCTGCGGGAGGCGGGTCTCGACCTCCCCATCCTCCTCTTGTCCGAGCCCGACCCCGAAGATGCCGCCGAGGTGCTGGCCTGGCGGTTGACGCCGACGGTGTACCGCCACGCCACCCTCGAGGTGCTGCGGGCCGCCGGAGAGGTGGTGACGGGGATCGCCATCAAGGTCGATACCGGCATGCACCGGGTCGGGGCTACCTCCGACCAGGTGGTGGAACTGGCGCGGCGAGCGGTCCAGCTGGGCGTGGCCGTCGACTCGGTCTGGACCCATTTTGCGGTGGCAGAGACCGACGACCCCTTCACCGAGGAACAGACCCGACGCTTCGACCAGACCTGTCGGGCCATCGAAGCCGCCGGGGTCGCCGGCTTCAAGCGGCATTTGTCCAATACGGCCGGCACCCTCCTCCATCCCGGATCCAGAGGTGATCTCGTCAGGGTGGGCCTGGGGCTCTTCGGGTTGCTCCCATCGCCACCATGTGGCGAGCTGATCGAAGTCATTCCGGCGATGCGAGTGGTCTCCCACGTCTCGTATCTGCAGAGACTGCCCGCCGGCAGCCGGCCCTCGTACGGCCGGCGGCGGCCACTGACGGCCGAATCAACGGTGGCGACGGTGCCGATCGGGTATGCCGACGGTGTGCCTCGGCTCCTCTCGAACCGCAACGGCGAGGTGTTGATCGGCGGCCGGCGCTTCCCGCTGGCAGGGACCGTGACCATGGATCAGATCCTGGTCGATGTCGGTGACGCCGACGTGGTCGTGGGAGACGAGGTGGTGCTGCTCGGAACCCAGGGCGGGGGCGAGATCCCGGCCGACGAGTGGGCGGAGAAGACCGACACCATCTCCTATGAGATCGTGTGTGGAATCGGTCCCCGGTTGCCGCGTAGATACGTGGGGGGAGAGGTGGGCAGAGCGTGAGCAACGACACCCTGACGGCGGTTCCCGGCGTGAGCGTCGGCCACTGGACTCACCCGCAGGGGCACACGGGGTGCACGGTGGTGGTCCTCCCCGAGCCGAATGTGGTGGCCTGGGAGGTTCGGGGGGCGGCGCCCGGTTCGCGGGAGACCGCCCTGCTCGAACCGGGGATGCGGGTCGAACAGGCCCAGGCCCTGGTCCTCACCGGGGGGAGCGCTTTCGGTCTCGCCACCGCCGACGGAGTCATGCGCCAGCTGGAGATCGAGGGGAGGGGTCACCCGACTCCGGTGGGCCCGGTCCCGATCGTCCCGGCAGCCGTGGTGTTCGACCTTCGCCCCGGTCTGCCCCGGCCGGGTGCGGACGACGGGGCCGCCGCCTATCGCAATGCCGGCGGTGGACCGGTGGAACAGGGTCTGGTGGGGGCGGGGGCCGGGACCACCGTGGCGAAATGGCGCGGGTTCGATCATGCCCGGCCGGGTGGCGTCGGTTCCGCCACGGTCGTCATCGGCCCGGTCGTGGTGGGAGCGTTGGTGGTCGTGAACGCCGTCGGCGACGTGTTTTCGCTGGAGGGTGAATCCCTCACCGGGGGCCAGCCGGTGCCCGGTCCCCCGGCTCCGTTCCCGCCGCCGGCGGGGAACACCACTCTGGCGGTCGTCGCCACCAACGCCCGTATGAGCCGGGTGGAACTTCTCAGGGCGGCGGTTCGCGCCCAGGACGCCTATGCGGTGTGTCTGCGACCCGCCCATACCCGTTACGACGGTGACGCCTGCTTCGCCGTCTCCTGCGGGCAGGAGGACATGTCGGTCGATCTGGTCGCCGAAGCCGCCTTCGAGGCGGTGGGCCGCGCGATCGTGCGGGCGATCGCCTGGTCGGGGGGTGGGTGAGGTGACCTTCGAGGAAGGCAGCGGTGTCGTCAGGGAAGCGGGCGCCCTCGGCCGGCTGCGGGTCGAGGCCGAAGCCTGCACCGCCTGCCGGCTCGCCGACACCCGCACCAAGGTGGTGTTCGGGGTGGGCAATCCGGCCGCCGAGCTGCTCTTCGTGGGTGAGGCCCCCGGCCGCAACGAGGATCAACAGGGAGTTCCGTTTGTCGGGGCGGCCGGTCAGCTGCTCGACCGGTTGATGGCCGATGTCGGCATCGATCGGGATCGTTCCTACATCGCCAACGTGCTCAAGTGCCGGCCACCCAACAACCGCGACCCGCTGGCCGACGAGATCGAGGCGTGCAAGGGTTACCTCCGGATGCAGCTCGAGCTGATCGATCCCAAGGTGGTCGTCACGCTCGGCAACTTCGCCACCAAACTCCTCCTCAAGACCGAGTCGGGGATCACCAAGGTGCGCGGGCGGTCCTATCCCTGGTGGCGGGGCAAGTTGCTGATTCCCACCTTCCACCCGGCGGCGGCGCTGCGCTCGGGTGATCAGGTGACCAACCTCATGCGAGCGGACTTCGAGCTGATTCGCCAGGCCCTCGCCGCCAACGATGAGGCATATACTGCCGAGGAGCCCAACACCGTCGAGCAGTTGGGGTTGTTTCAGACGTGATCGAGATCACCTGTCCATCCGAAGCGGACACGCGCGCCGTGGGGCGCCGGCTGGCTGCCCTGTGCCGTCCGGGTGATGTGGTGATCCTGCACGGGCAACTCGGATCGGGCAAGACCGCCTTCGCCGGGGGGTTGGCGGAGGGGCTGGCCATCGACGAGCCGGTGACGAGCCCTTCCTTCGTGCTGGTGCGCCGCTACGAATCCGGTTTCCTGCCCCTGGTTCACGCCGACGTCTACCGGCTCGGATCACTGGCCGAATTCGACGACCTCGACGTGCTCGACGAGGCCTCCGAGGGGCTGCTGGTCATCGAGTGGGGCGAAGCGGTTGCCTCCGAGCTTCCCGCCGATCGTCTGACGGTGGTGATCGAGGTGGGGGAGGAAGGGGAGCGGCACATCACCCTCGACCCGATGGGCGAATGGCAATCGCGCAACCTGATCGAGGTGGCAGGGTGAAACTGCTCGCCATCGATACGTCCACACCGGCCGCCTCGGTCGCCCTCTCCGAGGATCGGGACGTGATCGCCGCCGCCTCCCGCAACGATCGTCGCGGTCATGCCTCGTTTCTCGTTCCGGCCATCGACTTCTGCTTCGATCAGGCGGGCTGGTCCCCCGACCAGCTCGACGCCGTCATCGTCGATACGGGTCCCGGCCTCTACACCGGTATCCGGGTTGGCCTGGCCACCGCCCAGGGATTGGCGGCCGCCATCGGAATCCCGGTGATCCCGGCCTCCTCGCTCGATGCCCTCGCCCTGCGGGCGGCCACCGGGCGCCGCCACATCTGGGCCATCGTGGATGTCCGCCGCGGGGAGTTCGCGGTCGCCGCCTACCGCCCGGTGCCGGGTGGAGTGGTTCGGGGGTCGGCGCCCCAACTGGTCGATGCCGACCGGTTGCGCGCCCTGATCGAATCCGATCCCGACGACGTGCTGCTGGTGGGTGATGTCGCCTCACTCCCGGACGCCACCCTCCGCGGCCTCCATCGGGTCCGTCAGGGGCGCCCGCGTTATCCCGCCGCCGAGGCGCTGCTCGAGATCGGCCTGGGAATCCTGGCCAGGGATGAAGTCCCCCATCCGGACGATCTGCGGCCGCAATATCTGCGCGACCCGGATGTGACGATCAACTGGTCGGTCCTCAATCCCGTCGACCCGTGGGCGGGGCCGGAATGATCTCCCAGATCACGCTCCGGCCGCTGGAGATGGGCGACCTCGAGGCGGTTGCCGCCGTCGAGGCGCTCGTCTATCCGCAACCCTGGTCGCGGTCGGTCTTCGAGGACGAACTGGCTCAGGACAACCGCACCTACCTGCTCGCCGAAACCGAGGGGACGGTGGCCGGATATGGGGGAGTGATGGTTGTCGGGGTGGAAGCGCACATCACCACCCTGGTGGTGGCGCCGGAACGTCGCGGGCTCAAGCTGGGGACGCGGATCATGCTTCGTCTGGTCGAGGCGGCGTTGAGCTCCGGGGCGACCTCGCTCACGCTCGAGGTGCGCGCGTCGAACGTCCAGGCCCAGACGATCTACCGCCGCTTCGGGATGGCGCCGGTCGGTGTCCGCAAGAACTACTACCGCACCGAAGATGCCCTCATCATGTGGGCCCACGACATCGCCACCCCCGCCTACCGCCGGCGTCTCGACGAGATCAGGGAGGAACTGTGATGACCCTTCTGACCGGTGGTCGGGCGTGAAACCCACGATCCTCGCCTTCGAAACCTCCTGTGACGAGACGGCGGTCGCCGTGGTCCGCGGCACCGAGATCCTCTCCAACGTGCTGTCCTCGCAGGTCGACCTCCACTCCCGCTTCGGGGGTGTGGTGCCCGAGGTTGCTGCCCGGGCGCACGTCGAGACGGCGGAGCTGCCACGGCTCGTACTGCGCGACTTCCTCGGGAATCGGAGGCCGCGGCCCGACCAGGCTCATGTCGCCGCGGAGCACGTTCCAGAACTGCGGGATCTC
>DAIOGO010000014.1:0-2801 GCA_036745195.1 Actinomycetota bacterium | reverse complement strand
CGAGTCGATCAGGTCGCTCACCCACCGGGCCCTGGTCGAGGCCGGGATCCACCCCGACGACCTGGATGCCGTCGCCGCCACCGAAGGGCCCGGTCTGGTGGGTGCACTCCTCGTCGGCCATGCCTTTGCCAAGGCGACCGCCTGGGCCAGGCAGTTGCCGTTCGTCGGAATCGATCACATGGAGGGCCACCTTTTCTCCCCGCTGCTCGAACACCCCGAATACGCCCCGCCGGCGGTCGTGCTGCTGGCGAGCGGCGGTCATTCCCAGCTGGTGCATGTCCGCGACTGGGGCGACTACGAGGTGTTGGGGGAGACCATCGACGACGCCGCCGGTGAGGCGTTCGACAAACTCGCCCGGGTCATGGGTCTCGGGTTCCCGGGCGGGCCGGCCATAGACGCCGCCTCCGACGGCGGCGATCCGACCACCGTGGTGTTCCCTCGCGCCCTCGCCGACCGCCGCCACCACTTCTCATTCTCCGGGTTGAAGACCTCGGTGCTCACCTACCTCGACAAATCGAAGAAGAACGGGGAACTGGCTCCGCTCCGCGACGTGGCGGCCTCGATCCAGGAGGCGATCGTCGACGTCCTCGTTGCCAAGACCATCAATGCCTGTGAGGACACCGGGGCCACCGTGATCGGGGCGGGTGGTGGTGTCCTGGCCAACCGCAGGCTCCGGCAGAAGCTGGCAGAGGCGGCCGGCAATCGGGGTATCACCCTGTGTCTACCCTC
The DNA here is from genome assembly GCA_036745195.1 of Actinomycetota bacterium. Lineage (GTDB taxonomy): Bacteria > Actinomycetota > Acidimicrobiia > Spongiisociales > ZC4RG35 > JBFHRE01. Next base: position 2,072 of record DAIOGO010000014.1, on the reverse strand, counting down.
GCCACAGTTGTGCACCGACAATGGCGCCATGATCGGCGCTGCCGCCGTCCATTGGCTCGAGGAGGGTGCCATCTCCGCCTGGGACTCCGGCGTCGACCCCGGCAAACGCCTCGGCGCCTAAACCGGAAGCCTGCGGCCTTCGGCGTTCGTTGATCGTTGATCGTTCATCAGCCATCAGCCATCAGCCATCAGCCATCGGCCATTAGCGCTGGCGGTAATGGCCAAGCGCGTTGTGTCGCGAGTCGCGAGCCTCTTCCTCCATCCTCGTTCTACTGACTGTGACCCTCCCTCCGGCGCCACCCACTCCCGGATCCCTGTTGTTGCCAAGGTCACCAGTCCCACGGCCCAAGTTCAAGGTTCAAAACCCTTCAACCTTCAACCTGGAACCTTCTTCCTTCTTCCTTCTTCGTTCTTCGTTCTTCGTTCTTCCTTCTTCCTTCTTCCCCCTTGTCACTCTCCCTCTCCGAGTGCTAAGGTTCGGCTGGCACTCTCGAAGGGGGAGTGCTAGCAGTCTCGGACCGAGGTTGCTGGTCAGATAATCGACATCCACAGGAGGAGCTACATGAAGCTTCAACCCCTCGGTGACCGGGTGGTCGTGAAGGCTGAGGACGACCTCGAGTCTCGCACCCCCTCGGGGCTCGTCATCCCCGACACCGCCAAGGAGAAGCCGCAGATCGGCAGCGTCATCGCGGTAGGGCCGGGTGCCCTCGACGATGACGGCGACCGTCTGCCGATGGACGTAAAGGAAGGCGACCGGGTCCTGTACTCGAAGTACGCCGGGACCGAGGTCAAGCTCGATGGGCAGGAGTACCTGGTGCTCTCCGCTCGCGATCTGCTTGCCATCGTTGGATGACACGGAGGTACTGAAACAATGGCTGCCAAAGATCTTCGCTTCAATGAGGAAGCCCGTCGCGGGCTCCAGGCCGGTGTCGACAAACTGGCCGACACCGTAAAAGTCACCCTCGGCCCACGTGGCCGCAACGTGGTGCTCGAGAAGAAGTGGGGTTCCCCCACCATCACCAACGACGGCGTGACCATCGCCAAGGAAATCGAGCTGGACGACCCGTGGGAGAACATGGGCGCCAAGCTGGCCTACGAGGTCGCCAACAAGACCAACGACGTCGCCGGCGACGGGACCACCACCGCCACCGTGCTCGCCCAGGCCCTGGTTCGTGAGGGTCTGCGCCAGGTTGCGGCCGGCGCCAACCCGATGGACCTCAAGCGGGGCATCGAGGTTGCGGTGGAGGCCGTGGTCAAGTCGATCGGCGATCTCTCCACCCCGATCGAGGCCAAGAGCGTTGCCGCCGTCGCTTCGATCTCGGCCAACAACGACAACACCATCGGCAAGGTCATTGCCGAGGCGTTCGACAAGGTCGGCAAGGACGGCGTGATCACGGTCGAGGAGGGTCAGACCTTTGGTCTGGAACTCGAGTTCACCGAGGGCATGCAGTTCGACAAGGGCTACATCTCGCCGTACTTCATCACCGACGCCGAGCGTCAGGAAGCGGTGCTCGAGGATCCCTACATCCTGATCGCCAACCAGAAGATCACCTCGGTCAACGATCTGCTCCCCGTGCTGGAGAAGGTCATGCAGACCGGCAAGGGCGTCCTGGTCCTGTCCGAGGACGTGGAAGGTGAAGCCCTCGCCACGCTGGTGGTCAACAAGATACGCGGCACCTTCAGCTCGGCCGCCGTCAAGGCCCCCGGGTTCGGTGAGCGGCGCAAGGCCATGCTCCAGGACATCGCCATCCTCACCGGTGGCACCGTCATCTCGGAGGAAGTCGGTCTCAAGCTCGAGAACGTCTCGATCGACATGCTGGGCCGGGCCCGCAAGGTCGTGATCTCCAAGGACAACACCACGATCATTGACGGGGCGGGCGGTGAGACCGACGTCAAGGCTCGCATCAAGCAGATCGAGCGTGAGATCGAGAACACCGATTCCGACTGGGACCGTGAGAAGCTCCAGGAGCGGCTCGCCAAGCTGTCGGGTGGGGTGGTCGTGATCAAGGTCGGGGCCGCCACCGAGGTCGAGCTCAAGGAGAAGAAGCACCGCATCGAGGACGCCGTGTCGG
>DAIOGO010000013.1:0-33879 GCA_036745195.1 Actinomycetota bacterium | reverse complement strand
GCCTCGATCTCGTCATTGTTGATGGGGAGGCGGATCGCCGGCATCGGCTGGCAGCGGGCGATGCGGATCAACATCGCCGCCAGTTCCCTCCTGCTGCTCGGGTTTGCCACCGTCGTCCGTTCGGTGACGACGCTGGTGGTTCTGCTGGTGCTGTCGGCCGCCGTCTACGGCCTCTCCAACCCGACCGCCAACCTGGCGCTCGCCCTCCACACCGCCCCCCGGCGGGTGGCCACGGTCTTCGGGATCAAACATGCCGGCATCCCCTCCTCGACGCTGCTGGCCGGGCTGGCCGTCCCGGCCATCGTCGTCGATCACGGCTGGCGGCCGGCCTTCCTGGCCGCGGCCGGTCTCGCCGCCGCCGTGTGGTGGTTGATCCCCACAGACGCCCCCACCGCCCATCACGCTCCCGCGCCCGCTCGGTCGAGTCTCGGGTTGGGGCGTGGCGATCTGTATTCGCTGGCGGCGGTGTCGGCTCTCGCCACCTGGGCCGCCACCGCCTTGGGGACATTCATGGTGGCGGGGGCGATGTCGGTCGGGTTCGCCGAACGGCAGGCCGGCTGGATCCAATTCGGGGGCTCGGCACTGTCGATCCTGGCCCGGCTCGGATACGGGTTGCTGGCCGATCGTTTCCGCTGGGGAGGCTTCGTGACGATCGGCCTGCTGGCCGGGACGGGAGGGCTGGTGTTCATGGTCCTGCCCGAGGTGCTTGGTGCCTGGTTCGTGCTGTCGGCGTTTGCCGCCTACGTCACCGGCTGGGCGTGGCCGGGGCTGTTGACATCCACGGTGGTCGACGCCAACCGGGAGGCCGCCGCCGGATCGTCGGCCATCACCCAGGCGGGGGTGTTCGTGGGGGCGGCGCTCGGCCCGGTGGTGCTCGGGACGCTCATCGACCGGAGCGGATTCGGAGCCGCCTGGCGGATCACCGGAACCGCCCTGCTCCTGTCGGCGACGATGGTGGTGCTGTTGGGGAGAAGGGTGGGTAGTCGGGCGATGGCTCCGCCGTGACGTTCAGCCGGCGTTCTGGGCGGCGGCGGCTCTCCGTTGCAGTTCGACGGCCACGTCGATGATCATGTCTTCCTGGCCTCCGACCACCTTGCGTTCGCCCAGTTCGAGCAGGATCGCCTTGGTGTCGACTCCGTACCGTTCGGCCGCCCGTTTGGCGTGGAGCAGGAACGACCCGTACACCCCGGCATAACCGAGCAGCAGCCCGTCGCGGTCGATGACCCCCATGTCGGGACGGATCTGGCGGACCGCGTCCTGGGCGGCGTCCATGATCCGGAGCGGATCGACCCCGGTCGGGATCCCCGACTTCTCACAGGTGGCGACCAGCGCCTCGGTCGGACAGTTGCCGGCCCCTGCTCCCAACCCGGTGGTGCAGCCATCGATCTGGTCGACCCCCTCTTCGAGGGCGGCCAGGGAGTTGGCCACCGCCAGCGAGAGATTGTTGTGGGCGTGGATCCCCACCTGGCAGGACACCGCCGCCTTGACCGCCGCCACCCGGCGGCGGGCGTCGTCCATCGTCATCGCCCCGGCCGAGTCGACCACATACACCGTGCCCGCCCCATAGGACTCGAGCAACCTGGCCTGGGCCACCAGTGCCTCCGGTTCGATCATGTGCGACATCATCAGGAACCCGACCGACTCCATCCCCAATTCGTGGGCGAGAGCGATGTGCTGTTGGGAGATGTCGGCCTCGGTGCAGTGGACCGCGATCCGGGCCACCCGGGCGCCCGCCTCCGCCGCCTTGCGTAGATCGTCCTTGGTCCCGATCCCGGGCACCATCAACACCGCGATCTTGGCCTGCGTTGCTTCCTCCACGGCCGCCCTGATCAGAACCATCTCGTCGGTGTGGCTGAACCCGTAGTTGAACGAGGAACCACCCACCCCGTCTCCGTGGCTCACCTCGATCACCGGGACCCCGGCCCCGTCGAGGGCCTTGACCACCCGCCGCACCTGCTCAACGGTGAACTGGTGGGCGATGGCATGCGACCCGTCGCGCAGGGTGGAGTCGGTCAGTCGAAAGCGGGGGGTCATGCGCCGGCTCCCGCCATCGCCTCGCCCACCCGCACCGCCGAAGCGGTCATGATGTCGAGGTTGCCGGCGTAGGGGGGGAAGTAGTCGCCGGCGCCTTCCACCTCGAGCAGGGCCACCACCCGGGCCTTGACCTCACCTCCGGGGGTGTGGAACAGGTCCTCGTCGAAGACTGGTTCGTTCTTCAGGCGATACCCGGGGACGTATCGGGACACCTCGGCCACCATGTCGAGGATCGACTGGCCGACCCGATCCCGGTCGTATCCGTCGCCGAGGGCGCAGAAGACCGTGTTGCGCATGAGGATGGGTGGATCGGCCGGGTTGAGGACCATGATCGCTTTGCCGTAGGCCGCCCCACCCACCTCCACCAGCGCCGAAGAGGTGGTCTTGGTGAACTCGTCGATGTTCTGGCGGGTGCCGGGACCGGCCGAGAGCGAGGCCACCGTCGAGACGATCTCGGCATAGGGGACGTCGCACACCCGGGCTACCGCATGGACGATGGGGGTGGTGGCCTGCCCGCCACAGGTGATCAGGTTGACGTTGCCGGCCGCCAGGTTGGCGGCGAGATTGACCGGGGGGACGACGAGAGGGCCGAGCTTGGCAGGTGTGAGATCCACTGCTTGGAGCCCGGCCTCGGCGTAGCGAGGGGCGTTCTGGCGGTGCACCCAGGCCGAGGTCGCCTCGAACACGATCGAGAAGCGGTCGGCCCGCTCCAGCAGCCAGTCGACTCCCTCGTGGGTGGCGTCGATCCCCAGCGCCCTCGCCCTGGCGAGACCGTCGGAATCGGGGTCGACTCCGATCATCGCTCCCAGTTCGAGCAGCGGGGAACGCTGCAACTTGTACATGAGGTCGGTGCCGATGTTCCCCGACCCGACGATGGCGCAGGGAACCCGGCTCATTCGAACCTGACCGTGACCGGTCCCAACCTGTCGAACTCGGCCCGCACCACGTCGCCCTTCTCGACCGGGAACGCCCGGTGGAGGGCCCCGGTCATGATGAACCATCCCGGCTCGAGGCCGACCCCGAGCGGGGCCAGCGTGTTGGCCAGCCAGGCGACTGCCCCCACGGGGTTTCCGAGCGCGGCCGCCCCCGCCCCGGTATCCACCGTCTGACCGTTGCGGGTGACGACCATCCCGCACAGGCGCGGATCCCAGCCGTCGACGGGAACCACCCGGGGAGCGAGGATGGTGGCGGCCGACGAGGCCAGGTCGGAGATGGTGTCGGCGAGTTTGATCTTCCAGTCGGTGATGCGCGAGTCGACCATCTCGATGGCGGCGACCGCCCCGCCGATCGCCCGGCCTGCCTCCATGGCGCTGACTCCGGGACCACGCAGCGGCTTGTCGAGGAGGAGGGCGATCTCGGCCTCCACCCGGGGCTGGATATAGGCGGACAGGTCGACGGTCGCCCCGTCGTCGAAGACCATGTGTGAGAGCACCGGTCCGTAGTCGGGCTCGCCCACTCCCAGCATCTCCTGCATCGGTTTGGAGGTGAGCCCCAGCTTGTAACCCACCACCCGGCCTCCACCCTCCTCCAGCAGCATCTCGACGAAGGCCTGCTGCACCGCATAGGCGTCGGCGGCGGTCATGGTGGGATCGGCGTCGGTGAACGGGGCGATCGGGGTGCGGGATCTTCGAGCGGCAAACAGCGCCTGGGCACGTTCGACGGGGGAGGTCATCTTCGGACAGTACCGATGATCGGGCGGTGTCCGGTTCCCCGTTCTGGCATGTGGGACGGGGAAGGGGAGGCCATCAGCGGTTGGTCCAACCGAGCCGGCGGGAGGTGGCGGCGGCCATCTCCGCCACCCCCAGTTCGAGCTGATGGAGCATCGGTTGGATGCGCTCGGTCGGTCCGGCGACGCTGATCGAAGCCCTGACCTTGCCGGTGATGTCGCGGATCGGGGCGGCGACGCTGATCACTCCCACCTCGGACTCGCCTGTGTTGTGGGCGAAACCCAGGCGACGGATCGTCTTCAGCTCGGTCCGGAGGACCTCGTGATCGGTGATCGTGTGTTTGGTCAGGGCCGGGAGTTCCCATCCGTCGAGGATCCGATCGAGGTCGTGCGGGGGGAGGTAGGCGAGCAGGCACTTGCCGGTACCGGTGCAATGCGCCCAGTTGCGGCGGCCCAGTTCGAGGAACAGGCGGAGGGTGTGGGGGCTGTCGAGCCGCTCGATGTAGACGACTTCGCGTCCGTCGAGCACCGCCACCTGCACGGTCTCGGAGGTGGCTGCCCGCAGTTGTTCCATCGAGGGCATCACCGCCTCGTGGAGGTCCAACCCGGTGGCGACCGCCGCCCCGAGGTCGTAGATCGCCAGCCCCAACCGGTAGCGGCCGGTGATGTCGTCCTGTTCGACCAGATGTTCCTCGGCCAGGGTGACGAGGAGGCGGTGCACTGTCGATTTCCCCAGTTCGAGCCGGCGGGCCAGCTCGGAGACTCCGAACTCCCGGTCGCGGGACGAGAACTCCTTGAGGAGGCGGGCAGCGTTGCGAACCGAAGACAGGACCTGACGGTCGGTGCTCATCGGGCTCTCACAGGTGATCGGCGCGGAGGGCGGCGAGCAGCGCCCGCCGCACCGCGGTTGCGTCGGGAGCGGCCTTGGCGAGTTCCTGGAGGTCGTGATCCCATGGCGCCAGTTCCCGGGCGAGCAGCACCTGGGCCCGGGTCAGTCCGGCCAGCGCCGCGCCTTCCATCTCGTCGACCAGCGCCTCCTTTCCCTTGCTGCGGGCCCGGATGGCGTCGAAGTCGCGGGCCTCGGCGATGTGGGAGTTGGCCAGTCCCGCTCCGGCATGACCGGCGTGGTGGCCGGTCAACTGGCTGCCGGGCTGGACGATCAGGTGGTAGAGGTGGGTGGTGAGACCGAGCGCCCGCCGGACCAGTTCACCGGCCGGTCCGGCCGTCTCGTCGATCATCCCGAGTGCGGGGAGGACCACCGGGTCGTAGAAGCGCACCGTCCAGGTCATGTCCGCCAGGGTGTCGCCCAACTCGATCTCCTGGCCGCGAGGGGTGGGTAGGGGCTGGCGGGTGGCGATCACGTGGAGGTTCTGGACGCCGACCGCCACCACCGTGAACGGCTTGCCGAGCAGGCTCATCCGCCCCCGGACGGCCGGCGCCTGCAGATCGGCCTGCGACAGGTACGCCTGGTGGACCGTGTGGACGTAGTCGAGCATCGCCTGGCGCATCGTCTCGGGGGTTGCGGTCATCTTCCAGAAGCTAGCAACCCGTTCCGCCATGAGGGACACTGTTCCGATCTTCGGAACGGCCGCCCGGCGGACGGATCTCGTTCCCCCATCCGGGACACCATTCCACACACGGGAACGTGGTGGGTAGGTTCGCATACATGGGAATCCTTCGACTCAGCCATGTCGACATCAAGGTGCCGGATCTGGATCTCGCCGCCGCCTACTACTCGGAGGTGATGGGTCTCGGCATCACCGAACGGGTCGACGATCAGATCTTCTTCAAATGCTGGGACGAAGAGGACCACCATTCGCTCCGGGTCCGCTACGACCCACGCACCGGGATCGATCGGTTCACGTTCAAGGTCGAGCGTGAGGACGACCTCGATGACCTGGAACGGCGGGTGGAGACCTATGGCTTCGCCGTTCACCGGGTGTCCAAAGGGGAGGAGATCGGCCAGGGCGAGTCGATCCGGTTCGAGACACCGTCCGGCCACGAGATGGAACTGGTCCACGACGTCGAGAAGGTGGGTGGGCTCTTCGACAAGGTCAACCCCAAGTACAACATGGACGGGTTGCGGGGAATCGCCCCGCCGAGGATGGATCACCTGCTCATCAACGCCGAGGAGGTGGGTGAGGCGACCAAGTTCTACATGGATGTGCTCGGCTTCCGGCTCACCGAACAACTCGTGGATGGTGAAGGTCACCAGATCGGGACCTGGCTCGAACGATCCCACAGCCCCCACGACCTCGCCGTGGTGTCGGGCCCGAACGGGGCGCTCCATCACTTCGCCTTCTGGCTCGACGACTGGGATCATGTCCGCAAGGCCGCCGACATCCTCGCCTACAACGCCATCGCCGTCGACGTCGGGCCTACCCGGCACGGGATCACCCGGGGAAACACCATCTACTTCTTCGACCCGATGGGAACCCGCAACGAGGTGTTCACCGGTGGCTACCGGCCCGATCCCGACTTCCCGACCATCACCTGGACCGAGGACAACATCGGGAAAGCGGTGTTCTACTACGAGGGCGAGATCAACGAACGGTTCGTGAAGGTGCACACATGAGTGGCAGGAGCAAGCAATGGGGATTCTGAGGCTTTCCCATGTAGAGATCCGGGTACCCGATCTCGAACTGGCTGCCGCCTACTACACCGAGGTGCTCGGTCTGATCGAGACCTCCCGCCAGGCGGAGAAGGTGTGGCTCAAGTGCTGGGACGAGCTCCAACACCATTCGGTGGTGATCACCTATGCGCCCAGCTACGGGCTCGACGTGGTGGGTTTCAAACTGCAGGAACCCGAGGACCTCGACTACTACGAGCAGCGGTTGGCCGCCGCCGGTGTCAGCACCAAACGGTTCGGGCCGGGCGAACTGGGACCGGGGTCGGGCGAGACGGTTCGCTTCGAGGCACCCAGCGGGCACGTGGTGGACCTGGTGTGGGGGATGGACCAGGTGGGCAACATGCTCCCGCTCAACAACCCTCCGCCCGAGCCGATGGGCCTGGTCGGGATCCACCCTCCCCGCATCGACCACATCTTCCTGATGGCAGAGGACGTCGACGAGGTCACCGCCTTCTTCACCGAGGTGCTCGAGTTTCGCCTGACCGAGCAGATCATGGCCGACGACGGTCACCAGCTCTGCACGTTCCTGGAGCGGAGCCACAAGTCGCACGACATCGCCTTCATCGTCGGGCCCAACGCCGCCTTCCACCATGTCGGGTTCTGGGTGGACGACTGGAACGACTTGCGCCGGGCGGCCGACATCTGCTCTTACCACGGGGTCAAGATCGACGCCGGCCCCACCCGCCACGGGGCGACCCGGGGGTGGGGCCTCTACTTCTTCGACCCGGCCGGCAACCGCAACGAGGTGTACACCGGCGGCTACTGGGCCGATCCCGATCGGGAGCCGGTCACCTGGACCGAATCGGAGATGGGAAGGGCCATCTTCTATTACGAAGGTGTGGTCGACCAGAAGTTCCTGACCGTCCACTCCTGAGTCGGGCCGGCCCCGTCCGGGAACTCAGACCAGTTCGGCGTGGGTCGGCTCCTCCGAGCCCTCGACGCTGACCTTGGGGAGGATCCGATCGAGCCAGCCGGGGAGCCACCAGTTTCGATCCCCGAGCAGCGCCATCGTCGCCGGGACCAGGAGCAGTCGGACGATCGATGCGTCGAGAAGGACGGCGCTGGCCAGCCCCAACCCGAACATCTTGATGATTCGATCCGGTTCGAGCAGGAAGCTCCCGAACACGAACACCATGATCGCCGCGGCGGCGGTGATCACCCTGGCCGTCACCGCCAGTCCGTCGGCCACCGCCGCATCGTTGTCCCCGGTTGCGTCGTATTCCTCCTTGATCCGCGACAGAAGGAAGACCTCGTAGTCCATCGACAGGCCGAACACGATCGCGAACATCATCATCGGGATGAAGGGCTCGATGGGCGCGCCCGTGCCCAGGCCGATCACCGATGCCCCCCACCCCCACTGAAACACGGCGACGATCAGGCCATACGCCGCCCCGATCGAGATCAGGTTCATGATCACGGCCTTCACCGGGACGAGGACCGATCGGAAGACCGTCATGAGTAGCAGGAATGACAGGGCCAGGACCACGCCGAAGAACAGGAACAGCCGGTTCCCGAGGTACGAGGAGAAGTCGGCGTTGGCTGCGACCGAGCCGGTGACGGAGATCTCCAGACCTGTGCCGGAGGTGGCTCGAGGAATGACCTCCTCTCGCAGCCGGCTCATCAATTCCGAAGTGGCCTCCGACTGCGGCGAGGTGGTGGGGACCACCGTCCACAAGATCGCGGTTGGAGCCGATAGGTCGTTGGGAACCGGCGGGGAGGCGAATGCCACTCCATCCTCTTCGGACAGGGCGGCGGTCACGGCCATGAAAGAGGCTGGATCGGGACTGGCGGGCACCTCGCTGACGAGCAGCAGCGGCCCATTGAACCCAGGCCCGAACCCTTCGGTTATCAGGTCGTAGGCCCTGCGGGTGGTCGAATCTTCTGGAGCGTTCCCGTCGTCCGAGAAACCGAGACGGAGCGAGAACACCGGGATGCTCATGACGACCAGGACCAGCAGTCCGCCAACCGTCCACCAGGCCGGGTGGCGCTGGATCGTCCGGCTCCATCGATACCAGCCGGTCTGCTCGACCGGCTTCTTGGCGGGGCGGGGGATCTCGCGCTTGAGCGGGGCCCAGGCGAGGCCGGCGACGAGGACAACCACCGCCAGCGGGGCGCCGACCAGGAGCGGCTGAATCGAGATTCCCGCCCCGATGAGAGCGACGGCGATGAGGGAAGCGGCGGCCAACCCCCGCACACGGGTGACGAAGATCCGGTGGCCGGCAAAGGAGAGGAGGGCGGGGAGCAGGGTGATCGAGGCCAGCATGGTCACGGTGACCGTCACCGAACCGCCGATTCCGAGCCCGGAGATGAAGCTGACACCCATCAAGAGCATTCCGAGGAGCGAGATCACGACTGTGATACCCGCAAAGATCACAGCCCGTCCCGCGGTGGCAATCGCCGCTCCGATCGCAGTCTCGGTCTCCATGCCGCGTTCGATGTTCTCCCGGTAGCGGGTGACGATGAACAGGGCGTAATCGATGCCCACCCCGAGACCGATCATCGAGCCGAGCGTGCTAGCGAAGTCGGGCATCGAGGTCAGGTTGGAGAGGAGGCCGATGAGGGCGACGCCGACCCCGACCCCGGCCAGGGCCGTGCCGATCGGCAATCCCATTGCGAGCACCGAACCGAAGGCGATGATGAGTATGAAGATGGCGAATGCCAGTCCCAGCAGTTCGGAGTTGGGCGGTTCGAATTCACCGAACACCTGTCCCCCCAACTCGAGCTGGACCCCTGCCGGCGCCATCGCCTGGATCTCGTCGCCGATCGCCGAGAAGTCGGCCAGGGTCAGGTCCGGGTCCATGTTGACGGTGGCATAGGCGATCTTTCCGGCCGACTCGCCCTGAGCAGCGATTTGACGGGCCCCGAACTCCTCGTAGGGGCTGACCACCTCGAGGACTCCGTCGATGCGGGCAGTACGTTGGAACAGGTCGGTCATCGCCGCCTGCACCGCCGGATCGGACACGCCGGCATCGGTCTTGTAGACGATGGTGCCGGACACGCCCGAATTGGGGAAGGAGGCTTCGAGAATCTCGAATCCTCTCGCCGCCTCCGACTCGGGCAGGTCGAAGGAGAGGGCAAAGTCGGTTCCGATCACCCGCATCAACCCCCCGGTGAGGGCGACCAGCGCCACCCATGCGACCACGACCAGGACTCGTCGTCTGGCACACAACTCACCGAGTCGGTGCAGGCGGTCTTGGTTGGAGGCGGCCATGTGTGGACTCCTGGATCGGAGGGGAGGCGGATGATACGTGCTGTCGATCGAATGGAGGGCGACGGCATCGTGTCGGCTGCCCGGCAGTTGACGGTTCCGCCCCTCGCCCCAGGTTCGCCCTTCGTGTCGAGTGGTTCGGATATGGTCCACTCATGTCCGCCGGCTCTTCGAACCACAACGAGCTGGACCAGAACGACCTGGGCCAGCCGATCGGGACCCCGGTCGAGCGATTCGTGACACCCCCCGTTCCGTCGCGAGCCGTGCTTCAGGGCGCTTGGATGCGACTCGAACCGCTGGCGACCGAGCGTCACACCGCCGATCTGTTCGAGGCCAACCGCCAGGATCACGAGGGGAGGATGTGGACCTACATGAGCTACGGCCCCTTCGCCGGGTTCGAGGCATACATCGACTGGGTCCGCTCGGTGGAGAGTCCCGACGACCCGTTGTTCTTCGCCATCGTCGTCGAGGGACGCGCCCTGGGGGTGGCCGCCTACCTCCGGATCACCCCCGAGGTCGGGACCATCGAGATAGGGCACATCGCCCTGTCGCCCGCCCTACAGCGGACCACGGCCGCCACCGAGGCCGTGTTCGTGATGGCCGACCATGTGTTCGACCTCGGCTACCGGCGCTTCGAGTGGAAGTGCGACGATCTCAACGAGCCGTCGAAACGGGCGGCGGTGCGCCTCGGCTTCACCTTCGAGGGGGTGCACCGGCAGGCCACCATGTACAAGGGCCGCAACCGGGACACCGCCTGGTTCTCGATCCTGGATCGGGAGTGGCCCGGGCTGCGAGCTCGCTTCAGCCGCTGGCTCGACCCCTCCAACTTCGACGCGGCAGGAGTCCAGCGAACCCGCCTCCAGGAAGGCGATTTTATGTGGTGAGGCGGCAGATTTCTGCCATCTCACCGCATAAGAACGGGGGTTTTGGTCGTCCTGTTCTGGCATGCGGGACGTTGTGCCAGCCGGTGGAACAGTCCCGACGGCGAGACCCAGGGTTACTCGACCGAGTCGGGGCTGGCGCCAGCCGGGACATGGCAGGCCCACACCTACGGCCACACGGTGTCGAAGCGGGTCTCGCCGGGAGAAACGGTCGTCATACGGCACGCCGCCACCAACGCTCGGCAGTGTTGCGGAACCGCATCGACACCTTCGAATCGCGCTTCGCCGACCCGTCACCTGAGGAGTCAGAGCGCCTCCGCGATCTCCTCTTGCTCCACAACACGATCCGCGACGCCCCCACCACATCCACCACCCAAAGCCTCGTGCGCGCCGCAGCGGGATTGATCGTCCCGACCATCGTGTTCGTTATCACCGTGTTCGGCGAAGTGTCGGCCGAACGTATCCTGGACGCCATCCTGCCCTGAGCCGGAGATCGGAAGTTGGGCCCCTTTCCTCTGGTCGGCTTGAACCTATTGGGTTAGTTCTCTTGTTGCGGAGCTATGTCGAGGCGCGCCGCCGCACGTGGCGCGGAGGTGATTCGTGGCACCGATACCGCAGGCCCCGGAAAGGGCGCAGCTGACCGACTCCATCTCGGAGGTGGTGGTGAGCGCCGCCGCGGAGGCGGGCACCGAGCCAGTGCCACCGCCAACCCCGCCCGAGGAGCGGCCCGAACGTACCGAGGCGTTCGAAGCCCTGGTGGAGGACCTTCTAAGCCTCTACGCCTGGGGCCCTCAGCTGGTCATGCGCAGCCTGCACGATCGTATTGGGCGGCGCCTCGGGCTGGCACGTGCAGGAAACGCGGCGCTGTTCCTGATGACCCTGATGACGGGGATTGGTATCAGGCTGGCCGTCGTGGTTCTCGCCACCGCGCTGGCCGGGCAGAGGACCGACATTCCTTGGAGCCGGTGGGCGGTGATCCTCGTGTTCTACGGTCTGGTCGACGTCACCATGGTGCTCATGTGGCCGGCCTTTGGCGCCCCTGTGCCGTCACGGCTGAGGCGGTTGTTGGAGAACTGGACGGCGCTGCTCCCCACCATCGCGCAGGAGTCCGATCTGCGAGACCTGGCTGGCTTCTCCCGGCGCTTGATGCGGCTGCCGGTGGTGGCGATGGCGGGGGTGGCGGTGGCGGCCGTCATGCTGGGGACCTGCTGGCTGTTCGCGCCAACCGCTCTGAGCGACCTTCCCGCCGGCAGCATCGTTCTGCTGGCTCTGCTGCTCTACGATTTCGGGACAATACCCATCTGGAGCAACACCCTCTTCAACTGGGTCACGATGGCCCGCGAGGCCAGGTACGACCACCACCTCTTCTGGCCGAGCCCGGCCGACTCGCCCGAGGTTCAGAAGGCGATGCGAAGGGCAATCGGCCAGGCAGTCCCGGGCGGGATGTGGATCACCTTCTTCCTGGTGTTGACGGTGGTGCTGGTGGGTTGGGACTCGCCTCTGGTGCTGCCTCTGGCGCTGGGGTTCGTGGTGATCGGCTACCTCGCCGCCATGGTCCTGGCCGTCAGATACCCTGCCAGTATCCGCAAGATCATCGAGCGGAGCCGCCAGCAGCGACTGCAAGGACTGCAACGCCGCATCGACGCCTTCGGACCGCGCTACACCGACCTGTCAACGCAGGAGTCAATGGAGCTCCGGGATCTCCTTTTCCTCCACGATCGGATCCGCGATGCTCCTGCGAGTCCCACCGCCGCTCACACCGTGGTCCGAACCGCGGCGGGATTGCTGATCCCCACCATCGCATTCGTTATCAGCGTGTTCGGCGAAGTGTCGGCCGAGCGCATCCTCGACGCCATCCTGCCTTGAGCCGGAGATCGGAAGTTGGGCCTCTTTCCTCTGGTGGGCTTGAACCCATTGGGTTACTTCCGTTGTTCCGGCGGGGAGCACTTGGGCGTACCGGGTGAGGGTGATCCGTCTCGGGTCACGAAGTCTCAGATCGTGGGTATGGCAGTGCTCCGCCTTTCGACGCTTCCCAGATTCGCCAGTCCAGTTCATACGCCCTGAGACCGAGCTCGTGAGCTGCGCGGGTGACGGCCTCCACTACCTCTTCGTCGGCCCATGCGCGTCCCACCGCTCCCTCCGCGAAGCGACGGACGAGGACGTCGGGTTTCACCGTGTCGACGCCTTGCCTCATGACGAGCCAGTGGTACACAGCGATCCCGAGCCCCTTGACCCGACCCCCTAGGCTCGTTTGAACTGGCTTCGAGCGGCCCAGCCGCCGGAGTCCAGCGGACCCGCCTCCAGGGAGGCGACTTTATGCGGTGAGAGAGCAGAAATCTGCCCTCTCACCGCGCCAGAACGACGAATGGGGGCGTCCTGTTCTGGCATGCGGGACGTTGTGCCAGCCGGTGGAACAGTCCCGATACGGTTGGGTCGTGACCGATCGTCCTGCGTTTCCTCGAACCGAACGCGACGAGGCGCCGATGTACCTCGCCCGCTACCTCGAGAAGCAGGCGCGCGCCGTCGAGGAGGATTCGACCGAGGACGCCGACACCCCGCTGTATCTCCGCCGGTTCCGCCAGCGCCGTGACACCCAGACGATCACCGAGCAACTCCCGCCGCTGTACCAGCGGGTCGGTCACGGCATGCAGCAGGCGATGACCGAGGACAACCGCACCAAGGAGATCTCGGCTCCTCCCGCCGCCAAGATGAAACTGTCGGCCGACATCTACCTCATCCGGCACGGCGAAACCCAGGGGTATTCGACCGAGTCGGGGTTGACGCCGGCCGGGACCTGGCAAGCCCACACCTACGGCCACACGGTGTCGAAGCGGGTCTCGCCCGGCGAGACGGTGGTCATCCGCCACGCCGCCACCAACCGCGCCGGCCAGACCGCCTCCAACATCCACCGGGGACTGATGGACGGGCTCGCCATGTTCGAGAAGGACGTGAAGGTGTTCGAGCCCGAGCCGATGGCCGAGTTCCGCAACTTCCAAGTAGCCACCCCCGACGGATTGCGTGATGTGACCTCGGCCTTCCGCCAGTACTACTCGACCCTCGAGGAGTTCGAGCGGACCGCTCTCGGCGACCGCCCGATGTGGCTGGTGGAGGTCGACCGCTTCTGGCGAACCCAGCAGGGCGGGGCCGATCCGATCCAGCACTGGCTGCAGATCCCGATGTTCCACTTCGAACCACCCGCCATGTGCGTCCGCCGCTTCTGGTCGGGGATCCGGCGTCTGGCGGGCGAGTTCCCCGGGGCCCGCATCCTGGTCGCCACCCACTCCGGCCCGATTCGGGCCTTTGCCATCGCCGCCCTCGGCTACGACCCGGGCGAGCCTTACAACACCGAACACGTTCGAATCAAGCTGGAAGAAGACGGTAAGGCCGCTCTCGTCTCCTACCGCAATCGGGTCCAGGAGATCCACGTTCCCGACCTCGACGCCTTGCCCGACTGGGCTTCGAACGAAGCCTGGGATCCGGTCGGGTTGCGGGGATGAGAAGCAGGACGGCGGGGAGGATCACGTTCGATGTGTCAGAGCTGTCCCACCGTCTCCCCCGATCAGTGGCACCCGCCGACGGAAGGCGAGCCGCCCCATCCGAGGTCTCGACCGATGGCTGATTACATCGTCTGGTTCGACGACTACACGGATTCCGATCATGGCAGGGTGGGCGGAAAGAACGCCAGCCTGGGAACGATGATCCGGGCCGGGCTCCCGGTGCCGCCCGGCTTCGCCGTCTCCACCGAGGCCTATCACACCCTGCGAGAGCATTCGGAGATGCGCTCCAAGGTGAACCGCGCTCTGCACGACGTCGATTTCAACGACCCGGTGGGTCTGCGCCGGGCGAGCGAGTACATCCGTCTGTTGATCGAGGAGGTCGAGGTCGACCCGCGTATCGACCTCGAGATCCGCACCGCCTACGAGGCCCTGTGCGAGCGATGCGGGATGGATGAGGTTCCGGTGGCGGTGCGGTCCTCCGCCACCGCCGAGGATCTGCCCGATGCCAGCTTCGCCGGCCAGCAGGACACCTTCCTGTGGGTCAAGGGCGCCGAGGCGGTGGTGGAGCATGTTCGTCGTTGCTGGTCGTCGATCTTCACGGACCGCGCCATCGCCTATCGCCATGCCATGCACCACGATCACGAGATCATCTCGATGGCGGTGGGTGTCCAGAAGATGGTCGACCCCCGGGTGGCGGGGGTGGCCTTCACCCTCAATCCCCACAACGGAGACCGCTCACAGGTCGCCATCGACGCCTCCTGGGGTCTAGGAGAGGCGGTGGTCTCCGGTGAGGTCACTCCCGACAACTTCCTGGTCGACAAGGTGCTGCGCGAGATCGTCAGGCGGATCATCTCGCCCAAGACGATCGAATACCGGGTCAATGGAGAGCAGGTCGAGAAGGTCGACGTGGAGCCCGAGCGGCAGGCGGTGCAGTGCCTCAGCGACGGGGAGGTGGTGGCGGTGGCGATGATGGCCCGCAGGGCCGAGAAGTACTACGGGAAACCGCAAGACGTGGAATGGGCCATCGACAAGCACCTCCCGGAAGGGGAGAACGTGATCCTGCTCCAGGCCCGACCCGAGACCGTGTGGTCGCGCAAGGAGGTCAAACCGATCTCACAGGAGACCTACGACCCGATGCGCTCGATCGTTTCCACCCTCATCTCCCCGCTTCACACGAGGGACCCATGAGTGGCGCCTGATTGCCGATTCACTGGTCGTAGGTCGTAACCGAGAGGAGAGAGCCGAGATGGCAGAGAGC
The DNA here is from genome assembly GCA_036745195.1 of Actinomycetota bacterium. Classification (GTDB taxonomy): domain Bacteria; phylum Actinomycetota; class Acidimicrobiia; order Spongiisociales; family ZC4RG35; genus JBFHRE01. The sequence goes on along the minus strand of DAIOGO010000013.1, from coordinate 18,706 downwards.
AGATTCCCCAGCCCGTTCGATGTTCCCACCCCGGAGGGGGCGGAGGGTTGGGAGGAGTTGTACACCTATTCGTCGCTGTTCAGCGAGGGCCGGCGCCAGTACGAGGAGAACCGCTTCTGGTTCTGGGACTCGATGCACTGGGGTTGGGCGATGTCTCCCTGGGATGCGACCCACCTCGAATACGCCATCGCCTCGCTCAGCCAGTACAACACCCGTCACTATTTGATCCCGCCGGCCAACGGCATCGACTACCGGGTACTCAACGGCGTGCCCTACTTCTCACCTGTCACCATCGAGGACGGGCCGACCATCGAGGGTCGGGTTCCCCACTTCATGGAGCGGGCCGGGCACTACTTCATGAACTGGGACGACCTCTACGCCGCCTGGTTGGTCAAGGTCAAGCAGAACATCGCCGAGATGGAGGCGATCGACTTCTCGCCGCTCCCGGAGATGGAGGCCACCGACATCGTCACCAGCGGCCGTGGTGAGGGGACAGGGTGGGACCTCCAGGAGCAATACCACAAGTTCAAGGACCTGTCGTTGCGGGTGTGGCAATACCACTTCGAATTCCTCAACCTCGGGTACGCGGCGTATCTCGACTTCTTCGGCTTCTGTAAGGCGGCCTTTCCCGGCATCCCCGACCTGGCGATCGCCAAGATGGTGGCCGGCATCGAGGTCGACCTGTTCCGGCCGAACGAGGAATTGAAGAACCTGGCCCACAAGGCGATGGACCTCGGGTTGGCCGATGCCTTCTCGGCCGACGTGGCTGCGGTGGAGGCCGCCCTCGACTCGGACGCCGGCCGGCAGTGGAAGGAGGCCTGGGCGGCGGTGGAGAGCCCCTGGTTCAACTTCAGTTCCGGGACCGGCTTCTACTACTACGACAAGACCTGGCTCCAGGACCGGTCCGTCCCCTACGGCTTCATCGCCGACTACATCGCCAAACTGAAGCGAGGCGAGGACATCTCCCGTCCGATGGAGGCAGTGGTGGCCGAGCGGGACCGGATCGTCACCGAATACTCCGAGTTGCTCCAGACCGATGAGGATCGTGCCACCTTCCAGGGCAAGCTGGGACTGGCCCGGACCGTGTTCCCCTACGTCGAGAACCACAACTTCTACATCGAACACTGGTCGATGTCGGTCTTCTGGAAGAAGTCGCGTGAGTTGGGCGCGATGTTGGTGAAGGAGGGTTTCTTCACCCAGGCCGACGACCTCTACTACGTCAAGCGGGACGAAGTCGACGAGTTGTTGTGGGACCTGTACTCGGCCTGGGCGGTGGGGGCCCCACCCGCCGGCCCGACCTACTGGCCTCCCAAGATCGCCCGCCGTCGCCAGATCGTCGAGGCGCTCAAGAAGGCCAAGCCCCCCAAGGCGCTGGGCGAACCGCCGGCGATCGTGACCGAGCCGTTCACGATCATGCTGTGGGGTGTCACCTCCGACTCGGTCCAGACCTGGCTCGGATCGGCCGAGGGCACCGACCAGCTCACCGGGATGGCGGCCTCGCCGGGCACCGCCGAGGGACCCGCCCGGGTCGTCTACTCGGCGGACGACATCGGCGATGTGCGCGATGGCGAGATCCTGGTGGCGCCGATCACGGCTCCGTCGTGGGCGCCGGTGTTCTCCAAGATCAAAGGTACCGTCACAGACATTGGTGGAGTGATGAGCCACGCCGCCATCGTGTGCCGTGAATACGGGATCCCGGCGGTCACCGGGACGGCCTACGGAACCCGGGAGATCAAGACCGGTGACATGATTCGGGTGGACGGAAACGCCGGAACGGTGACGAAGCTGTAGGCCGGCCGCCGGCTTCGGAGAAGGAAGTCGGAGCAGGAGGAGAAGGACATGCTCAGCAAGGAACAGAACGAGACCCTGACCCGGGTGGGCCCGGGAACGCCGATGGGCGACCTTCTTCGGCGCTACTGGTATCCGATCGCCTTCCAGAAGGACCTGGACGAGTGGCCGATCAAGAAGGTGCGGCTGCTCGGGGAGGACTTCGCGCTGTGGAAGCGGCCCGAGGGCGGATACGGGATCATGCAGGAGCGTTGCCCCCATCGGTCGGCCTCGATGGTCTACGGAGTGGTCGAGGAAGGTGGGCTGCGCTGTGGTTATCACGGCTGGAAGTTCGACTGTGACGGGGTGTGCACCGATCAGCCGGCAGAGCCGGACAAGTCCGCCTTCAAGGACAAGATCCGGGCCTTCGCCGGCAAAGCGGAGGCCCTCGGCGGCATGGTCTGGGTGTACATCGGCCCCGACCCGGCCCCGGTCCTGCCCCGCTTCGACGTATTCGTCGATCCCGGGTTCAAGGACGTCAGCCACACGGTCATCCCCTGCAACTGGCTCCAGATCATGGAGAACTCGGTCGATCCGCATCATGTCGAGTGGCTCCACGGGAACTATTTCCGTTTCATCGGGGAGCAGCGCGGGTTCGTCGCCCCCACCGGGTTCCAGAAGCGCCATGTCAAGATCGGGTTCGACCCGATGGAGTGGGGAATCCTCAAGCGCAGGGTTCTCGAGGGCAACAGCGAGGCCAGCGACGACTGGGCGGTTGGTCATCCACTCGTCTTCCCGTTCTCGATGCGGGTCGGTGGGGCCGGAATCGAACAGATGCAGATGCGGGTCCCGATCGACGACACGCACTCCTGGGTGATGTTCTATTCCAACCACCGTCCGATCGGCCTGACGGAGTTCCCCGACCAGATCTACCCCGAGAGCTACGAGTTGCCGTGGCTGGATGCCGACGGGGAGCACATCGTCGACTACATCGAGGGCCAGGACATCATGGCGTGGGTGACCCAGGGTGACATCGCCGACCGGACAGCCGAGCACATCGGCAAGTCCGACATCGGGGTTGTCATGTTGCGGCGCATGTTCAAGGAGCAGATGGCGCTGGTGGCCGAGGGGCAGGACCCGACGGTGGCCTTCACCCGCCAGGAGAGCGAGCGGATCGGCCTGCCGTGTGAGAAGGACAAATTCGGGGTCAACTTCCTCGAGTTCGCACTCTCCTGGCTGGAGATGGGCTCTTCCCGGTATTCGCCGTCGCTCGACACGGTCAAGAAGCTCCACATCGATGCCGCCGCCATCCGGGGGGACATGCCTGGTCAGGCCGAGGCGATGCTGCTGACAGACACCCCCGGTCAGTGAACCCGTTCAAGAAGAGCCCCACCGACTACCCCAACCACGTCGAGCCGCCCGACCCGATTGCCGGGCGGCGGCTGACCGGGGCTCACTGGTGGGACCCGGATCGGATTCACCATCTGGAAGACCTGCCGCGACACTGCCCGCAGTGCGGGGCGGGTCTCGGCGATGGCATCTCGGTCGAGTACTGGGAGGCCGACCAGCGGGTCTATCACACCTGGTGCCATGGCTGCAGGTGGACCGGCGACATCGTCAGGGTGCGCCGCATGATCGGCCACGAGGCCGAGGATTGACCGAACCAGGCGATTTTATGCGGTGAGAGAGCAGAAAACTGCTCTCTCACCGCGCCAGAACGATTTCGAGGGCAATCTCGGGGTACTTATGGCTCCAGCCAGACGGGCCGGAATCCGATACAGATTCCGAAGCCTCATGCACGGTTCTTGGATCCCCACCTCGGGGGCGGGCAGGCGCGGTCGCCATCGACCCGCCCCGCCGCCCCGGATACAGCGCCTTCTCGCCCTCACCACCGTCGTGCTGGGAATGGGCGCGGTGGCCGGGGTGGTGGCCACCGTGCGAACGCCCTCTCCGGTCGAGATGACGCCACCATCCCTTGTCCGGCCGGAGTCGTCGGTCTCCTCCCAGCCGCCGAGGCCGGTTGTGACCGAGGCCGTCCCGATGGTGAACGGTCCGCTGGCGGCGATCGGGCCGTCTGCCGCTCCGGCCCAGGGGGCGCACCGCGAGGTGAGCGCCATCGAGCGCAGGCTCGCCCTGGTGGTCGACGAAAGCGGAGTCATCGTGGCCGTTCCGGAGACGACCATGCCGCCCGAGGCGTCCGAGACCGTCGAGACGACCGCCCTCGACCCGACCGAGACGACCGCAGATTTCGGGCAGCCTCGGCTGTGGCTGGATTCGTTCTCGTCGGCCGGAGTCGCCGCCGCCCTCCTACCGGGTGATGGCCGGCCGCTGGTGGAACGCCCTCAACCCACCAACGAGAGCGAATGCCGGCAGGAGGCGTCGCTGATCGAAGTGAAGGCGCCCGGAGGTGGTTGGGATCGCCAGGCGCTGGCCGTTCTGGTCCGCAGCCTCTTCGAGTGTGTCACCCGGGTGAATGGTCTGGGGGAAGAGCCGGCGACCTCGAATCGGACCTGGGACGGTGCGGGCGTGTGGGGGTTTGCCAACCTGGCGGAACAGGTCGGCAGCGAGGCGGTGGTGGTGGCCTACTGCGAATCGGTCGGATTCGCCGGCCATGCCCTCGGCTCAAACAACCCGTGGGGTTATGGCGGTCTGTTCCAGATGGGGTCCGCGGAGCTGCGGCGATTTGGCGGGTCGGGAGCCTCCAAGTTCGATCCGGTCGACAACACGGTGGCCGCCGCCCGCTACTTCCTCCTTCAGTACCGGAATAGGGCGGGCTGGGGGGGATGGAGCCCGTGGGCGGTGGTCAACACCAATTTCGACGACGACGTCAACAACCAGGTGAAGGCTCCGATCCTGCCCCGATTCCGCTCGACCGATCCCGACCATCGTGGGAAGAGAGGACCGGAACTCCCCGAGTGGGCGGTCGATCCGGAGTCCTTTCAGGTCCCGGCCTGGGACGGTTGCCCGTATCTGTCGAACCGGTGGCCGGCGAGCCGGCCCCTCGGCGGCTGACTCAACGGCCGACCGGCGTCTCGTGTAGGGGGTGCCGGTAGGCGAGCACCGCCATGCGAAAGGCGACCGCCACCAGCAAGGCGGCGAACCAGGCATTGGCTTCCTTCGGGTCGAGGCCCACCGACAGACCGGCCGTCAGATACGAGAAGGCTGCGCCCGCCAATCCTGCCCCCATCATCACCCGCCAGTCGACCAGCGCTCGACGGGTGTTGAGGATCGTCCCGAACAGCGCCGGGGGCAACATCGCCAGCAGCGAGGTTCCCTTGGCCAGCGCCGGTGCCTGACCGAGGAGGAGCACCAGGGCCGGCACGATGACAAAGCCTCCCCCCACCCCGAACAGGCCCGACAGCACCCCGGTGAAGAGCCCGATGCCGGCGGCTTCGGCCGCCATCAACGACTCGGACCCTCCTGGCAGCGAAGCTCCGGTCTGACTCTGCAGGAGCCGGATAGCGATGACCGCCAGCAGCAGGGAGAAGGAACCGAGCAGGATCCGCTCCGGCAGTTTGCGCAGGAGCCGGGTTCCGATGAAGGTTCCACCCAGCGCTCCCAGCGCCAGCCACATCGCCAGCACCACGTCGACTTCGCCGGCGATGGCGTAGCCCACCAGACCGGAGATTGCGATCGGGATCACGGTGGCCAGTGAGGTCGCCGAAGCCGACCGCACCCCCATGCCCACCACCAGCATCAGCGCCGGCACGAGAATGATGCCCCCGCCGACACCGAACAGACCAGACAGCAGGCCGGCGATCACGCCCACCAGTACCGCCCGGATCACGCTCGGGGCGGACTGGGTCACTTGGACAGAGCGCACTCGTTGCGCCCGACCTCCAGCACTCCCGCCTTCTCCTCGTCCACCTCGTCCCACCCGAGGTTGACCCGCCGGATCTCTTGGTAGATGGCGGGCGCCGTCCCCAGATGGCTGACGACGTGCTCGACGAACATCGTCTCGTCCGTCATCGAGACCACCGGGTCGTTGACGAGGAGGTCGCCGAGCGGGCGGCGGAGGGAACCGTCCTCTCTCGCCTCACCACGGGTGGTGTAGTGGGCCGGGCACACTTCGAGAGAATGGTCTAGTGGGGCCAGCTGGTCGTGGATGGTGTGGAACAAATCGCGGGCCCATGGTTCGGTCTGGCCCCCGAGGTCAGGTCGGCCGATGCCGCTGACGAACACCGCGTCACCGGTCATCAGAAACCGACCGGCGACCTCGAGCGAGGTCGACCCGGGGGTGTGGCCCGGGGTGGCCACCGAACGAACGATCAAGTCCAGCGCTCCGAAGCGGAAGGTCTCGCCGTCGCGCAGCGCCTGGTACGAGAAGCTCGCCTGCTCGGCGTCACCTTCGGAGATGTGGTAGCGGCCATCCACCCGGTCGGCCAGGGAGCGGCCCAGGGAGATATGGTCGGCGTGGAGGTGGGTGTCGAATACGTCTGTGATCGTGGCGCCCATGTCGGTGGCGGTGGCCAGGTAGGGGCGGAGGTCGGCGGCGGGGTCGATCACCGCCATCGTTCCCCCTCGGGCGCCGACTGCATAGGAGAGACATGCCTTGGCGATCCGGTCGTACTGGATTACGAAGTGGATGCCGTCGTCGAAGAGGACGTGCGGCACCAGCGTCCGCGCCCAGGCGTCCATTCCGCCTTCCAGGTTGCGCAGATTGGGCATCCCGAGCGTGTCGACCACCATGTCCGAGGACCCGCCGTGGGCGCATACCACCACCACCTCCCGGTCGGTGGGGAGCTTGGCCCTGGTCTCTTCGTCGTCGGTGATGGCGGTCCAATAGGGGACGTTGAGGGAGGCGAGGCTCGCCCTGCCTTCGATCTGCCATCGCTGGTACTGGTCGGGGGCCCTCACATCGAGCACGAATGGGGCGGTGGCGGGGTCGTCGACCAGGCGGGCAAGTTCATCCGTGGTGATTGCGCTCATGCTTGCGGTCCTCGTTGTTCAGGAGGGAACCACTATATGCGACGAGGCGCATATGTGCACGGGAAAATGATGGCCGGGGCGGGCGCCTGTCAGGCGATGGCGGCGTCGGGAGCACGGTGCTCGTGCATCACCTCGCGCAGCAGGTCCATGGCGGCGATGATCTTGGGTGATGACACCGTATAGAACACCCGCTGGCCGTCGCGGCGGGTGTCGGCCAGCCCCCGTTCCCTGAGCACGGCCAGGTGCTGCGACACGTTGGCCTGGGGCAGGTCGAGCTCCTCGCAGATGTCGGTGACCGAGCGCTCACCGTTGCGGAGGGCGTTGAGGATCATGAGGCGCTTTGGATCGGCCAGCCCCTTGCAGATGTGGGCGTGCAACTCGGCGAACTCGGTGCTCAGATCGGTCATGACCGGATCGATTGTTGCACAAGAGGTAACCAAACGCAGGCTCCATCGCAATGTCCCCGATCTTCTCGTTCGATTTTGGGGGCATCGTCACTGTCGGTCGTGTATGTTCGACTCCGCATATGCGGTCGTGCGCATAGGGTCGACGTGTCGCCGCAGCGAGGAGGTACCGATTGACGACTGAGTTGAAAACCGAGCCGGACGTTTCGAGCGGCCTGGAGGAGCCCGAGAAGATGGTGTTGATCGCCGCCTCCGGCGATCTCGACAAAGCCTGGCCGGTGCTCATCCTGGCGACCACCGGAGCCGCCTACGGAATGGAGGTGACGGTGTTCTTCACTTTCTGGGGTTTGGGGATCCTCAAGAAGCCCGACGCCGGGGTGGTCGGTGACGACTGGCGCCAGAAGCTCCTGTCGATGTTCAAGCGAGGATCGACCCAGGGTCTGGGACTGTCCACGATGAACTTTGGGGGCCTCGGGGCCAAGATGATGCAGGACCTCGCCGACAAGAACAAGGTGGCCTCGGTCCAGGAGTTGCTGGAGCTGGCAAAGGACATGGGGGTCAAACTGTGGCCCTGCCAGATGACCATGGACCTTATGGGGTTGAAGCCCGGTGACATGATCGATGGCCTGGACAAACCGGCCGGGGCCGGCGCCGCGATCTCCCTCATGAAGCAAGCCAAGATCAGCTTGTTCATCTGAGCAAGCGCCGAACGAGACGAGGAGAACACATGGCGGACAAAGTCGTGGATGCCCGCGGGCTGCAGTGCCCGATGCCGGTGATCAAGACCAGCCAGGCGATGAAGGAACTGCAGTCGGGGCAGACCCTGGAGGTGATCGCCACCGATCGCGGTGCGCTCTCCGACATCCCGGCCTGGGCCAGTGACATGGGACATGCCCTCAAAGAGCAGTACGACGAGGCCGATGGTTTCCATTTCGTCCTCGAGAAGTCCTGATCCGCCAACTCTGGCACCGACCAGGTTTGAATTGCTCCCCCTATGACTCGCTACGGATTCGTCATCGACCAGGACTCCTGTATCGGGTGTCATGCCTGCACCGTCGCCTGTAAGACCGAGCACCGGGTTCCGCTGGGGGTGAACCGGACCTGGGTCAAGTACGTCGAAACCGGCGCCTGGCCCGACACGAGCAGGAGCTTCTCGGTGATGCGGTGCAATCACTGCACCGACGCCCCCTGTGTGACGATCTGTCCGACCAGCGCCCTCTTCAAGCGGCGCGACGGCATCGTCGACTTCGACACCTCGCGCTGCATCGGCTGCAAGTCGTGCATGCAGGCCTGCCCGTATGACGCCCTCTACATCGACCCCGACGATCACACCGCCCAGAAGTGCAACTACTGCGTCCACCGGGTCGAGGTCGGCTTGGAGCCGGCCTGTGTCGTGGTGTGTCCCGAGCAGGCGATCATCGCCGGGGATCTGGACGATCCGATCAGCCGGATCTCGCGGATGGTCGCCACCGAGGCGCTGGCCGTGCGCGCCCCGGAGCAGGGGACCAACCCCAAGCTCTGGTACAAAGGTGGCGCCCAGGCGAACCTCGACCCCCTGATGGCCGAGACGCGGGCAGGTTCGATGATCTGGCGTGACGACCAGACTCCTGCCCCCGCCTGGCTCAACGTGGATCTGACTCCGAACCCTGGTACCGGGCCGGCCGGACCGGTCTCGATCGAGGTTCGCCGCTCCGTCCCTCGCGTCGTGTACAACGCCTCCCATCCGATGCCGTGGGGTTGGCGGGTGTCGTCGTATTTCCTGACGAAGGGGATCGCCGCCGGGATGGTGCTGGCGGTGGCGCTGGCCCTGGCGGCCGGTGAAACCTCGCAGTCAGATCTGGTGCGGTGGGCGGTTCCTCTGATCGCCGGGGTGTTCCTGGCACTCACCGGGGGGTTGCTGGTCTGGGATCTGAAACGTCCGGATCGGTTTCTGTTCCTCCTCACCAAGGGAAATCCCCGGTCGTGGCTGGTGCGCGGGGCGTGGATCCTGGGCGCCTACGCCGCCGTCCTGGCTGTCTGGTTCCTGCTGGGGGTGGGGCTGCGGCCCGAATGGGTCGGAGTGATGGTGTGGATGGCGGTCCCGTTGGCCCTCGCCACCGCCGGGTACACCGCCTTCCTGTTCGGCCAGGCCGAAGCCCGCGATCTGTGGCAGAGTCCCACCCTGCTCTGGCACATGCTGGCAGGGGCGTTCGCCGCCGGCGGGGGAGCCACGGTGGGCATCGCCGCCCTCACCGATGGCGGAGAGGTCCTGGTGCGGGCCGCCACCTGGGCGATGGTGGGCGGCGCGATCGGGCTGGGCCTGCTGGCGCTGGTCGAGATCGTCGGCCGGCATCCCACCCGCAACATCGAGATGGCGGTGCATCACATGACCAGGGGGGCCTTCGCCCGGCAATGGTGGTGGGGTGGTCAGGTGCTCGGAGTGCTGATCCCGGTGTCGTTCGGCATCGGAACCCTGAGTGGTTCGCCGGCGTGGGTCGCAGGGTTGGGCGGACTGGCCGCCGCCGCCGGAATCTGGTTCGCCGATGACGCCTTCGTGAAAGCAGGTCAGAGTGTCCCCTTGTCGTGAGATCCGTGATGCGTCTCCCGTCCTGTTCCCTCCATCAGGTCGAGAGGATGATGGGGTGACCCGTGGCCGATGAAATGATTCCCCGCCTCATACCGGGGACCGCCCTGGTCAACTTCCCGCCCCCCGACCGCTGGGACGACTGGCGCGAGTACGACGCCGAGGCCTGGCCCGAGAAGGTGGCCCGGGAGTACCGCCTGGTTCCCACAACCTGTTTCAACTGTGAATCGGCCTGTGGTCTGCTGGCCTACGTGGACAAGGCCACCGGCGAGGTCCGCAAGTTCGAGGGGAACCCTGCCCATCCGGGCTCACGGGGGAGGAACTGCGCCAAGGGCCCGGCCACCATCAACCAGATGTACGACCCCGAGCGGATCCTGTATCCGATGCGGCGGGTGGGGGCACGCGGCTCGGGCCAGTGGGAGCGGGTCGGTTGGGACGAGGCGCTGGCCGACATCGGCGGCCGCATCGGTACGGCGCTGCGGGAAGGCCGTCACGACGAGATCATGTACCACGTGGGGCGTCCCGGCGAGGACGGCTTCATGGACCGCACCCTCAAGGCGTGGGGGATCGACGGTCACAACTCCCACACCAACATCTGCTCGGCCGGGGCCCGGGTGGGGTACGCGATGTGGATGGGTTGGGATCGGCCCTCGGCCGACTTCGCCAATGCTCGCTTCATCCTGTTGTTGTCGAGTCACCTCGAGACCGGGCACTATTTCAACCCCCACGCCCAGCGGATCATGGAGGGCAAGCAGGCCGGGGCGAAACTGGCCACCATCGATCCCCGGCTTTCCAACACCGCCGCCATGTCGGACATCTGGTTGTCCCCCTGGCCCGGCACCGAACCGGCCCTCTTCCTGGCGATCGCCCGATTGCTCATCGAGTGGGACGCGGTCGACCACGACTTCGTGCGCCGCTGGGTCAACTGGGAGGATTCCCTCAGCGCCCTCCGGCCCGGAAAGACCGAATACGCCGACTTCGTGGCGTTGCTGGCCGACACCTACGCCTCCTACCAACTGGAGTGGGTGGCTGAGGAGACCGGGGTCCCGGCCGAGAAGATCGTGGCCGTGGCGCAAGAGATCGCCAAGGCCGGATCGGCGTTCTCGTCGCACACTTGGCGATCGACCGGTTCCGGCAACCTGGGGGGCTGGCAGGCGGCTCGAACCCTGATGCTGCTCCACGTGCTGACCGGTTCGGTAGGGACGAAGGGCGGCACCTCGCCCTCGGCCTGGGACAAGTTCAAGCCAGAGCACTGGAACATGCCCCCGCCCCACTCGCGCTGGAACGAGCTGTTGTGGCCAAAGGAGTACCCGCTCGCCCACCACGAGATGAGTTTCCTGCTGCCCCATTTCCTCAAGGAGGGTCGCGGCAAGCTCGACGTCTACTTCACCCGGGTCTACAACCCGATCTGGACCAACCCCGATGGGTTCAGCTGGCTGGAGGTGCTGACCGACGAGAGCAAGGTCGGGCTGCATGTGGCGCTCACCCCCACCTGGTCGGAGACGGCCTGGTTCGCCGACTATGTGTTGCCGATGGGGGTGGGTTCGGAGCGACACGACACCCACAGCTACGAGACCCACGCCGCCCAATGGCTCGGCTTCCGGCAGCCGGTGCTGCGGGTGGCGGGGGAGCGAGCGGGCAACACCTACGACCGGACCCACCAGGCCAATCCGGGTGAGGTGTGGGAGGAGACCGAGTTCTGGATCGACCTCTCCTGGAGGATCGACCCGGACGGCTCCCTCGGCATCCGCCGCTGGTTCGAGTCACCGGCCGACCCGACCCGCCCGGTCACGGTGGACGAGTACTACGGCTGGATGTTCGACAATTCGGTCCCCGGGCTTCCCCAGCGGGCCGCCGCCGAAGGCCTTTCGCCGCTCGGGTTCATGCGCAAGTACGGGGCGTTCGAGGTCGAGAAGGACATCTACGAGGTCCACGAACGGGCGGTAGATAACGGTGGGGTCGAGGTGGGCGACGGGCGCAGGCACGGGTTCCGTTCCCCCTCCAAGAAGCTCGAGTGGTTCTCGCCCACCCTCCGCGATTGGGGGTGGAGCGAGGAGGCGATCCCCACCTACCTCCGCACCCATGTCCACTGGCGCGATCTCGACCTGGAGGGGAACGAACGCATCCTGCTGCCGATCTTCCGCCTCCCCACCCTGATCCACACTCGGTCGGGGAATGCCAAGTACCTCTACGAGATCAGTCACGGGCACCCCTTGTGGATGAATCCGGCCGACGCCGACGCCCTCGGTTTCCAGACCTCCGATCTGGTCCGGATCCAGACCGATACCGGTCACTTCGTGATGCGGGTGTGGCGAACGGAAGGGATCCGGCCGGGGGTAGTGGCCGCCTCCCACCACCTCGGCCGGTGGCGCCTGAACGACGCCATGGGCAACGAGCGCTGGTCGTCGGCGCTTGTCGACATCGAAAAGACCGGTGCCTCGACCTGGCGGCTCCGCCAGAAGAAGGGAATCGAGCCGTTCACCTCCTCCGACCCCGACTCGGAGCGGATCTGGTGGAAGGACGCCGGGGTCAACCAGAACCTGGCGTTTCCGCCCCATCCCGACCCGGTCTCGGGGGTGCATGCCTGGCATCAACGGGTCCGCCTGGTTGCGGCCGGGGCGGATGACCGGTACGGGGACATCGTGGTCGACACCGCCAAGAGTTTTGCGATCTATCGGGAGTGGCTGGCGATGACGAAACCGGCCCCCGGCCCCGATGGCCTGCGGCGGCCGCTGTGGCTCGATCGACCGGTCAAGCCCACCGACGACGCCTATCGCATGGGTGACGGCTGACGGCCGGCATGGGTGCCGCCGACACCGCTCGGGCCGAGGTGGAGGAGTGGGTGGAGATCGTCGGACTGGCCGGCGAGATCGATCGGGCGGTTGTCGTCCCGCCTGCTCTCGAACAGAGGGTCACCGGTTTCGATCCCACCTCTGACCTGACCCGCCGTGCTTCCGCCTGGTCGTATCGACTCGAGCGTGGCGACCTGGCGGATCTGGCCCGCTTCGCCGGTGGGCTGGCGGAAGCCGAGGCCGGCGGCTGGGAGGGAGACGACCCGGTCATGGCGACCCGTGCCTACGCCGACCGTCGGTTTCTCGTCTCCGACCGAATCGCCCCGTGGGCGATTCCGTGGTCCGACCTGGTCGGACGGTGCCATCCCGACCTGCGGCAGGCCGGCCACCGGGTACGAGACCTGCTCCTGGCCGTCTCCGACAAGCTGCGGGTGGCACCGTGGTTGAGCGGGGACGAGGGTCTGGCGCCACCGGGGGAGGACTCCTACGGGCCTCGCCCTCCCCGGCTGCCAGGAGATCTGGCCGTGCTGGGTTGTGGAACCGTGATCTTCGCCGCCACCTTGACTTCGATGGGGGGGAGCAGGGAGGTGATCTCGGGCGAGCGGATGCTGGATCAGGTGGCACCGTCCGACCTCATCGCCTTGTTCGAGATCACCGCCGGACGCTGGACGGCGCTGGCGGAGGCCCATCCCGGATCGGCCCGCTTCTGGCGTGACCTGGCCTGGCGGGCGGAGTACACCCGGAACTGGTTGGCGGACCGGGGAACCGGGGTCGGGGCGGTGAGCGTCCCACCCGGGTGACAGTCAACAAACCCGTCATCGGAATGGTGCTGCTGTTGCTGGCCGGCGCCTGCGGACCAACGCCGGAGCCTGCCGGGCTGGTGGTCGTCTCGGGCCGGTTGGTGGCGGGACCGGTTTGCCCGGTCGAGACCGATCCGCCTTCTCCCGATTGTGCGCCCCGCCCGGTGGGCGGGGCGACGGTGGTCATCGAGGTCGAGGGCGGTGATGCGGTGAGCGTCGTCTCCGACCCGGACGGGCGATTCCAGGCCTCGGTGGCGGTGGGAGCCATCCGGGTGATCCCGCAGCCGGTGGACGGTCTGCTCGGCACACCTGCACCGATCGAGGTGGAAGCCGCCGGCGGCTCGCTCGACCTGGGCGAGATCGCCTACGACACCGGCATTCGCTGAGGCCGCCCCGGGCGGGCGGAGGAGCGAGCCCGCTTCCCGGTCAGAACGGCACTCCCACCGCCTGGCACAGGAAACGCATGAACGGGGTGCCGGTCCGGCACAGATCGGTGAACTCCTCCAGGAACCCCGGGCTCGTGACCTGCTTGTCGTTGAGGCGCACCGAGGCTATGAAGTCCTTGCGCCTCAGGTCATCGGCAAAGCGGTGATCGGGGTCGTAGGCACGGGGTGTCCTCACCAGGGATTCGCCCCCCAACTCGAAGGTGCCGGAGAACTTCTTGCCGTGGGCGGCCTTGCTCCAGGCCCCCGGATCATCCACGATCCGCCTACGGATGGCCTCGGCCAGCGGGGCCTCGGGCCGCCACAACCCGACCCCCATGAAACACTCCCTGGGTTGGATGTGGAGGTAGTAGCCGGGAGCGTGGGCGTCTTTGGCTGCTTGGTGCCGGAACTGGACACCGGTGTTCTCCTTGTAGGGCGTCTTGTCCTTGGAGAAGCGGGTGTCGCGTTGGATCCGGAAGAGGGAGCCGCCCACCAGCTTGGCATCGGCCACGAAGTGGGGCGAGATCCTGCCCAGCGGCTTGGCAAAGGCGGTGATGAAGTCGAGCGCCGGTTCCTGCACGTGCTCGGTGTATCGGTGCTTGTTGGCCGCGAACCAGTCGCGATCGTTGTTGGCGGCCAGATCCCGAAGGAAGGCAAAAGTGGCTGGTGTGAAGTAGCTCATGGCAGCGAGCCTAGGTCGGGGCACTGACAAAACCGGGCGAGCGGAGAAGGGTCGATTCGGGATAGCCTGCGGGGATGCGAGACCGTCGCAACCATGATGCCAGGGCCTTCGATCACCACCGGTGTTGGCCGAGCTCGGACCGGCTCCGATGAACGGGACGGAACCCTCTCCGCTCATCCGACGGTTGATCACGGCGGGTCTGGCGGTGGGCGCCGTGACCGGTCTGGTGATCGGCGTGGGTTCGCCCCTCATTCTGGTGGCTACCGGGAGCATCGCCCAGGAGTCATTGTCCCTCGTCGCCTCGTCGCTGGATCAACTCGACACCGCCGCCGATCGGGTTGAGCTGGCGATCTCGACCTCGTCCGAGACGCTGGCCGGCGTCGAGGAGGCGGTGGGCGATTCTTCGATCGAGCTGGAGGCGATGGCGCGAACCGGCGAAGAACTGGGCCGGGTTCTGACCGAGGAGGTGCCGGCGGCGCTGGAGGCGGTGCGGGCCGCCCTCCCCGGGTTGGAGGACTCCGCCCGGGTGCTGGATCGGACGATGCGGGCCTTGTCCCTGGTTGGTGTCGACTACGACGCCGAGGTCCCGCTCGACCAGGCGGTGGCCGGAATCGACGCATCGCTGGCGACGATCCCCGAAACCCTGCGCTCCCAATCGGAACGGTTCAAGGGCACCGTCGTCGCCATGGATGCCCTGGCAATCCAGACCGGGGATGTCGCCCGACAGGTCGGCGAGGTGGGCCTGGCGATGAGCGGTCTGTCGGATACGGTCGACGCCGCTCGTGAGTCCTCGCGAGAGGCCCGCAACCTGATCGACCGGCTCAACCGCCTGGTCGGCGTGATCACCATCGGTGGGTCGATCCTGGGGGCTCTCACCGGTCTCGGGCTCATGATCTCGCAGGGTGGCATGTGGTGGTGGGTGAGGGAGGCCTGGGCAGCACCGAGCAGGTCTGGATAGGCTGGGTCGATGGCTACCAGACCGTTCAGTGCCGATGACCGCTGGCTCTTCAACTCCGGAGAGCACGAGAACCTGTACGAGGTGCTCGGCGCCCAGATCGGGCCGGAGTCGGTGACGTTCCGGGTGTGGGCCCCGAATGCCGAGGCAATCTCGGTGGTGGGAGACTTCAACTCGTGGGATGCAGCCGCCCACCCCATGGTCGGTTCTGAGTCGGGCGTGTGGGAAGCCACCGTGCCGGGTGCGGAGAAGGGGACGATCTACAAGTACGCCATCACCCCTCGGGGCGGGGGCCGGCTGCTCGAAAAGGCCGATCCCTTCGCCTTCCACGCCGAGAATCCACCGAAGTCGGGTTCGATCGTCTGGGATCTGGATTACCAGTGGGAGGACGCGGGCTGGATGGCGGGCCGGGCAGCCAACAACGGCCTCGACGCTCCGATCTCGGTGTACGAGTGCCACCTCGGCTCATGGTCGCGGCAAGGCCCGATGGATTATGTGTCGCTTGCCAAGGGACTCGTCGAACATCTCCAGCGAACCGGGTTCACCCACCTCGAGCTGATGCCCATCATGGAGCATCCCTACGACGGGTCGTGGGGTTACCAGTCGACCGGGTATTTCTCCCCGACCTCTCGGTTCGGCACACCGCAACAGTTCATGGCATTCGTCGACATCCTCCATCAGGCCGGGATCGGTGTGATCCTCGACTGGGTCCCATCCCATTTTGCGGTGGATGCCCACGGTCTGGCCCGCTTCGACGGCAGTCACCTGTTCGAGCATGCCGACCCTCGCCAGGGGTATCACCCCGACTGGGGCTCGTATATCTTCAACTACGGCCGCAACGAGGTCCGCTCCTTCCTCATCTCATCGGCCCACTACTGGTTCGATCGGTATCACATCGACGCGATCCGGGTCGACGCGGTGGCCTCGATGCTCTATCTCGACTACTCCCGCCGGGACGGGGAGTGGATCCCGAATCGATACGGCGGCCGCGAGAACCTGGAGGCGGTGGATTTCCTGCGCAGGCTGAATGCCTCGGTCTACGGGCGTTTCCCCGGTGCGCAGATGATCGCCGAAGAGTCGACGGCCTGGCCCTCCGTCACCCGTCCGACGGATGTGGGTGGCCTCGGCTTCGGGTTCAAATGGGACATGGGCTGGATGAACGACACCCTGCGCTACTTCGCCCTCGATCCGATCTACCGCCAGTTCGAGGACAACCACCGCCTGTTGACCTTCCGTGGCCTCTATGCCTTCACCGAGAACTACGTGCTCGCCTTCAGCCACGACGAGGTGGTCCACGGCAAGCGCTCGTTGCTCGCCAAGAACCCCGGCGACGAGTGGCAGCGGTTCGCCGGGTACCGGACCCTGCTCGGTTACCAGTGGGCGCTGCCCGGCAAGAAGCTGATCTTCATGGGGTGCGAGATCGGTAATCCGTTCGAGTGGGACCATCAGGGGGAGGTTCCCTTCTCGCTCCTCGAGTTCCCGGTCCACGCCGGGGTGATGGCGTGGGTCACCGACCTCAACCGGCTCTACCGGGCCAACCCGGCCCTTCACGTCGACGACGTTCGCGCCGAGGGGTTCGAGTGGATTGCAGCCGACGATCGGGTCCATTCCGTGATCGCCTTCATCCGGCGGGCGCCGGCCCAACCTCCGGTACTCGTCATCGCCAACTTCACTCCCGAGGCCTGGCCCGGATACCGGCTCGGTGTCCCGTTGGGCGGGGTGTGGACGACCCTGCTCTGCTCGGATGCTGCTCGTTACGGCGGTTCCGGGGTGGTGCCGGGTGATGTGGTGGCCGACGAGCACGCCTCCCACGGCCGGTCACATTCCATCGAACTGACGGTGCCCCCGATGTCGGTGACCTTGCTCACCCCGAAGTGACCCCGGTCCGCTCCTCGATCTCTCCCCGGTCCCGATCCGGCTATGTTGCGAGCTAGAAAGCCAGACAGGAGGGTCCGCCGGTGGTTACGCCCAGTCCCAACCGGGTGCTGTCGATGGTGTTGGCAGGTGGGGAAGGCAAGCGCCTGTTGCCGCTCACTCGCGACCGGGCCAAGCCGGCCGTGCCGTTCGGCGGCCAGTATCGACTGATCGACTTTGCCCTGTCCAATCTCGTCAACGCCGGCTATCGCAAGATCGTGGTTCTCACCCAGTACAAGAGCCACAGCCTCAACGTCCACCTGGCCCGCACCTGGCGGATGTCGACGTTGCTCGGCAACTACGTGACATCGGTTCCCGCCCAGATGCGGCTGGGAACCCGCTGGTTCCTCGGTTCGGCGGATGCCATCCTCCAGAACCTCAACATCATCGACGACGAGTCGCCCGACCAGGTGTTCGTGTTCGGAGCCGACCACATCTACCGGATGGATCCACGCCAAATGCTGGATGCCCATATCGCCAGCGGAGCCGGCGTCACGGTGGCAGGGATCCGGGTCCCGATCGAGCAGGCGCCCTCATTCGGGGTGATTGAGAAGGGTGCCAGCACCAAGATCGAGCGGTTCCGAGAGAAGCCGTCCGATCCCAAGCCTCTGCCGGAGGACCCTACCCAGGCCCTCGTGTCGATGGGCAACTACGTCTTCACGACCGAGGTCCTGCTCGATCTGGTCGAGCGCGATTCGCTCCGCAACGACTCACGCCACGACATCGGTGGTGACCTGATCCCGGCTCTGGTCGAGGAGGGTCTCGCCCATGTCTACGACTTCACCGAGAACATGGTCCCCGGCGTCACCGAACGCGAGCACGCCTACTGGCGGGACGTGGGGACACTCGAGGCCTATTTCGATTCGAACATGGATCTGGTCTCGGTTGAGCCCGTCTTCAACCTGTACAACGAGGAGTGGCCCATCTATACCGCCATGTCGGCTGCCCCGCCCGCCAAGGTGGTGGCGGTGGCCGACTACGGGCCTGGACAGGTCGCCGACTCGATCCTCTCCCAGGGGGTGGTGATCTCGGGTGGTTTCGTCCGGAACTCGGTGCTGTCACCCTGGGTCAGGGTGGAGCCGGGAGCGGTGGTCGAGAACAGCGTTTTGATGGAAGGGGTGGTGGTCGCCTCGGGTGGCGTGGTGCGCAACGCCATCCTCGACAAGAACGTCGTCGTCCCCTCCGGGACCCGGATCGGCTTCGACCGGGAGGAGGACGTCGCCCGCGGTCTCACGGTGTCGGAGCGGGTGGTGGCGGTCCCCAAGAACCACAAGTTCTGAGGGCGGAAACCAGGGTCGAGTGGTCCGCCCCGAGGCCGACTTCGATCAGCCCCAGCTTCCGGTCGCCCACACTGCACCCGACCAGGAACTCCCCGACCAGGACGAACCCGACCAGGACGAACCCGACCAGGACGAGCCGGACCAGGAGCTTCCCGACCAGGACCGGCCCGACCAGGATTGCCCGGACCAGGATTG
>DAIOGO010000012.1:12118-34456 GCA_036745195.1 Actinomycetota bacterium | reverse complement strand
GATCCCCGATTGGCCGGGTTCACCGGCTCGGTGATCCATGGTGATCAGAGTTTCGTCTGGCACGCCCCGATACCCCTGGAGATCGACCTCGAGGTGTCCGGTTCGCTCACCAAGGCGAGGGAACGGGGCGGCGTGTTGTTCACCGGGTTCGATGTGGCGGTGACGGCGAACTCGGAGCGGATCCTCGACGGTTCGTCCACCTTCCTGATGGCTGCAGGCTCGCCCCCGGCCGGTGGCGCCGCCGAGGATACGGAGCCCGAGCCCGCCGCCGGTTCCCACCTCGACCCTGCGCCCGCAGTCCCCCTCCCCCCGGTCGGTGGCGAGGTTCCGCCACTCGTGCGAGGAGTGAGTCGGGCCGGCCTGGTTCGTTATGCCGCCGCCTCACGCGACTTCAACCCGATCCACTGGGATCATTCGGCGGCGGTGGGGGCGGGCCTGGCGGGCGTCGTCGTCCACGGGTTGCTCCAGTCCGCCTGGATGATCCAGGCCGGGTGCCGTCACCGTTCGGGGGATAGGCCGGTGGCCGGTGCCCGCTTCCGCTACCGGGCTCCGCTCCGACCGGGGGTGGCCGTCTCCGTGCACGGTGTCCACAAGGATGAGGGAGTGCTCGATCTGCGACTCTCCTCCGGGGCCCTGGACCACGTCTCCGCCGTCATCGAGCTGGCGCCATGAGTGCTCTTCCCTACGAGGGTGGCTCGGACGACTGGCTGCTCGAGAGGGCGCGTCTGGGGGACAAGGCGGCGTTCGCCGAGTTGGTGCGCCGTCACCAGAACGCTGTGTTCGGTCTGGCACTGCGGCTCACAGGCGATCCCGAGCTGGCGGCCGACGCCAGCCAGGAGGCGCTGGTGCGGGCATGGCGGGCGCTGCCCGGGTTCAGGGGAGATGCGGCTCTCACCACCTGGCTCCACCGGATCACCGTCAACACCGTGTGGACCCACCGGCGCAAGGCCCGTTCGAGGAGGACGGAGCAACTCGACGACGTTGCCCACCTGCTCGAGGCGAGCGACCTCCAGCACCCGGTTCGCTCCCTCGAATCGACGGAGCTGGCCGATCGGATCCGGGTCGCCCTCGACACCCTTCCGGCCGGGAGACGGGCAGTGGTCGTGATGAAAGACGTCTACGGGTGGACCCACGCCGACATCTCCGACGCCCTCGGGATCAGCATCCCTGCCACCAAGGTCAAGCTGCATCGGGCCAGACTCCAACTGCAGAGCCTGCTGGAGGACGAGCGATGAGCTCGCTGCACTGCGCTCTGGCCCGTCCACTGATCGTCGCAGGGGTGCTCGACGGCAAGCCGATCGGGCCGCGGGTGGCAGAACATCGGGATGCTTGCCTGCGCTGTCAGGCCACCGAAGCCCGGGCGCGGGCGACCGGTCGATCGTTGCGCAAGCTGGAACTGGTCGGCGCCGATGCCCCGCCCGGGATGACGACCGCGGTGGTCTCCCAGCTCGATGATCCACCTCCCGCCGCCCGGCGTCCGGTCGGTGTCACCTTCGCCCTGGTGGTGGCGATGGCCGGTCTTGTGGTCTTCCTCCGCCGGATGAGGCGGCGCTGATCACGATTTCCAACAGACCCCCTGCCCCCGTATACTCATTTGATCCCTTGCGAACTCCTTCTCTTAGGGGTGTAGCTCGAACTGGTTAGAGCGCTGGTCTCCAAAACCGGAGGTTGGGGGTTCGAATCCCTCCACCCCTGCCACGGCGGTCGTCGGAGCGGCGATCCCCGAGGTTCGCACGGGAGGCCGCTTGGGCGTAGGTGGAGCCGGATGGATCCGCCGGAGCCGCACGGCGAATAGGCGAGCTGATGAGCACGGAATGCTGATGACCACGGAATACGGCCGAAGACGAGCACGAAGATGGTGAACAGGTGAACCGGGAAATGCGGCGGATGATGGAGCGTGAAGAGCGACTCCAGAAGAGGCAGCGGGCCGACGCGCCCAGCCGCCAGCAGCAGGTCGCCGCCACCGCCGCCCGCAAGCAGCGGGGAGAGCGTGGGCCGTTGATCCAGCGTATTCGTCGCTACTTCCACGACGTGCGTGTCGAGCTCAAGAAGGTGTCCTGGCCGACGGCGGACCAGATGAAGAACTTCACCACCGTGACCCTGATCACCAGTATCACCCTCACGCTGGTGGTGTTCGGGTTGGACTTCGGCCTGAAGGAGCTCGTGTTGATTGCGCTGGGAGGGATCAGTGGCTGACATCCTCGAAACCGAAGCGGTCGAGGTGGAGGAAGAGGTCCTGCCCACCAGCCCGTACGACCTGCCGGGCGACTGGTACGTGATCCATTCCTATTCCGGGTACGAGAACAAGGTCAAGGCCAACCTCGAGACCCGCATCCGGTCGATGCACATGGAAGGGCACATCTTCGACGTCCACATTCCGATGGAGAACGTGGTCGAGTTCAAGAACGGCAAGAAGGTCACCGTCTCCAAGAAGGTGTTCCCCGGCTACATCCTCGTCCGCATGATCCTCGACGACGACTCCTGGTACGCGGTGCGCAACACCCCGGGTGTCACCGGTTTCGTCGGCGGCTCGAACAAGCCGACGCCGCTCTCCCGCCGCGAGGTGGAGCGTTTCCTCGGTTTCCAGAAGGAAGAGGACCGTCCCAAGCCGCGCTTCAAGCCGGAGTGGGAGGTAGGCGAACTGGTCAGGGTCAACGCCGGACCGTTTGCCGACTTCAGCGGCAAGATCGAGTCGATCGACCTCGACCAGTCCAAGGTCACGGTGCTGGTGAGCATCTTCGGCCGCGACACCCCGGTCGAGTTGGGTTTCGAAGACATCCAGAAGGCGTGACCGGGGCCTCGCCCGGCCGGATTACGAACGTATCAAAGAAGGAATGAACAATGGGTAGAAGGAGACTGTCGGCAGTCGTCAAGATGCAGCTGCCGGCCGGGCAGGCCACCCCGGCGCCGCCGGTGGGTACCGCCCTCGGTCCGCATGGCGTCAACTTGATGGACTTCGTCAAGGCCTACAACGACGCCACCGCCGCCCAGCGCGGTCAGATCATCCCCGTCGAGATCTCGGTCTTCGAAGACCGCAGCTTCACCTTCGTGCTCAAGACCCCTCCCGCTGCGGCCTTGTTGCGGCAGGCGGCCAAGGTGGACAAGGGTTCTGCCGAACCCAACAAGACCAAGGTCGGCTCGGTGACGAAGGCCCAGGTCAAGGAGATCGCGGAGATCAAGATGCCCGATCTGAACGCCACCGACATCGATGCGGCGATGAAGATCGTGGAGGGGACGGCCCGCTCGATGGGGATCACCGTCACCGGATGAGGATTCCCCGCCACGGGCGGGGAGTGGACAAACCACAGTGGGAGGCCGGTGCGCCGGCCGCCTGAACCACAGGAGGAAACATGGTGCAACGCGGTAAGCGTTACAACGAGGCCGTCAAGCGTTTCGACCGGCATACCCCGTATCCGGCCGCCGAGGCGTTGGAGTTGGTCAAGAATCTGGCCGCCGCCAAGTTCGATGAGACGGTCGACGCCGTCTTCAAGCTGGGCATCGATCCCCGCAAGGCCGATCAACTCGTCCGCGGCACGGTCGCCCTTCCCCATGGGACCGGCAAGACCGTCCGAATCGCGGTTTTCGCTCCGGCCGACAAACAACAGGACGCCATCGATGCCGGCGCCGACCTCGTCGGCGGCAAGGAACTGGTGGAGGAGATCGCCGCCGGGCGCGCCCTCGATTTCGATCTGACCATCGCCACCCCGGACATGATGGCCGAGGTCGGAAAACTCGGCCGGGTCCTCGGGCCCCGTGGCCTCATGCCCAACCCCAAGGCCGGGACCGTGACTCCCGACGTTGGCAAGGCTGTGGGCGAGTTCAAGTCGGGCCGGGTCGAGTATCGCAACGACCGGTTTGGCAATGTCCACGTCCCGATCGGCAAGGTCTCGTTCGAGGCTTCTGCCCTCGCCCAGAATCTGGCCGCTCTCACCGCCGAGATCCTGCGGGCCAAGCCGTCCGCCGCCAAGGGCCGCTACGTGAAGGGCCTCTCGGTGTCCTCGACGATGGGCGCCGGGGTGCGGGTCGACGTGGGCAAGGTCGAGGACGTGATCGGACTGGCCGGGTGAGGTTCGTGGTCGGTGGGTATCCCTCCTCCTGCAGGTGAAAGGGAACCCTCGCTCGAGAGCTGAGACCCTTGCGAGTTGAGGCCCCGCTCCCGGGGCCTCAACTCACAAGGAGGGGGCCCGCGGCCTCACGGGGAGCGAGCCGGACCCGGTATGCCAGGTTCACCTTCGAATCGGGTCGTTCGTAGTGGTGTTCCAGGGTAGGGACTGGTTCACCTGACCGACCCGACGGTCCATCTCGCTCGGCCCCGGAGAACATGGACGGGAAGCGGTCTGTGGTACCCGTCCAGGTCTTCCGTAGACCCCCTGACTTGTTTTCAGTCTCGCGTATCCGTGACCGGGAGTCCAGGGAAATCCTGGTAGATGGCCGGGTTTGTTGCGATCGATTTCCTCCGATTGCGCCGCCCCCCTAGCATGTTGGTTCAACTTCAATCCTCGGCCCCAGACCGCAGGCGCTTTGTGCTCAATGGGATCGGCCCACCCGCCGCCCCACCTGCGTAGGTCAGCTCATCTGAGCCCCTGGTCTTGTGCCGAGGGGCTCTCGCTTTGGGGGCCACCATGTTGAAGTGGAGAAGGAGAAAGAATGCCCAGACCAGAGAAGGTCGCGGCAGTCGCAGACATCAAGGAGCGGATCGAGTCGGCCCAGGCCGTCTTCGTCACCGAGTTCCGTGGTCTGTCCGTGAAGCAGCTCAGTTCGCTCCGGCGAACCTTGCAGGACAGTGGGGCGGATTACAAGGTGGTCAAGATGACCCTGGCCCGTCGGGCGGTCGACGAGTTGGGAATCGACGGCGTTGGCGAGCATCTCGTCGGACCGTCCGCCCTCACGTTCGCCAAGTCCGATCCGGTGGCCACCGCCAAGATCCTGCGCGATCTCAACAAGGAGAACGACAAGCTCGTCCTCAAGGCCGGGATCCTGTCGGGCAAGGTGATCCACTCGGATCAGATCAAGGCCCTGGCGGACATCGAGCCGCGGGACGTTCTCCTCGCCAAGATCGCCGGAGCCTTCAAGGCTCCGCTCTCGAAGACGGCAGGGCTCATGGCGTCGTTCACTCGCAACGCCGCCAGCATGTTCTCGCAACTGCTCGACCAGAAAGAGAGCGGCTCGGAGCCGGGCGAAGCCCCTGCGCCGGCCGCGGCCCCGGCCGTGACCCCGGTCGCCGAAGCGCCGGAGGCCCCAGACACCACGACCGAGGTGGCTCCTGCCGAAGAGGCGGTGGCCGTGCCCGAGGTTTCGACCGAAGAACCCACCGATGAGTCGGCCGCCGCGGCCGAGGAGGAATGACCATGGCAAAGATGAAGACCGATGAACTCCTGAGCGTGTTCGAGGCGATGACCGTCCTCGAGCTGAAGGAATTCCTCGATGCGTTCGAAGAGCGCTTCGATGTCACCGCCGCAGCCCCGATGGCCGTTGCCGCGGTCGCAGCCGGTGGCGGCGCAGCCGACGCACCGGTGGTCGAGGAGCAGGACGAGTTCACCGTCATGCTGCTCGAGGCCGGAGCCGAGAAGATCAAGGTCATCAAGGAAGTCCGGGCGATCACCAGCCTCGGCCTCAAGGAGGCCAAGGATCTCGTCGACGGAGCGCCCAAGGCTGTCCTCGAAGGAGTCGACAAGGAAGCCGCCGAGAAGGCCAAGGCCCAGCTCGAAGGAGCCGGCGCCAAGGTCGAGCTCAAGTAAAGAGCACGAGTTCCCGAAGGTGGGGTCGGCTCCGGCCGGCCCCACTTTTTTTCGTTACCCCGCTGGTCCCGGGCGGGACCCTCAGGTACTGGCGGCGAAATACTCGTCGGCCGCAGAGGTCTGGGCTTGCCTCAACAGGACGTTGACCCGCAAACGCTCCAGTTGTTGTGACAGAGCCCGCTCCGCCCCCGGTACCGGGGTTTCGGCGAAGAAGGCCGTGATGTCGCCTGCCACCGCCGGTTTCGAGAGCGTGGGAATCCCCTCGATGAGCCGGCTGAGGGTCATCGAAGGCATCCTGGCGGTGATGGCCTGCCACCGGGTGCGGATCTGCTGCCAGGCGTATTCGCCGCTGGGTCGGTCGCCCAGCATCTCTCCGCTCACCCAGGCCGCGTCCTGGGATCGGACGAACCCGGACAGGATGGCCTCGATCAGAGCGTCCACCGTTGTCGGGTGCCCGGCATCGGCCATCGCCTGGAGCAAGCGGAGCTGGCGTTGCGGGTTCTCGGTCGTCTGGTAGGCGCGGACCAATTCGTCCCACAACGCTGGGCCCTCGGTGGCGGCCAGTGTGAGGACCGCCGCCTGGGCCACTTCCGGGTCGAGGTCGGCGCCGCTTGCCAGCCATTGTCTGGCCACCTCGCCCGAGGTGGCGATCACGGCAGGGTCGTTGGCCAGTCGGCCCAAGGCCCCGATGAGTTGTCCCCGCATACGCCGGTCGAGGTCGGTGTCGCCGGCATGGGCCTTCCAGCCCAACCGTTCGAAGCTGGGCTGCAACAGACCCTTCACCCACTGTTCGAACGAAGGGCGGGTGGCGTCGGTGATCAGGTGATGTGAGATCCTCTCCACGGCCTGGAGCATTCGGCGGAAGATGGCATGCTGGCGTTCGCCCCCGTAGCGCTCGGCCAGGTGCAGGAAGGAGCGGAGATCGAGTTGGTTCGACTCCACGAATGCCCAGGTGTCGTCCAGCAGGCAGTACCGCTCCAGGTCGTCGAGCTCACCGAAGCGGAGGAGGATGCGGTCGAGATCGTCGGTGGTGTAGTTGATGCGCATGTATCCGTGGCCACCGGCATTGGCCAGCACCCAGTCGAGCGGCCCATCGAAGCGGAGGGTCGTCGTCGGGGCTTTGACGAGTTCATGTCGCTCGAACGGGACGCCGTTGATCGAACCGCGCATCGACAGGGGGATGGTCCACAGGGTGGTGTCGGTCTCGTCGGGGATACACAGGTAACGGCGCTGGTCGAGTCGTAGCTCGTTTCCGGCCACCTTCACGTCCACCTGGGGGAATCCGCGCTGGTGGATCCACGGCCCCATTATCTCTGCGACACCGATGCCGGCCACCGAGTCGAGACCGTTCCACAGATCCTCGGTGTGGGTATTGGCGTACTTGTGCGCCTCCAGGTAGATGGCGATGCCGTTGCGGAACGTCTCCTCGCCGATGAACTGTTCGAGCATCCGCAACACGGCCGAGCCCTTCCCGTAGGTGAGGGCGTCGAACATCTCGTTGGCCTCCTCCGGCGACTCGACCTCGAACTCGACCGGTCGGGCGGCGTGGAGTGAGTCGATCCCGAACGCCCACGGCCGCTCTTCGGCGGCAAAGGCCAGCCACCGTCTCCAGTCGGGCCGGGAGGCATCGGTCGCCTTCATCTCCATGAAGGTGGCGAAGGCCTCGTTCAACCAGATCCCGTCCCACCAGTCCATCGTCACGAGGTCGCCAAACCACATGTGGGCCAGTTCGTGGCCGACCACATCCAGTATCCGAAGGCGCTCTCCCTGGGTGGAGTCCAGCCGGTCAACCAGCAGAGTCGACTCCCGGTAGGTCACACATCCCAGATTCTCCATCGCCCCGAATGCGAAGTCGGGGATCGCCACGTTGTCGAGTTTGTCGCCCGGATAGGGGATGTCGTAGTAGTCGCTGAGGTATTCGAGGGCGAAGGCGGCGGACTCGAGGGCGAAACCTGCCAGATGCAGCTTGCCCTTGGGCGTGATGACCCGGATCGGGGTGCCGCGCATGAAGACCGGCTCGGTGGCCTCGAACGGTCCCACCACCATCGCCAGCAGGTAGGTCGACATGATCATCGTGTCGCCGAACGTGATCTCCGCCCTGCCGTCGCCCAACAAGCGGCGGCCGATCTCGGGCGAATTGGAGATCGCCATCAGGTCTTCGGGCACGACCAGCGTCACACCGAAGGTGGCCTTGAAGGAAGGCTCGTCGAAGCAGGGAAACGCCCGGCGGGCGTCGGTCGCCTCGAACTGGGTGGTGGCGATGGTCTGCTCGACCCCGTCGGAGTCGGTGTAGGTGGACCGGTAGAAGCCCACGAGCAGATCGTTCAGCACACCCTGGAAGGAGAGGCGGATGGTGATCGATCCAGGTTCCAGCCTGCCGGGCAGGAGCAATCTGACTCGCTGCTCATCCTGCAGTAGTTCTACCTCCGGCTGGAGGATGCCGGTCTCGCTCTCGACCTCGACGTTGCCGATCTCGAGGTCGAGGGCATTGAGCAGGATCACATCGGTCGGGTTGGCGACATCGGCCACGATCTCTGCGGTGCCGGAGAAGATGGCCTTGTCGAGGAACGGCTCGAACCGCAGCCGGTAGTGGCGCGGGACGATGTCCTTGGGGAGCCGGTAGGGGTTGGCCATGGCGAGAACGGAACAATAACGATCGCTGCACTCCTGTCGAGAGGACGGCTCGTCGGGGCCAGTAGGCTCGGCCACCTCGTGAGGTTGTTCAGCCATCAGGTGTGGGGCTCCGGCCCGGAGATTCGGCCGGTTGGCTGGGCGGGACCGGATCGGTCTGCGGTTCGGCAGCGTGCATGCGAGAGGGGAGGACCATCGTGCTGACGGAAGATGACGGGGAGGGCGTCGGGGCCGATCGGGCCCGCTCCACGATCCTCGTCCGGGTGTCGGGGCGGGACCGCCCGGGCATCACCGCCGGTTTGATGGACCTGCTCAGTCAGGGTGGGGCAGAGCTCATCGACGTCGAGCAGGTGGTGGTCAGGGGTCGTCTCAATCTCGGCTGCCTGATCCGGGTTCCCGAGCAGTCGGTGGCGGTCAAGGACCTGGTGTTCTACGGATGGGAACGTGGTCTCCAGATCGATTTCGAAGTGGTGGAGGAGAGCGAGCCCGGCGATCCCGCCCAGTCGGTGGTCACCGTGATCGCCCCCGAGGTCGGCCCCGACGCCTTCGGGGCGGTGGCTCGGGCGATCGCGGGCGGCGGCGGCAACATCGATCGCATCGCCCGCCTCTCGACCAACCCGGTGGTGAGTTACGAGCTGGCCGTGTCCGGTGGGACGTTGCAGGAGATGCGGCGACTGCTGGGCGAAGCCGCATCGGCGGAACGGGTCGACATCGCCATCCAGGCCGAGGGCCTCTATCGCCGGGCCAAGCGATTGGTCGTCCTCGACGTCGATTCGACCCTGATCCAGAACGAGGTGATCGACCTCCTGGCCGAGGAGGCGGGCGTGCTGGACGAGGTACAGGCGTTGACGGCGGAGGCGATGGCGGGGGACTCCGACTTTGAGGAGGCCCTCCGCAAACGGGTGGCGCTGCTGGCCGGGCTCGACGCGGCTGCGGTCGACCGGGCGGCCAAGCGGGTGCGGCTCACCCCGGGGGCCCGAACGTTCATCAGAACCCTCAAGCGGCTCGGGCTGAGGGTGGTGATCGTGAGCGGAGGCTTCGATGTGTTCACCGATCGGCTTCGGACCGAGCTCGGCCTCGATGGCTCGTATGCCAACCAGCTCGAGATCGAAGACGGGGTGGTGACGGGCCGGGTGGTCGGTCAGGTGGTCGATCGCTCCACCAAGGCGGCGCTGCTTCGCAAGATCGCCGCCGAGGAGGGGATCCCGCTGGCCCAGACCGTGGCCATCGGCGACGGAGCCAACGACATCGACATGCTGGCGGTGGCGGGGCTGGGCATCGCCTTCAACGCCAAGCCGGCGGTGCGGGAGGCGGCCGACACCAGCGTGTCGGTGCCCTATCTGGACGCAATCCTCTTCCTACTCGGGATCCGGCGAGAGGACATCGAGCGGGCCGACGCCTCCGACTGAGGGCTGTTCGCAACGATGTCAGGCCTGGTAGGTGCCGGCGGTGGCGGAGCCACCCTCTCCTGTCCAGTTGGTGTGGAAGAACTCACCACGGGGGCGGTCTATCCGCTCGTAGGTGTGGGCGCCGAAGAAGTCGCGCTGTGCCTGGATCAGGTTGGCCGGCAGGCCGGCCGACCGGTAGCCGTCGAAGAAGGCGAGTGCCGAGCTGTAGGCGGGCACCGGAACCCCGGCGGTGACGGCGGCCGAGACCACCCGGCGCCACCCGGCCTGGGCCGCCCCGATGGCTCCGGCAAAGAAGGGGCTGAGGAGGAGGTTGGACAGCGCCGGATCCGAGCGGAAGGCGGCTGTGATGTCGTCGAGGAACCTGGCCCGGATGATGCAACCCTCCCGCCACAGTGAGGCGATCCGCCCGTAGTCGAGATCCCATCCGTTCTCGGCGGAGGCAGCGGCCAGGAGCATGAAACCCTGGGCATAGGAGACGATCTTGGAGGCGTAGAGGGCGTCGCGCAGGTCGTTCATGTCGAACCCGACCGGCCGGGAATCCGGTCCGGTCAGCACTCCGGCGGCGGCCACCCGCTGTTCCTTGAGCGATGAGACCACCCTGGCGAACACGGCCTCGGCGACGAGGGTGACCGGTTGCGCCAGTTCCATCGAGGAGATCACCGTCCACTTGCCGGTTCCCTTCTGGCCGGCGGCGTCGAGGATCTTGTCGACCAGTGGTGTGCCGTCGGTGTCCTGATGGCGCAGGATCTGGGCGGTGATGTCGATCAGGAACGAGTCGAGCACCCCGGCGTCCCATTCGGCGAAGGTGTCGGCCATCTCGACCGCCGTCATCCCCATCGCCCGCATCAGCCCGTACGCCTCGGCGATCACCTGCATGTCGCCGTATTCGATCCCGTTGTGGACCATCTTGACGTAGTGGCCCGCTCCCCCCGGCCCCACCCAGTCACAGCATGGCGTCCCGTCGGGCGCCTTGGCGGCGATCGCCTGCAAGATCGGGGCCACGTGTGGCCACGCCTTCACATCCCCACCGGGCATCACCGAGGGGCCGTGGCGGGCGCCTTCTTCACCGCCGGACACGCCGGTCCCCACGAACGAGATCCCGGCGGCCTCGAGCCGTTCGAAGCGGCGGATGGTGTCGGTGAACAAGGAGTTGCCGCCGTCGATGATGATGTCGCCGGGGGAGAGCAGCGGAACCAGTTCGTCGATGACGGCGTCCACCGGGCCGCCCGCTTTGACCATGAGCATGACCTTGCGCGGTTCGGTGAGCAGCGACACGAGTTCGGGGAGACCGGCTGCCGCCACCACGTCCATCCCCGCCGCCGGGCCGGCGATGAATGCATCGGTCACGGCTTGAGTCCGGTTGTAGACGGCCACCCGGAACCCGTGGTCGGCCATGTTCATGACGAGGTTCTGGCCCATCACCGCCAGTCCGACCATTCCGATGTCTGCCTTGTCCGTCATCCTCCGAGGATAGGCAGGGCGCTCGGGTCGCCGACTACTGCGAGGGGACTCCGCCCCTCCTATGCTGCCGCCGATGGCGGTGCTCGGAATCGATATCGGTGGGTCGGGGATCAAGGGCAACCTGGTCGACACGGTCGGCGGTGGCCCGCTGGCCGAACGCTTCAAGATCGCCACCCCCCAGCCGTCGCTCCCCGTGGCGGTGGCCGAAGGGGTGGCCGAGATGGTCGCCCATTTCGGTTACCAGGGTCCGATCGGTTGCACGCTTCCTTCGGTCGTCAGGCGGGGGGTGGCCCTGAGCGCAGCCAACATCGACAAGAGTTGGATCGGGACGGACGCCGCCGGGTTGTTCGAGGAGGTGACCGGTCTGCCGGTGGTGGTCCTCAACGACGCCGATGCCGCCGGTCTGGCCGAGATGCGGTTCGGGGCCGGTCGGGACCGGGCCGGGGTGGTTCTCGTCCTCACCTTCGGGACGGGGATCGGCTCGGCGCTGTTCGTCGACGGGGTGCTCGTCCCCAACACCGAGCTGGGTCATCTCGAGGTGGCCGGCAACAACCCCGTCGAGCGGTGGGCCTCGGCCAGGGTCAAGGAGGACGAGGACCTGTCATATCCAAGGTGGGCGGAGCGGGTGAGTGCCTACCTCGATCATCTGGACCGTCTGTTCTCACCGGATCTGTTCGTGATCGGCGGGGGGATCTCGCGACGGTGGGCCAGATACGGGCACCTCCTCACCACCGCGGTGGAGACGGTCCCGGCCGAACTGCGCAACGAGGCCGGCATCGTCGGGGCGGCGATGGCGGCGGCCGACCGCTTCCAGCCGTGAAGCCGCGGGTGATCAGCCCGTGACGTACTCCTCGAACTCGCCGACCCGGCCGAGAGGGAGCCTGACTTCGAGGATGGCGAAGGCGTCATCGTGCTTCTCTGCCACCACCTCGCCGATGCGGTGGGCGGCGGCGAGCACGTCGCCCCGCTCGTAGGGGATCTGGAGCCGGACCAGTTTCCGGTCGATCTCGAACACCTCGCCGAGCGATGCGAGCAACGTGTCGATTCCCTCCCCGGTCTCGGCCGATATGAAGAGTGCGTCCGGGTGGATGTTCCGCAGCCGGCCCAGCACCACCGGGTCGACCAGATCGATCTTGTTGAAGAGGAGGTATTCGGGTATCGCTCTTGCCCCGATCTCCTCGAGGACGTCGTGGACGGCCTCGATCTGTCCCTGAGGGTCGGGATCCGAGGCATCCACCACGTGGAGGAGGACGTCGGCACCCTTGACGTCGTCGAGGGTCGATCGGAAGGCCTCGACCAATTGGTGGGGGAGCCGGCGGACGAACCCGACGGTGTCGGAGAGGAGCAGAAAGCGACCGTCTGGGAGCGTGCAGCGCCGAACGGTGGAGTCGAGGGTGGAGAAGAGCCGGTTCTCGGCCAGTACATCGGCTTCGGTGAGCCGGTTCAGCAGGGTCGACTTGCCGGCATTGGTATACCCGACGAGGGCGGCCTGGGGGATCTCCGCTTTGCGCCTCGCCTTGCGCTGAGTCGATCGGGTCTTGGAGAGTTCCTTGAGCTCGTGCTCGAGCTTGGAGATCCTGGTCAGGATCTTGCGCCGATCGGTCTCGAGCTTGGTCTCGCCCGGGCCCCGGGTGCCGATCCCCGCCCCCTGCTGCGAGAGAACCTTGCCCTTCCCCCGCAGGCGGGGGAGGTTGTAGCGGAGGAGGGCGAGTTCGACCTGGAGTGATCCCTCCCGCGACCGGGCGTGCTGGGCAAAGATGTCGAGGATCACCGCTTCCCGGTCGACCACGTCACACTCGAACAGCTTCTGGAGATTTCGCTGCTGGGCGGGGCTGAGATCGTTGTCGAAGACCACGACGTCGATGTCGAGGGCCTGAGTGAGCCCGGCCAGCTCCTGCGCCTTTCCCTTGCCGATGAAGATGGCCGGATCGGGCGACTGCCGGCGCACCAGCTCCATGTCGACCGGGTCGGATCCGGCGGTGTCGGTGAGCAGGGCGAGTTCGTTCAGCGAGCGGTCGGCCTCGCCCGGGTCGATGGAGGGAAGCTGGACGCCTACCAGGAATGCCCGCTGAACCCGCACCTCGAGATCGGTGACGGTGGCGGTGAGACGGCGTCGTCCTCGAGCCTGATGTTCGCGGGTCACCGGGCCAAGCTACCGGTCGTGGCGGGTCTCTGCCCGGGGTTTTTCGGCCCGTTCGGTCTCAGAGGTACTGGCCTTCCGAGCCGACATGGTCCAGCTCCTCCTCGGCGATGATCTGGGACTCGCGCACCGCGATCACCGGCTTGCCGGTGGGCGGCCAGATGAAGCGCCAGGCGCCGGCGGGCACCGCCCAGAATCGCTGTCCGGTGCGGACATCGACCAATGCCAGGGCGTCACTGCCTTCCTTGGTGCCGACCGGGACGAGCAGGCCAGAGCGGGTGGTCGACTCGTCGGGGGTGTGCCCGACTCGCCACCCGTTGAGGACCTTGTATCCGGTCTCGTCGAATCCGTTGCTTGCGCTCATTCAGCCCTGAGTTTGCCACGCCCGTGGAGTTGGTTGTCCGGTAAGCCGCCATCCGGCCCGTGACAACCGACACCCGGGTACTGATCGCGGTGGAACAACTCGAAGGTCGGCTTGACCATGTAGAGGGGTTGTTCTCCCAAGCGATGCTCCACTGCTCGATCGCTCATAACCGTATGACGCTCGAGAGGGGGTGCGGGGTCTATCCGCCTGCGGGGATCAGGAGCGAGCTGTCACCCCGGTCGTGCCCGCCTCCGGGTGGTGTTGGGCTTGGTAGGGTGACCGCCAGAGAGACCCGAGGAGCCGATGACCGACCGTTCCATCTTCAGCGAGGCGCTCGACTACCACGAGCGAGGGCGACCCGGCAAGCTCGAGATTCGGCCCACCAAGCCCACCGCCACCCAGGCGGATCTCAGTCTCGCCTATACGCCGGGGGTGGCGGAGCCGTGCCTGGCCATCGCTCGCGACCCGGCCAACGTCTATCGCTACACCAACAAGGGCAACCTGGTAGCGGTGGTGTCGAACGGGACGGCGGTGTTGGGTCTGGGCAACATCGGGCCGATGGCCGGCAAACCGGTGATGGAAGGCAAGGGCGTCCTCTTCAAGCGATTCGCCGACATCGACGTGTACGACCTCGAGATCGGATCGGAGGATCCCGAGGACGTCATCCGCTTCTGTGAACTGCTCGAACCGACGGTGGGCGGGATCAACCTGGAGGACATCAAGGCGCCCGACTGCTTCTACATCGAGCAGACACTGCGCGAACGGCTCGACATCCCCGTTTTCCATGACGACCAGCACGGGACCGCCATCATCGCCGGGGCGGCGTTCCTCAATGCCCTGCTGGTGGTGGAGAAGGACATCGCCGACGTGCGGGTGGTCTTCTCCGGAGCCGGCGCCGCCGGCATCGCCACCGCCCGCTTCTTCCAGTCGTTGGGGGTGCGGCCCGAGAACCTGGTGATGGTCGACTCCAAGGGAGTGGTCCACTCCGGGCGTGACGATCTCAACGATCTCAAGCTGGAATTCGTCCGCGACACGGAGGCGCGGACGCTGGCCGACGCCATGGTGGGGGCCGATGCCTTCGTCGGCGTTTCGGTGGCCGGGACCGTGAGTCAGGACATGGTTCGGTCGATGGCGGATCGGCCGATCGTCTTCGCCCTGGCCAATCCCGATTCCGAGATCAACTATGACGACGCCAAGGCGGCCCGTGACGATGTCATCGTGGCCACCGGGCGAAGCGACTTCCCCAATCAGGTGAACAACGTCCTCGGGTTCCCTTTCATCTTCCGGGGGGCGCTCGACGTTCGTGCCACCGGCGTGAGCGAGGGTATGAAGGTAGCGGCCGCCCGCGGTCTGGCCGACCTGGCTCAGCAAGAGGTACCCGAGTCGGTTCTGAAGGCGTACGGGGCCGATCGGATCTCGTTCGGGCCCGACTACCTGATACCCAAGCCGTTCGATCCGCGGGTGCTGTGGACGGTGGCACCGGCGGTGGCGATGGCGGCCACCAAAGAGGGGTTGGCGCGCCTCCCCTTGGCGGACATCGACGAGTATCGGGAGCGGCTGCGGGCCCGATTCCAATCGTCGTACGGTTTGATTCAGGCGGTCACGGGCCGGGCCAAGGAGAAGCCAAAGACGGTGGTGTTCCCCCACGGCGACGACTCGCGCATCATCCGGGCCGCTCGCCGGGTGCTCGACGAGGGGATCGCCAGCCCGGTGTTGCTCGGTGACGTCGGGCTCATCACCGAACTGGCGGTCGAGATGGGCATCTCCACCGACGGGATCCGGGTCATCGACCCGGTGACCGAGCTCGAGCTGCGGGCGCGCTACTCGACCCGTTTGCTCGACCTGCGCCGCAACAAGGGGATGTCGGCGGCCCACGCCCAGCGCCAGGTGTACGACCCCAACGTCTTCGCCTGTCTCATGGTCGAACTGGGGGAGGCCGACGCCGTTCTCGGCGGGCTCACCACGTTCTATCCGGAGACGATCAGACCCGCCCTCCAGATCATTCGGCTGGAGGAGCACCGGACGATCGCCTCTTCGGTCTACGTCGTCTACATCAACGGCACGCCCTACTTCTTCACGGACTGTGCAGTCAACATCGAACCGTCATCGGAGGAACTGGCCGAGATCGCCGTCGCCGCCTGTGAGGTGGCACGCGATC
The DNA here is from genome assembly GCA_036745195.1 of Actinomycetota bacterium. GTDB lineage: Bacteria > Actinomycetota > Acidimicrobiia > Spongiisociales > ZC4RG35 > JBFHRE01. The sequence continues at coordinate 18,555 of DAIOGO010000012.1, read as the reverse complement.
AATTCGATCGCAATCCCCGGGTGGCGTTCCTCAGCTACTCCGACTTTGGCTCGGCCACCGGCGACGAGCCGGCCCGGGTGCGGCGGGCGGTGCAGATCTTCCACGAGCGTTGCCCCGACGTGCCGGCCGATGGGGAGATGCAGGCCGACACGGCGGTGATGGGGGATCTGATCCGGGCCCGCCGACCGCACGGACAACTCGACCGGGCGGCCAACGTTCTCGTGTTCCCCACCCTCACCGCCGGCAACGCCGCCTACAAGCTCCTCAACCGTCTCGCCGACGCCGAAGTCATCGGCCCGATCCTCACCGGACTGGCCAAGTCGGTTCACGTGCTGCAGCGGGATGCGGAGGTGGGCGACGTGGTCAACCTCACCGCGATCGCCGTCTCGGACGCCCAACGCAAGGGCTGATTGGCGGAGGTGGACGGGAATCGAACCCGCCGGGGATCTTGCAACCCCCCAACAGTTTTGAAGACTGCGGAGCCCACCAGGCGCTCGGACACCTCCGCCGGCGACGTTAGCCGCCTTCGGAATCGGTGCCCCGACCGTTAGTCTGGCCGGGTGTCCAACCGAGATTTCGGGGGACTCGTCCGGCGCAGCCGCGAGCGTCTCGGCCTGAGCCAGACGCGACTCGGTGAGCTAGTGGGACGAGCGGCCTCAACCATTCGTGCCTGGGAGCGTGGGCAAGCCGTCCCCACCGACCCGACGGCGGTGTCTTCGCTAGCCGCCGTGCTCGGGCTCGACGAGCCCGAGTTGTTCGCCTTGGCGGGTCTCGATCCGCCGCTCCTGATCGAGGACCACCCCACCATCGAACAGTCGTTGCGCGAGATCGCCCCTCGGGTGGCCCCGCCGGCGGCGACCCCTCCGCCGGTCCAGGAGAGCCTCCTCGACGGCGAGTCAGGTTCTGAGCCGCTCCACTCCGAGATGCCGAAGGCGGAAGACGGACGTCCATCCGCAGGCGAGGTGGTTCGAGCGCTCGAGTTCGATCCCGAACCACTCCCGTCGTTGGACGCGCTGCTGGCAAGCCTCGAAGCACCGCCTCCGGTGCCGGCGGCGGCTGCCCCGTCCCTGGTTTCCGGGACGGCTCCGCCGTCCGGCGTCGATGTCACCCCGGCCTTCGACAACGTTGGGAACGCCTCGACCGTGGTTCCGGGGCTGGTGCCGTCCGCCGGACCGGCCGCCGAACCCGAGATGCGGCGGCGCGACCTGCGTACCGCCCAGGCCCCGACCGCCACCCCTTCGGTGCTGGATCGTTTTCGAGATCTGACGGTCCGGTGGCGTAGCCGCCCACGGCCTAAACGCCCGCCGGCACCGGTCGGCATCGCCTCGGCCCCCTCCTACGTCGAGGTCCCCGAACAGCGGGTCGTTTACCTCAGGCGACGGGTGTACACGGCGGTGGCCGTGTTCATAGCGCTGCTCCTGGCCGTCTGGTCCTACGGCGCCGCCAAGACCGCGCTGACCGAGACGCTCGATCAACTCCTTTCGGGCTTCTGAGGGTTGGGCCGGCGCCGGGTATCGGTTCGTCAGAAAAATGCCTTCCATTTGTTGGCGGGGGATGGCAAACTCCCCCGTACCAGAGAAAGGAGGTGGTCCTAGTTGGGTAGTACGCATTGGACTCTGGAGGTGGCCGAGCGCTGAGCGGCTCGACCATGCGCCGCTCCTCCCTGTGGGAGTAGGTGGCGACTTCATCTCGGACCACCGGCCTCTGGGCTCTGCGGGCTTCGTCCACCCGCGGCGAACGACCGTTTCTCGGCGTTCGAAGAACCAGTCGAGAGGATCTAGCGATGAGGAGCCCCGCCCTGGCGGGGCTCCTCTCGTTGTTCGACGGCTTCAGCCCAGCGCTTGTTCGAGATCGGCGAGGAGATCGTCGATGTGTTCGATCCCGACCGAGAGGCGTACGAGGTCGGCCGGGACCTCGAGGGTGGTGCCCCGTACCGACATGTGGGTCATCTCGGATGGGAGTTCGATCAGGGACTCGACCGCCCCCAGGCTCTCGGCGAGCGTGAACAACCGGGTCGAGGTGACGATCCGGTGAGCGGCCTCGACGCCGCCCACCGGGCGGAAGGAGACCATTCCGCCGTAGTTCCACATCTGGTGTTTGGCCAGTTCGTGCTGGGGATGGGTGTCGAGACCGGGATAGAAGACCTCCGCCACCTTGGGATGGGCGGAGAGAAAGAGAGCGACCTCTTCTGCGTTCTGACAGTGTCGTTCCATCCGCACCGCCAGCGTCTTCAACCCCCGCAACACCAGGTAGGCGTCGAACGGGCCGGGGACGGGGCCGGCGGCGTTGGAGAGGAAGCGGAGGCGCTCCAGCAAGGCGGCGTCCGAGGTGACCAGGGCACCCCCGACCACGTCGGAATGTCCGCCCAGGTACTTGGTGGAGGAATGCAGCACCACATCGGCCCCCAATGCCAGCGGCTGCTGGAGGAAAGGTGTGGCGAAGGTGTTGTCCACCACCAGCAGAGCATTGGCCTCTTTGGCGACCGCCGCCGCCGCTGCGATGTCGACCAGTCGGAGCAGGGGATTGGTGGGGCTCTCCACCCAGATCATCCGTGTCTGCGGGGTAACCGCCTCTTGGAGCGAGTCGGTGCTGGTGAGGTCGGCGGCGGTGAACTCGATCCCGTGTTCGGTGGCCACCTGGGCGAAGAACCGGTAGGTGCCGCCATAGGCGTCGTCGGGGAGGATCACGTGGTCGCCCGGTTTGAGCAGGTACCCGAGGAGGGCGGTGGCAGCCATTCCCGAAGCGGTGGCCACGGCGCCGCCCTGCGGATCTGCGCCTTCGACGGCGGCCAGCGCCGCCTCCAGCGCGCTACGGGTCGGGTTGGCGGTGCGGCTGTATTCGTACCCCTTGTGTTCGCCGGGGCCGGTCTGGGCGTAGGTGGAGGTGGCGTAGATGGGCACCGTCACCGCCCCGGTGGCCGAATCGGGGCTCTGACCGCCGTGGATCGCTCTCGTTTCGAATCTCATGTCCCCTCCTCCTGGGTGGCGAAGCCGTTGGCGGCGAGCCACTCGTCGTTGAACACCTTGGACAGATATCCCCGGCCCGAATCGGGCAGGATCACCACCACCAGCCTCGACTCGTCCTCGCCGGCGACCTGGAGGGCGGCGTGGGCAGCCATCCCACAGGAGCCGCCCACCAGCAGTCCCTCCCGGCGGGCCAGTCGATGGCACATGGCGAAACTCTCGGCGTCGGAGACGCGGATGAAACGATCGATCACGGTCAGGTCGACCGTCTCCGGGTAGAAGTCCTCTCCCACCCCCTCCACCTTGTACTGGTGGATCTCGTCGCCCGGCCCGGCCGAATAGATCGAGCCGACCGGGTCGGCGCCGATCACCTCCACCTCTTTGTTCTGGGCCTTGAGGAAGCGGGCACACCCGGTGATGGTCCCGCCGGTCCCCACCCCCGCCACCAGTGCTCCGATCCGGCCGTCCGTCTGCCGCCAGATCTCGGGGCCGGTGGTGGCCTGGTGGGCGTCGGGATTGGCCTGGTTGACGTACTGGTTGGGGTTGAAGGCGCCCGGGATCTCGGCTGCAAGACGGCGGGCGACCCCGTAATACGACTCGGGATCGTCGGGGAGCAGGTTGGTGGGGGTGACGATCACCTCCGCCCCATAGGCTCGGAGCAGATCGATCTTCTCCTTCGAGACCTTGTCGGGGACGGTGCAGATCACCCGGTAGCCCCGCACCGCCCCCACCAGGGCGAGACCGACCCCGGTGTTGCCGGAGGTCGGTTCGACGATGGTGCCGCCGGGGGAGAGCTTGCCGTCACGCTCGGCGGCGTCGATCATGGCCACCCCGATCCTTTCCTTGATCGAACCGCCCGGGTTTGTGTACTCGATCTTGGCTACGAGATTGCCCGGTGGGTGCAGCCGGGAGAGGCGGATGAGGGGGGTATTCCCGATTGCGTCCAACACGTTCTCGAAGATGCTCATGCCGGGCCGAGCCTACCGCTCGGTCGGTGGAGGGGTGCCGTCCGACAGGGTCGGAGGCCCGGGTAGCCTGGGTGGATGCCCCGGTTGCGGACATTCGCCTGGACGGTGCTCGGCTGGAACATCCTCACCATCCTCGGTGGCGCCCTGGTGCGCGCCACCGGCTCGGGAGCCGGGTGCGGTCGCTCTTGGCCGACCTGTCAGGGGACCATCGTTCCCCGTCTGGAAGGCGCCACCGCCATCGAGTTCACCCACCGGGCGGTCTCGGGATTGGCACTGCTGAGTGTCATCGGATTGGCGGTGGCGGTGTTCCGGGCATTCCCCAAGGGAGCACTTGCCCGACGCGGGGCCCTGCTGGCGGTGGTGGCGATCATCGGGGAAGCGCTGATCGGTGCCCTCATCGTCTTCTCCGAGTGGGTGGCCGACGACGCATCGGTCGCCCGGGCGATGGCGGTGCCGCTCCACCTCGTCAACACCTTGTTCCTCCTCGCCACCCTCACCCTGACCATCGTGTGGCTCGGTCCCCAACCGCCACGATCGCGGATGGCGGAGCACCGTCGGTGGTTCGTGGCCGGGGCGGCGGGGATGGGGTTGATCGCCGCCACCGGGGCGGTGACTGCGCTGGCCGACACCCTCTTTCCCAAAGAGGGGGTTTCGTTGCTCCTCCCCGAGGCCGGGGAACATTTCCTCACCCGGTTGCGGGTGATCCACCCGGTGGTGGCGACGGTGGTCGGCGTGGGTCAGGCGATGTGGGTGGCCCGGCAGGGTTGGCGTTCGGTGGCCGCCCGGGTCGTCAAGGCCGGGGTGGCAGTGCAACTCGGGTTGGGGGTCGTCAACATCCTGGCGGGCACGCCGGTGTGGTTGTCGCTGCTCCATCTGCTGGCGGCCGATGTCTTGTGGATCGCCTGGATCTGGCTGGCCGCCGAGCCTTCGACGGTTGCGGTGGCCGAGCCCCGGTCCGGCCCCGTCCCTGCCAGATAGCGGGCGGTACCTGTCAGGTTCCGGCCGTCTGGCGGAGAAGCCCGATGGTGATCCCCTCCACCAGCGCCTCCCACGAGGCCTCGATGATGTTCTCGTGAACGCCGATCGTGTCCCACGAGGTCTCGTGGTCGGCGGTCTCGAGCAGCACCCGGACCCGGGCGGCGGTGCCGTCGGCCGAGTCGAGGACCCGCACCCGGTAGTCGGTGAGGCGGAGGTCGGCGACCTGCGGGTACTTGCGCACCAGTGCCGCCCTCAGCGCCTGGTCGAGGGCATGGACCGGCCCATCGCCTTCGCCGGTGGTGACGATTCGTTCGCCGTTGACGATCACTTTGACAGTGGCCTCGGCCACCACCTCCTCGTTGGCTCGCCGCTCGATGAAAGTTCGAAACGACTCCAACTCGAAGAACTCCTGCTCCCAACCCGAAGCCCTTCTCACCAGCAACTCGAAGCTCCCGTCGGCCGCCTCGTACTGGTACCCCTGATGCTCCTTCGCCTTGACCTGTTCGAGGATCGAGGCCGCCAGTCCGTCGTCGATCACCAGGCCGAGGTCCCTGGCCTTGTTGTGGATCGACGCTCGGCCCGCCTGCTCGGAAACGAGCATCCGAGAGCGGTTGCCCACCACTTCGGGGTCGGCATGCTCGTAGGTGTCCATGCTCCGGGCGAGGGCGGAGGTGTGGAGCCCGGCCTTGTGGGTGAAGGCGGATGTACCGACGTAGGGTCGGTGTGGGTCGAGCGTGATGTTGACCACTTCGGCGATGTGATGGGAGATGGCTGACAGGGACTTGAGCTGGGTGTCCGAGACGATGGGAACCCCCATCTTGAGGCTCAGGTCGGGGATGATCGAGCACAGGTCGGCGTTGCCGGTGCGTTCACCGTACCCATTGACACAGCCTTGCACCTGGCGTACCCCGGCCAGCACGGACGCCAGCGACGAGGCGACCGCACAGCCGGCATCGTTGTGGAAGTGCACTCCCACTTCACTGTCGGGGAGGGCTCTCTGTACCTGGCCGATCACCTCGGTGACGACGTGGGGGAGCGTGCCTCCGTTGGTGTCGCACAACACCAGGCGCTCGGCGCCGGCTTCGTAGGCGGCCCGCAGCACCGCCAGCGAGAAGTCGGGGTTGGATCGGAACCCATCGAAGAAGTGCTCGGCGTCGAAGAACACCCGGCGGTCGTGGGCTTTGAGCCATTCGATCGACTCGGCCACCATTCGCACGCCTTCATCCAGGTCGGTGCGCAGGGCCTCGCGCACGTGGTAGTCCCAGGCCTTGCCGACGATGCAGATGACCTCGGTCTCGGCGGCGACCAGCGCCTCCAGTTGCGGGTCCGCCGCCACGGTTATCCGCGGCCGCCGGGTCGAGCCAAAGGCGGTGAGAACGGCATGTCGCAGGTCGAGTTCGCTCCGGGCCCTGGCGAAGAACTCATCGTCCTTGGGGAGGGCGCCTGGCCAGCCTCCCTCGATGTAGCCGACCCCCAGATCGTCGAGGAGCCGGGCGATGCGCAACTTGTCGCTCACGGTGAGCGAGAT